>JBHAEV010000058.1:0-3567 GCA_041855735.1 Lachnospiraceae bacterium
AACAAAATTTCTTACGGAATGTATCGATCCACGAAATCGTCCACCGTATTCCAATAGGTTTCCGGATCGACATGAACTCCCATCACATGCCTTGCACCCTGAATCACCAGTTTCTTCTTCTCCGATGCATTGGCATCGTATACCAAATCCAGCATATAAAACGGATTGTAATCGTCCATATCTCCGTGAATAAAAAGCATTGGAATGTCATTTCGCCGAAGAGGAGCCAATGTGTCGCCGTCCGAGAAATAATAGCCTGCCTTCATTTTGGAGATAAGATTGGCCGTGTGTAACATCGGAAATTCCGGTAATCCGTACAGATTCTCCAGCTTATCCGCAAATTCATCCCAGACCGAGGAATACCCGCTGTCTTCCACCATAACCTTTACATTTTCCGGCAAATCATCCCCCGATGCCATCATGATGGTGGAGGCTCCCATAGACAGTCCGTGCAACGCAATCTTTGCTTTCGGATCTTTTTGGATGACGAGATCTATCCACTGCTTTAAATCTTCTTTATCCAAATATCCCATTCCGATATAATCGCCCTCACTTTCACCATGCGCACGCAAATCGGGAGTCAGCACATTGTATCCCCGCTCATAATAATGCTTTGCAAAAAGACGGATGTCTTCCTTATTTTTATTATACCCGTGCAGGATAATGCAATACATTCCCGCATCGATTTCCTGCTCGTAATAATCGCCCACAAGTTTCAGCCCGTCCTGTGAGGTAATGCTGAACTGCTCCGTCAAATATTGTTTTGCCCACAAATCGGCTTCTTTCTCGAGTTTCGCTTCCAGGTCCTTTGCACGTTGTTCCAGCTTTGCCTGCTCATCTGCCGATACCTGCAATGTACTTCTTACCGCCGATGCGGAAGAACTGTCCCTTGTCAAAGCAAAATCAACCAGATAATTCGAACCGATTCCGATGATGGATAGTAGAATGAGAATAAGCACGGCAAGAATAATAACAAGTAGTTTCTTTTTTTTCATAATAAGATCCTTCTCCGATTCACTGTCGGGAATGCCCCTGTTTTGATCCGTTTCAGAAAAGATTTCCTGTTTTTTCGTGTACGGCTTTTATAGTTTATCACAAACTTCGCATTTCTAAAAGCCAAACTTACGCTGCCTTCCTTTCTGTTGAACATTTCGTTGATTTTTTCGTGTTTTTTTCAAAGAAGCAGTGTCGCTTTTGCGAGTTCATGTCCTGTAATCCGTATTCATCTTGTAATGGGATCGTATTTGGTGTATGATAGGTAGTAATAAATTCAGACGGACATGGAGGTGAAGTGCATGAAACTGAATCGAATCGGCAGCAACAAGATTTGCTATATTCTGAATCAGAATGATTTGGATCATTATAATTTAACGATAAAAGATCTTGCTTATGGCAATGAAAAGTCGAAGGCCCTGATCAATAGTTTGATCGAACAGCTGAGCAGGGAGATTAATTTCAATCCGGAAAATTCCAATCTGTCTGTGGAGCTGATTCCGCTTGAGAGCGGAGAGCTGAAGATTGAAGTTTCTGCAATTGACCATGATGATGAATTCAATATTTTATTTTCGAACATCATAAAAGAATATGGGGAGATGGAGTACAGTCCTTTGGATTTTCATCCGGATGAGGATGCGCATGTTTTGACCGACGACCATACTGCGCCTCAAAACCCCCTGCTCCAGGCTTTTGAATTCGAAACGCTGGATGAAATCATCCATATTTCCCATGTCATCAAGCAGATCCGTCAACTGAAATCCTCTCTTTACAAAGATCATTTGCGCTCCAGATACATGCTTTTGCTGGAGAGTGTGCAAAAAGACAAAGATATTCTCGGAGTCTGCAATCTTATTTTGGAAAACGGCGGAAAACCCAATCAGCGTTACACCGTAAAGTCCTATTGCGAAGAACATCTGGATCTGATCATTAAAGACAATGCCATTGAGCAGCTTTCTCTGATATAGCCGAAAAAGGATGCCGAAAACAGAGCTTTCGGCATCCTTTTTATTCTTCCGCTTGAAACGAGAGAATTTCATTGATCTGTTCCACCAGAATGTCCACGTCAATGTCATGGACATAACAAGCCTCTTCCAGGGTTTCATCCTGGGCGACGGAACAACCGAAACAGTTCATCCCCGCCCGCATCAAAATCGGTACAATACTCAAATCGGTCTGAATCAATTCACCGATGGTGATATCCTTTGTAATTTTCATTTATCTTTTCCTGCTTTCTGTCGAAATTACCAAAAATCATTTGACATTTTCTTTTTTATTATCAATAAGTAAGGCTTTCCAAACCAAGAAATTCCTAACATATATAATGATACATGAAAATGACACAATATTCAATACTTGTATTTCAAAATATTGTGGTATAAAATGAGAGTGTGTAGAACATCTTTAAGAATTCGAATGCAATAAAGGAGGAAATTTTCATGGCACATACCATTACCGATTCATGCATCAGCTGCGGTACTTGCGAGAGCGAGTGTCCGGTGTCTGCAATCTCGGCAGGAGATACGCAATACAATATCGACGCGGATGCCTGCATTGACTGCGGAGCTTGCGCAGCCGTTTGTCCTGTAGAAGCAATTGAAGCATAATCAACACAAACGCTCCCCCGGGTTTTGGCATTGATGTCAAAACCCGGGGTTTTTATGTCCTTATCCCATCCCCGCAAATCCGAACTCCAAAAACCCCTTCCCGTTATCTCTTAATCTTTCGCCATATTTACAAATCTTGTGGTTTCCGGCTTCCATACCAGCTTTACGGTACCGATGGGACCGTTTCTCTGCTTGGCAATGATCACTTCCGCTTCATTCGGATTGTCCGTCGCCTTGTTGTAGTATCCGTCACGGTATAAAAACATAACCAAGTCGGCATCCTGCTCAATTGCTCCGGACTCCCTGAGGTCGGAAAGCATCGGTCTGTGATCCGTCCTTGTTTCACAGGCACGCGAAAGCTGGGAAAGAGCAATCACGGGAGCCTGCAGTTCTCTGGCAATCGCCTTGAGATTTCGGGAGATTTCCGAAATTTCCTGCTGACGTCCGTCCGTTTTTTTTCCGGAACCGCTCATCAACTGCAAATAGTCAATAATGACCAGTTTGATATCTTTTTCCATCTTCAGCTTTCGGCATTTGCTTCGCAGCTCATTGATGCTGATTCCCGGTGTTTCATCTATGGTGATTCGGAAATTTCCGACCTCAATCGTACCTTCCACCAAATCCATCCATTGATTGTCGGACAAATCTCCACGTCTGAGCAAACTCGCATCGATTCCCGACTGCATGGATATCATACGGGAAACCAATTGTTCCTTACTCATTTCCAGCGAGAAGAATACGCAATCGATTTTCTTTCTGGATGCCACATGCTGCAATACATTCAGTACAAATGCAGTCTTACCCATGGACGGTCTTGCCGCAATCAGAATAAAATCCGAAGGCTGAAAACCGTTCGTCATATAGTCGAGATCAATAAATCCGGACGGAACACCGGTAATCGGCTCTTTGGAACGGCTTGCCCTTTCGATATTTTCAAGCACCGTTCTGGCGATTCTCTCCATCGGTA
>JBHAEV010000059.1:0-4045 GCA_041855735.1 Lachnospiraceae bacterium
AAGGATCTGGTGTTCAATCTGAGTCCGTTCAGCTTTAAACACACCGGTGTTTTCCCGGAGCAGGCAACCAATTGGGATTGGGCATCGAAACTGATCGCAAAAGAGAGCGGAAAAAGGGATGTGAAAGTGCTCAATCTTTTTGCCTACACCGGCGGGGCCACTCTGTCCGCAGCCATGGCAGGAGCGAAGGTGACCCATGTGGATGCCAGCAAAGGCATGGTGAACTGGGCAAAGGACAATGCCAGAAGTTCGGGACTTTCACAAGCGGGAATCCGTTGGCTGGTGGACGACTGTGTGAAATTTGTGGAGCGGGAAATTCGCAGAGGCAGCCGGTACGATGCCGTTATCATGGATCCTCCGTCCTACGGAAGAGGACCCAAGGGTGAGATATGGAAGATCGAGGACAATATTTATGATTTCGTGGTGCTGACTTCCAAACTTTTATCCGGGAATCCTCTGTTTTTTTTAATCAATTCCTACACCACGGGGCTTCAGCCCGGAGTTTTGAAATACCTCCTGGATACGGAAGTGGCAAACAAAGCTGCCGGCGCCATCGTGATGGCGGAGGAAATCGGATTGAGGATTCGAGGCGGGGAGTTGGTTCTGCCGTGCGGAGCAAGCGGACGATGTCAATGGGATAGAAAATAGCAATACAGTTTTCTGTTGCGGATGAGTTGATAAAAAACTGCTTGTAAAACGGTTTGGCGATCACAAGTCGTATTGGCGGAGGGTTTGCTTGGCTTTTGGAATATTTGAACAATCGATTTAGTCGTGAAGTGTTCTTATCGTGCGAAAGTATGAGAGATCAGTTGAATTAATGGAAAAGCATGGACTCGGAAACGAGTTGTCCATGCTTTTACAATTGTGAGTATTAGCGCAAAAGTAATGCGAAAATGACATCGCGTTCTTAGATTCGATTCTGAATTTTCGAGAAGGCCTGCGCATCTCCGATGATGACAACATCGGGATGCAATTGCAATACGGATGCCGGGACATTCGGCGTAACCGGACCGAAGAACGCTTTTTCCACGATATCCGCTTTTGCCTCACCGTTTACGACCAGAACGATCTTTCTTGCTTTCATAATGGTTCCGATGCCCATGGTAATCGCCTTGGTCGGAACATCCTCCCGTTTCTCGAAGAAACGCTCATTGGCATTGATGGTGCTTTCGGTCAGATCCACACAATGTGTGGTTACCGGGAAATCCTCCGCCGGCTCATTGAAACCGATATGCCCGTTGTGCCCAAGTCCCAGTAACTGGATATCCACACCGCCGACGGACTTGATATGATTTTCATAATCGACGCATTCTTTGGCGAAATCCTTGCTGACGCCGCTCGGCACTCTGGTTTGGGCAATGTCAATATTGATATGCTTGAACAGATTTTCATTCATAAAGTAAAAATAACTTTGGTTGTGCGCAGGATCCAATCCCACATATTCATCCAGATTCACGGTTTTTACTTCGCGAAAATCCGCCAATCCGCTTGCATTGGCTTTTATCATGTGCTGATAAGTGCTGATAGGACTGGAACCGGTCGCAAGACCGAGAACGGATTTTTTGTTCAGAATCACCTGGCTGATCAAAATCGAGGAAGCCCTTCTTCCGATATCATCATAATCTTTTGCCTGTATAAATACCATTTTTCCCTCCTGTTGTTCAAGAATGAACCGAAAACATTTCGATGTTACCGTGGGTATCGGGGATTTCCGCTCCCACAATACTACTATACTACAAATGATCCGGAATGTCTTGCGTGATAACTTGCAATATGAATGCTTTTTCTTAAATATTCGAAAAAAATAATAATTGTTAAGGAATCAACGTATTTTCCTCGTTTTTCAGGAAATGGTAGACCGCGCCGACCATGCCGGCATCATTTCCGAGTTTGGCGGGCAGCAATTGCAATTTCTTTCTGAAATTCGGCATGATTCTGCTTTGCAGTTTTTGTTCCAGTTTGTCGATGAACAATTCCTTTTGCAGTGACACACCGCCCCCGATTAAGACCACCTCCGGATTGAACACATGAACCAAAGATGTGATGCCGTGGGAAATGTCGTCAATCCAGGCGTCCACAATCCGGGCAATGCCTTCGTTCCCGCGTTTTACCTCTTCAAAGATATACATTCCGTTTATTTCACCGTCCACGATGATGTTCTCTTCTTCCACATAGGATTTCACCTGCTTCACCAAAGCCGTCATGGAGGCGTATTGTTCAAAGCAGCCCCGGTTTCCGCAGGTACACGGTCTGCCTTCGTAATGAATGGAGAAATGACCGAGTTCTCCGGCAAAACCGGATTCCCCGAGAAGAATCCGGTCATCCACCATAATGCCGCCGCCGAGACCGGTTCCGATTGTGAAAATCAATGCGTTCTTTTTTCCCCTGGCATTTCCGATCCATGCCTCTCCGAGCGCAACACAGTTTGCATCATTGATCACCACGGTTTTTTTGCGATATTTTGCCTCAAATTCTTCTTTGATTCTGGCGCCGACCCAGTTTTTGATATTGCCGCCGCTGCCGGCTACAATCCCCAGATTGCTGTCGATCTGACCGGTTGCGGAAACGGCAATTCCGCCTAATGCTTCGGGATCGATGTTGTTTTCGGAAAGAAAGAGATCCGTCGACTTTAGCACCGTAACCAGTATCGGAGTTTCGTATCCGTCAAATGCCACCGGAAACTGCGACTTGGAAAGAATTTCACCGTTCTTTGTGACAATCCCCATCTTGACGGCGGTTCCTCCGATATCGATCCCCAGATATTTTGCGATTTTATCCATTACACCCTCCTGTATCTCTCCTGCGCGTTTGTTTTCTTGCGCAAGTATATAATGCTCACATTATACTCCAACTGCCCGGAAATAGAAATCCGAACCGAAAAAAAGAAAGATGAACCGATTCGAAAACGGAAATTATAAGATAATCACAAAAAAAGAGAATTCGAATTATTCATATCTACCAAGATATTTGAAAGTAGTTTCTTGTGACAACAGAGGTATTGAAATTAATTTTTTAACATTATAGAATAGCGACAGTGAACAGGACGAAATCATGGTTTCGTATGTTGGAAATGATGGAAAAACAGATGGAGAAGGGGAAAGTGATGAGCGTACAGGACAGGGTGAATAAACTGGAAGGGAAGTTGATCGTATCATGCCAGGCATTGCAGCATGAACCGCTTCATTCCGATTATATCATGGGAAGGATGGCACTTGCCGCAATGCAGGGCGGAGCTTCGGGGATTCGTGCCAACACGAAGGCGGATATCAAGCAAATCAAAGCACAGGTGGATCTTCCGATTATCGGCATTGTAAAAAGGGATTATGAAAATTGTGATGTGTATATCACTCCGACCATGAAGGAAGTGGACGAACTGATGGAGGTGGGAGTGGAGATCATTGCTCTGGATGCAACCATAGCGAAAAGGCCGGGCGGCAAGACATTGGATGCGTTTTTTTCGGAGATAAAGGAAAAATATCCGAATCAGCTGCTGATGGCGGACTGTTCCACCGTGGAAGAAGCTCTGCATGCGGATGAACTCGGTTTTGACTTCATCGGCACAACGATGGTGGGGTATACCCCACAGTCCAGGCATCTTCGCATCGAAGCCAATGACTTTGAAATTTTAAGAGAGATCGTGGCGAAGGCGAAGCATCGCGTGATTGCCGAGGGAAATATCGATACTCCCGAGAAATGCAAAAGAGTGATCGAACTCGGTGCATTCAGCGTAGTGGTCGGTTCCATCATTACCAGACCGCAGTTGATTACCAAGGCTTTTGCGGAGGCGTTGCGGTAAAACATTTCATTCAAGGAAACGAATGGGAAGATGTGCAAACTGTTTCACACAACTTTGACAATGTGAAAAATTTTTAGGGTTTTGATAGTAAAATTGCATATTTCGGTAATGGGGGTTAAGTAAAACATAAAAAAATTCCACTAATTCAGAAGAAATTTGTAAGGATTTTTAAGTAAAAATATATTAATATAAGCATAGCAAACAAAAAGAAATTTAAAAAATTTCACAAATAAGGAGGTTTTTCTTATG
>JBHAEV010000060.1:0-5238 GCA_041855735.1 Lachnospiraceae bacterium
GTGCTTTCCATCGGCGTGCAGAGGATGGCAAGTCGAAATGCGATTATTCGCAGGCTTCCGGCGGTGGAGACACTGGGCGGAGCATCCATCATCTGTTCCGACAAAACCGGTACATTGACGCAAAACCGCATGACCTTGGTGAAGGCATATCTGGACAGTACCAAGGAGATGGAGGACATCTCTTCCGCAAACAGCAAGAAGGTGCAGGAGCTTCTGGTTTACGGAACACTGGCTTCCAACGGCAGCGTGCTGTTTACGGATATGAAGGAAGAACACATCGGAGATCCGACGGAAACCGCCATCGTGCTGGCGGCGCATAAAAACGGCTTTCCGAAGGAAGAACTGAACCGCAAATACCAGAGACTTCTGGAAATTCCGTTCGACTCGGATCGAAAACTTATGACTTCCGTGAATCAGATGGAGGGCAAAAAGATTGCGATTGTCAAAGGCGCGTTTGATATGATGGCGCAGCGCTGCATAAGCGGCGATCTGGAAGCGGCAAAAAAAGTCAATGAAGAAATGAGCAATCAGGCGCTTCGAGTGATTGCCATCGGCTATAAGATCGTGGATGAGGTTCGCGAGGATGCGAAACCGGAAGACATCGAAAGCGATCTGATTTTCATGGGACTGGTGGGCATGATCGATCCGCCGAGACCGGAGGCGAAGGAAGCCGTGAAGGTGTGCCGCAGAGCCGGCATTAAACCGATTATGATCACTGGTGACCATGTGGTGACCGCGTCCGCAATTGCAAGGGAGCTCGGAATTCTGGAGGAAGGGGATCTCGCCATTACCGGCGCGCAACTGGACGCCATGGATGAAAGCGAGCTTGACAGTACCATTGAGCGCATTTCCGTGTATGCGAGGGTATCTCCGGAAAACAAGATTCGAATCGTCAAAGCATGGCAGAGAAAGGATCGTATCGTGTCCATGACCGGAGACGGCGTGAATGACGCTCCGGCGCTGAAGGCGGCGGATATCGGCTGCGCAATGGGAATCACCGGTACGGATGTTTCAAAGGGTGCGGCGGATATGATTCTGACCGATGATAATTTCGCCACCATCGTGGAAGCGGTGCGAGAGGGACGCGGCATCTATTCCAATATCAAAAAAGTGGTCGGATTCCTCCTGGGTACGAATATCGGAGAAGTGATCACCGTGTTTGTTGCCATGCTGATGTGGCATAAATCCCCGCTTGCAAGCATGCATCTGCTTTGGATCAATCTGGTAACGGACAGTCTGCCGGCGATTGCACTCGGTATGGAACCGGTGGAAAAGGATATTATGGATCGAAGCCCGAAGCCGAAGAATGAAGGCCTGTTTGCCTACGGTTACGGCATTCAAATCGCCCTGCAGGGACTTATGTTCGGTATTATTACATTGGCCGCATACCATCTCGGTTCCACCATAACAGGTACGCACAGCGGCGGACAGACGATGGCATTTTTGGTGCTTGCGCTTTCACAGGTGGTGCAGTCCTTCAATATGCGTTCGGAGAAGTCGCTCTTTAAACTGGGCTTTTTCACGAATCCGAACCTGAACAAGGCAGCCGCCGTTTCCGTAATCACCGTGATTTTGGTGGCATTTACACCGATTCACAATTTCTTTAAGCTGACCATACTTTCGCCGCAGCTTTACGGCATGGCACTGGTTTTGATTTTAGTTCCGCTTCTGGTGATGGAACTTTGTAAAGCGACGGGATTGATTAAAGTAAAACAATAGAAAAATGGATAAACGAATTATCAATGCAGTGAAAATCAGTGTGGCGGCACTGGGAGCGAATGCCGTTGCCTACGCACTGAACCTGCGCTTTCCGACATCTGCCGGAATCAACGCGATTTTAAGCATACAGCCGACGAAAAGAGAAACCGTGGACATCGCGCTTTCCAAGGTGTATGCGTATTTATTGGGACTTTTGTTTGCCGTAACCCTGTTCTCCAATGTGACAATCAATATCTATTCCTACGGAATGTATGTGGTTATCGTGACATTTCTCTATATGTATCTGCAGTGGGGAAATCATGTGACCATGGTTTGCGTGATGGCACTGCATTTTCTGAGTGCGGGGGAGGTCACCAATTCCCTGATTTTGAACGAGATCCTGCTGTTCGCCATCGGTGTGAGCGCCGGAATCCTCGTGAACCTGCATCTGAAAAAGGACAGTGATTACATTGAAGAATTGAAAAACAATGCGGATTTGAAAATTGTGCGCTACCTGGTGCATATCCGAAACAGCATTATCGGCAGGGAAGCGGCGGATGCGGAGGAGTTGTTCAACGGGCTCAATGATGATATCACCAGAGCAAGGATTGTTGCCGAAGAGAATTTCAACAATCAACTGCAAATCAAGGACACCAAGGATATTGAATACATTCGCATGCGAAGAAAACAGGCATTTATTCTGTATGAGATGAATAAAATCGCCCGTTCCATCGTAAACCATACTTCTTCGACGGCATCCATTGAGGAATTTATCGGGCAGATTGCCCTCAATTATTCGAAGGACAATACCGTGGAAGCTTTGATGGAGGAATTCCATAAACTGGACAGTGTGATCAAGACCATTCCATTGCCCTCCACCAGAGAGGAGTTTGAGGATCGGGCAAGGCTTTTTGCGATTCTGAGACTGATTCAGGAATTCCTGGATGTGAAAATGAAATATGCAAAGAGTTGAGCTTGTATTAAAATGCTGAGGAAGGAAATGGGGAAATATGACGAATTCAAACGAAATCATTCGAAACAAGGAGAGCGACTTCGAGGAGAAAGAAGTGATTTCCAAAAATTTTATTGAAGCGGAGATCGATAAAGATCTCGCGGAGGGGAAGTACACCCATGTACACACAAGGTTTCCTCCGGAACCGAACGGATATCTGCACATCGGACATGCCAAGTCCATCCTGTTAAATGCGGGATTGGCGATGAAATACGGCGGGAAATTCAATCTTCGTTTTGACGACACGAATCCGACCAAGGAAAAAGAGGAGTTTGTCAATTCCATCCGGGAGGATGTGAACTGGCTGGGAGCCGACTACGAGGACAGGTTGTTTTTTGCATCCGATTATTTTGAGGAAATGTATGAAAAAGCCGTGCTTTTGATCAAAAAGGGCAAGGCTTTTGTCTGTGATCTTACTGCGGAGGAGATTCGGGAATACCGCGGTGATTTTACGAATCCCGGCAAGGAAAGTCCGTACCGGAACCGCAGCGTGGAGGAGAATCTGCGGCTTTTTGAGGAAATGCGCGGCGGAAAATGCCCGGACGGCAGCAGGGTGCTTCGTGCCAGGATTGATATGGCATCTCCGAACATCAACATGCGCGATCCGGTTATCTATCGCGTGGCAAGGATGACGCATCACAATACCGGCGACAAATGGTGCATTTACCCGATGTATGACTTTGCACATCCGATTGAGGATGCGATCGAGCATATAACCCACAGTATCTGTACTTTGGAGTTTGAGGATCACAGACCGCTCTATGACTGGGTGGTGCAGGAGTGCGAATATGAAAATCCGCCCCGTCAGATTGAGTTTGCCAAGCTCTATCTGACCAATGTGGTGACCGGCAAGAGATATATCAAGAAGCTGGTGGAGGACAAAATCGTGGACGGCTGGGATGATCCGCGGCTGGTGTCGATTGCCGCACTCAGAAGACGCGGTTATACACCGGAGGCGATTCGCCGGTTCGTCGAGCTTTGCGGTGTGTCCAAGGCGAATTCATCCGTGGAATACGGGATGTTGGAGTATGCGATTCGTGAAGACCTGAAACTGAAAAAACCGAGGATGATGGCGGTTCTGGATCCGATCAAGCTGGTGATTGACAATTACGAAGACGGTAAAGTGGAATATCTGCCGCTTCCGAACAATATGGAAAATGAAGCACTCGGCGAACGCATGATTCCGTTCGGCAAAGAGCTGTACATCGAGAGAGAGGACTTTATGGAGGTTCCTCCGAAGAAGTATTTCCGTCTGTTTCCGGGCAATGAGGTGCGGCTGATGGGAGCATATTTTGTGACCTGTACCGGTTTCGAAAAAGATGAGAATGGCAATGTGACGGTGGTGCATGCGGTCTATGATCCGAAAACCAAGTCCGGAAGCGGATTCAATGAGAGAAAAGTAAAGGGGACGATTCACTGGGTAAATGCATCGACCGCTTTGAAAGTGGAATGCAGACTCTATGAGAATATCGTGGATGAGGAAAAAGGAAAGCTGGATGAAAACGGCAATCTGAACCTGAATCCGAATTCTCTGACCGTCCTGAAGGAATGTTTTGCGGAGCCGGAACTTGCCGGTGCCAAGGCATTTGACAGCTTCCAATTCCTCAGAAACGGTTATTTCTGTGTGGATTGCAAGGATTCGACAGAGGAGAAGCCGGTATTTAACCGGATTGTTTCATTGAAGAGTTCATTTAAAATTTAGATGGAGGTGGAAGTTATATGGGATTTTCAGAGGCTTTTTTTGTAGTCTTACCGGTAGTGATTCTCTTGGTTTTTGTCATTGCCATCATTGCACTGGGTTATATCAAGGCTCCGCCTGACCGGGCGATTATCATTTCCGGATTTCGCAAACCGAGGGTTTTGATCGGGCAGGCAGGTGTGCGCATTCCGTTTTTTGAGCGTGTGGACAGCCTGACGATTAAGCAGATTTCCGTGGACATCAAGACCAACGGTTATATTCCGACCAATGATTACATCGGCGTGGACATTGACGCGATTGCGAAGGTTCGGATCAAGACCGATCCGGAGGGGATCGCACTTGCACAAAAGAACTTCCTGAATATGAGGGAGGAGCATATTATTATGGCTCTGACGGATTCGCTGCAAGGTAATATGCGCGAGATCATCGGTACGGTGAAATTGCAGGATCTTTGTACGAATCGAAAGGCGTTCGGCGACCAGGTGCAGGAAAAGGCGCAGAACGACATGGCAGCTCTCGGCATTGAGATTATTTCCTGCAATATTCAAAAAATCAAAGACGAAAAGGACTTGATTATCGCTCTCGGCCAGGACAATATGTCCCAGATTCAAAAGAGTGCGTCCATTGCAAAGGCGCAGGCGGAGAGGGATGTGCAGATTGCGGAGGCACGGGCAAGGAAAGAAGCAAATGACGCACAGGTGGCGGCTTCCACCGAGATTGCGCAAAAGCAGACGGATCTGGAGATTAAGAGAGCATCCTTGAAAGTGCAGGGAGATACCGCAAAGGCGGAGGCGGATGCGGCTTATGAGATCCAAAGACAGCAGCAGGA
>JBHAEV010000061.1:0-3415 GCA_041855735.1 Lachnospiraceae bacterium
CCAAAATTCAGGATACACGCAAGAGATGGTTAACAAGCATTAACGGTGCCAATGAGAAAAATGCGGAGAGGGACAGAGCACGTTTCGAAAAAGCCGATCAGTATGAAACCATATTAAAAGATGCGAAGCTTCGTAAAGAAGTATTCGGTTTTTATCATAAAAATTCAGAACCGATCGGCGGCAAAACAGCATCCAGTGGAGCTTCCACAAAGTTCGCCAAAGAATATTTTGAATTGGTTGCCACTACCAAAAAAATCAAAACGTCGGATGTGGATTTCTTCTTCAGGTACTATCAATCGGAGAGAAAGAATAAGAAAGCGATACTTGAAATGCTCGGCAAAGAAATGAAAATAATCGGTCTGGGCAGCGAAGGAAAGTATGCCGATGAAGGGGATACGGCGGATGCGGAAGGCAGGAAGAAGGATGAATCCAGTCCTTTGATTGTCAATCTGTTTCAAGAGGCCACCGTATTGAAAATCCGAAGAGCGATTGAAAAATTCGAAGAAGCGTCGCAAAGCAAGGAGATTTGTCAACGTTATCCGGAAATACAAAACGGATTGTATGAGTTTCTCGGAATCAAGGATGTTGAAGATGCAAAGCGGTTTACGGAGATCATGTCCGCAAGAGGCAATGAAGTGTATGCAATAAGACAGGAGCGAGGAGTAGAGTATGTTCCGCTGGTTGATTTATTCAACATTCTCAAGGGAATCGGTGAATATCGGGATGTGGTAGACAACATTCCGGAATTTAAACTGCTGCTGAAATATCCCAATTTAACTCCGTATATGTTCGCATTTGTAGAGATGAAACCAACTACGGTAAAGGGAATCGTCAATGTTGCAAACAGAGATTACGCATTTCGAGACGACACGGATTTTATTCTGAATTATTACAAGCCGATTCGTGACAACTTCGGAATCAGTGACGGCGGTATCGGTTCCATTCTCAGAAAGGCGGAAAAGAAAACCAGGCAAAACAAGGTATTCCAAGTTATCGACGAAAAGCTTGGAAGAATCAGGAATATGCGAAAGATCCCGATCGCGGCCGAGATTCTTCATCGGCTGGTATACTGGCCGATTTACATGGTTTACTTTGTATTTGAAATTGCGAAGGTGGTTTTTACCAAATTGCATCATCTTGTCATTCCTGCGTTCGTCATCCTGTTCGGACTGGAAAGTTGGCTGTTGCCGAAATATGGAGTGGATAATCTCTTAATCTTGCACAAAGTGTTTTTTAAGAACCAATGGTTATCGTATTTAAGTGATTTTTTCGGTACGTCAGGAGATTATGTTTTGGGAACCCTGCTCCTGTCTTTGGTATTAATCATTCTGCTGCTGGCAGTGTATCTGTTACCTCCTTTGTTTGTTTCCATGTTTATTGTGGAATTCGCCGATGACTTTAACAAGCGGTTTGACTGGATCGGTATAGAAAGAACATTCCGGGAAATCTTCAGTTTGTTAAAGAAGAAGACACAGGACCAATATACTACGCAAAGGAAACAATTTTTCAGAAACAAGCTGAGCATGGCGGCGATGAACATCATTTGCCTGGGCATTGTTTTTGCCGCGATATTCTTCGCTCCGATCGGATTTGAAAAGTTTCGTGAGACAACCGGTTACTTCCAAACCGAGGAAACGGTTGCATATTCGGAGGCACCGTCGTATGAAAGCGATGCGAGTGATGCGGAAACTACCGGGGTGAGTGAAACGCCGATCAAAGAAACGATGGTAATTACCGAAGATTCCGGCAATATCCGATCCGGTCCGGGCACCGGGTACGAGATTGTTATGACGGCAGGTCGCGGGGATGTTTTTGTGGCTACCGGTAGTCAGGAAACCGCGTCAAACGGACGAATCTGGTATGAAATATATCTGGACGATGAGATGACGCAAACCGGTTGGGCAAGTCAGAAGATCATCGGTTTCCAATAAGAGAAAGCTTCAAAAACCGGCATTCTCAGCCGGGACAAAAAGAAAGGAGAGAAACATGCAAAATTTTGATTACTGTACTCCGACAAGACTTATTTTCGGCAGGGATTCCATTGCGATGCTCCCGGAGGTTGTGGGAGAACTGGGCAAAAAAGTACTGCTCACCTATGGCGGCGGCAGCATTAAAAAAATCGGCTTGTATGACAAGGTGAAGGAGCTACTTTCCGATTTTGAGATCTTCGAGCTTTCCGACATTCAGCCGAATCCGAAGTATGACCCGAGCGTGCTGGACGGTGTGAAGATCTGCAAGGAGCAGGACATTGACGTGATTCTGGCGGTTGGCGGCGGCAGCGTGCTGGACTGCTCAAAGGCGATTGCCGCGGGAGCAAAGTACGACGGTGATCCGTGGGATCTCATCACCTATAAGGTCAAGGCGCAGGCGGCGTTGCCGATCGTTGACATTCTTACGCTTGCCGCTACGGGCAGCGAGTACGATCCGGGCGGCGTCATTTCGAGAACGGAGACCAATGACAAGATCGGGTATATCGATCCCCTGCTTTATCCGGTTTGCTCGATTCTGGATCCGACCTATACATTCACGGTTTCCGCAAAGCAGACGGCGGCGGGCTGTGCCGATGCGATGAACCATATCATGGAGCAGTATTTCTGCGAGGAGTCCACGCTTTTGAATGACGGATTTATGGAAGCGGGTTTGAAGAGCCTGATGGAAAACACAAGAAAGTGTCTTGAAAATCCGGAGGACTATAATGCAAGAGCACAGATGATGCTGGCCTGCACCTACGGATGCAACGGGATCTATTCCCTCGGCAACAGCCGCTCCGGCTGGCCGTGCCATGGGATGGAGCACGCACTTTCCGCATACTATGACATCACTCACGGCGAGGGACTTGCCATCATCACTCCGCGCTGGATGAAGCATATACTCAGTGACAGGACCGTCGACCGTTTTGTGAAATATGGAGTGAATGTATTCGGCATTGACAAGTCGTTGGAGAAATATGAGATTGCGAACAAAGCCATTGACGAAACCTACCGTTTCTTCGAGTCCATCGGCATTCCGATGCATCTGAAAGATGTGGGAATCGATGAAAGCAGGATCGACGAAATGGCACATCATGTTGCGGTAAACGAGGGACTTGAATATGCATGGGTTCCGTTGACAAAGAGGGATATTGCGGATATCTTTACGGCATCGCTTTGATGAAAGGAGAAATACAGGATGGAGAATATCATACTGAATAACAGGTCGGAGTGCCCGGTTATCGGCATCGCGGCAGGATATGAGAAATCATGATGCAAAGTCGCTATACGATGCTTTACGGCATCGGCATCGGAATGGTCATACTTTTTACCATCCCCTGGTTTATGTATCGTATATGGAATATCGGAAATATTACGGGAGTGGGAATCGGAATTCTTTTGGCGTGGATTACATTTTTATTTCATACCAAATCCGGGATAACAAG
>JBHAEV010000062.1:0-15269 GCA_041855735.1 Lachnospiraceae bacterium
CGGCATCGGAATGGTCATACTTTTTACCATCCCCTGGTTTATGTATCGTATATGGAATATCGGAAATATTACGGGAGTGGGAATCGGAATTCTTTTGGCGTGGATTACATTTTTATTTCATACCAAATCCGGGATAACAAGCCATGGTCTTTTTCGGTTCCTGCTTGGAATCATGGGATTGATATTTGTGATCGCCCTGATCTTGTCCTCTTTGATGTTTTGTTCCCTTTTCAAAAAACCGAAGGACAATGCAACGGTCGTGGTACTCGGGGCAAAAGTCATCGGGGAAAGACCGAGTCTGGTTCTGGAAGAACGGATTCTGGCGGCGAAGCGGTATCTGGACGAACATCCGGATGCGGTGGCGATTTTGTCCGGCGGACAGGGTTCGGACGAAATCATTTCCGAAGCCGAGGGAATGTATCGGTATCTTCTGGAACTTGGAGTTTCCGAAAACCGACTGATCAAAGAAGAACATTCCACTTCAACCGCGGAGAATTTAAAATTCTCCGCGGAAATCATTGCGAAGCGGGGATTATCCGAAGATCTTGCCATAGTAACGAATGATTTTCACATTTTCCGGGCGCTGCAAATCGCCGGGAAAATGGATTTGGATGCAGGAGGTGTTCCCGCACGTTCCGCGTGGTGGCTTTTTCCGACCTATTATGTGAGAGAAATGTACGGAATTCTTTATGAATGTGTGAAAGACCGGTTTTGATATCAGTTTATGATATCGGTTCGGTTTAAAACATTGTCCCGGCTTTGAAACGAGGAGATGACGCAATATGACAAGCAGGAAATGCGATATGACGACGGGAATAAGGATGGTTTGAAATAATTTGCCCCCGAAGCGGCAAAAGCCCCAAAACTGCAAAATTAGGGATTGACAAAAGCATGAATGTGCCGTATAATTTTATTGTTTTGATGGGCTGTCGCCAAATGGTAAGGCAACGGACTCTGACTCCGTCATCTCTAGGTTCGAATCCTAGTAGCCCAGTGAATCCGGTCTTTGGATCGGATTTTTTTTTGTAAAAAGAATGGCATCTCCTGTTGTAAGAAGCTATAATATACTTGTAACTTGAGGCTGTGCAACAGTCCGATATTGCGGCAACTCATAAAAATTTCGAATTGCGAATGAAGGTCGGAACGATTGCATTTGGGGCAAAGAGAGGTGCATTATGAAAAAAAATCAACATATTTTATCAAAATTGTCATTGGTCTTCCTGTGTATGTTATTTGGTACCGCCTGTACGGCAAAAGTTTCGGAAACGACATCGGATACCAAGGAAAGTGTGACAAGTGTTGCAAAATCCGAGGAAAGTTCCGCAAGTGAGAGCGTGACGGAAAGTGCGTCAAAAAGCTCCGAAAGCGATTCTTCGACGAATACATCGGAAAGTGATTCTTCGATGGAAAAGAACATGGCGGCATACAAGGACCTGGACTATGTCAATGAATGGATTATGATTTGGGCAAAAGTCGACACTGCAATCAATGATTTGGGTGATGTCTATGAAATTAAGGATGTTTGCCTGGCAAAATCGGTTTCGTATGAGTATACGCCGGACATGTTTGAAAATGTGAAGGTCGGGGAACGCATCACTTTGCCGAACGGAGAGTTCATCTTGACGGAAGTGGATATGTATGAAACGGGAGAAGGAAAATCCACATCCGTCATTGTGGACAATGAATACTTCTCGCAGTATTTTGACGTCAGAGAAAGCGAAGTGACGCCTTACGGAATCGGCACATACATTCAGTTGGAATCGGTCTATATCGGAGATGTGTATGTCGCGAAGGATGCAAAGTTTTCCACATTTTCGGAAGAAAATCCGGATGAAATCATAGAGATGAGTTTTAAGGAAGGCGTTGCCGAAAATGAAGAGTATCGGAGATACGGTTTCTATCTTTCCGTTTTGGATATGGACGAAGAGGGTGTGATTCAAAGTGTGGAAAGGCCGTACATCCCATGAGAACAGAAAAACGATCGTGGACAAGAGGAGGATGTCTTCCGTGTATACGGGAGCATCTTCTTTTTTTTCGGGGAAATCCCGGTGTACGACATAAGCGCAAGAAAAAGTAACATGAATCACTACATTGCAGGAGAAAGTATGTTATAGTAAGGTTAACATAACTGAATGTAAAAAAGGAGATAACTATGAACAAGTATTTTTCCATGACCGACAAGGTATACGATGTGACCGAAAAATATCCGGAATTGATTGAATTGTTTGCAAACCGCGGATTTGAAAATTTGAGAAACAAGATGATGAGAAAACTGCTCGGAAGCACCATAACGGTTGAAGCGGCTCTCAAAATGAAGAAACTGGATCGAGATGCATTTGAAGCGGAAATGATTCAAACCATTGAAAATGCGAGTCCGGATATTTTGAACGGACTGTCCAAGGCCAAGATTGTCCGTGATGTTTCGGATGTCAAAATGACGGGGATTCTTCCTTGTCCGATTCGAATCCAGATGGTGGAAAAACTGGATCACTGGATCGGAACACAGGACCAAAAGATTGACTACGATTTGCAGGCCGCAAGTATGGGAGTGGATTGGTTGGAAGAGAAAGTGCTTGCCGCAAAAGATGCATCCGAGTTGGAAGATGTCTATTTGTCGGCGGGTTACGGTTTCTTTTTTGACAAGGAGGGAATCGGAAAGTATCAGGAAGAGGGAATCTTTACCGATTTAACCGGTATTGAAAAGTTCAACAGCGATTTTGACAATGATTACATCGATTTGAAGGATCCGAAAAAACGCTACAATATCGTCGGCGTGGTTCCGGCAATCTTCATGGTAAACACCGAGCTTTTGGGGGATTTACCGATGCCGACAAGCTGGAAGGATCTGCTGAAACCGGAGTATGAAGGAACCATGGCGATTCCGATGGGCGATTTGGATTTGTTCAATGCCATTTTGCTGGGGATTTACAAGGAGTACGGTGCACAGGGTGTGGCGGCTCTCGGACGCGGTGCGATGCGAAGCATGCATCCGGCACAAATGGTGAAAACCGGGAACCGGAAGAGTGCGGATACGCCGATTATTACGATTATGCCGTATTTCTTCAGTTTTATGAACAAGGAAAACGGTCCGATGAAGGCGGTCTGGCCGACGGACGGAGCGATCATCAGTCCGATTTTCTTCCTGAGCAAAAAAGAGAAAGAAGAGAAAGTGAAACCTTTGGTGGACTTCCTGTTTTCAAAGGAAATGGGATCCGTATTGTCCGCGGACGGAAAGTTTCCTTCCACACATCCGGACTGTGACAATGCGTTGTCCGGGGAAAAGAAATTTTTGTGGCCGGGCTGGGATTTCATTTATTCCCATGATATCAAACAAGTGTTGAAGGATACAGAGGATATTTTTTATAACGGATTGCCGGAATAAGCCAAGTCCGATCGATTGGGGAAAGCATACCGGTTCGAAAAAATATACCGAACCGCTATCATGTGGAATGCATTTCATTGTGCAAAATCTTGAAGAATCATATTTGAATTAAGAGAAAAATTATAGAAAAAATTGATAATTTAAGAAATAAAAGACCGGATATTATAAATTTGTTAATTTAACACGAAAGCCGTTAAAATAGAGTCGGATTATTGTAAAATTTTAAGAAATTTTATTAAAATTCAAACGAGTATAGAAATCGGGTAAAAATACATATATAATGGGAGAGAATGTATGAATTTAATCATCTTTTCTGGTCCTCCGTCATCCGGAAAGACCTCGGTGATATTGAAGACCATTGAAAGTTTCAAGCAAAGAGAAATGAAAGTCGGAGTCGTAAAATTTGACTGTTTGTACACCGACGACGATATTCTGTATGAAAAGGCGGGGATTCCCGTTAAAAAGGGACTTTCGGGCGGACTTTGCCCGGATCACTTTTTCGCATCCAATATCGAAGGTGTTGTGGAATGGGGCAAAAAAGAAGGACTGGATCTGCTTGTTACGGAATCCGCCGGATTGTGCAATCGATGCTCTCCGTATCTTGCGGATGTAAAGGGGGTTTGCGTCATCGACAACCTGTCCGGGATCAATACACCGAAGAAGATCGGCCCGATGCTGAAATCCGCAGACATCGTGGTGATTACCAAGGGGGATATTGTTTCTCAGGCGGAGCGCGAGGTGTTCGCTTCAAGGGTCAGTGCGGTCAATCCGAAAGCGATGGTGATGCATGTCAACGGATTGAGCGGACAGGGTTCCTTTGAGCTGGGTACACTGCTTTATGACGAGAATCAAAATCTCGAAACGGTGCAGGGGATGAAACTTCGATTCGCAATGCCTTCGGCAATGTGTTCCTACTGTCTGGGGGAAACAAGAATCGGGGAGAGCTATCAGCTCGGCAATACAAAGAAGATGGACTGGGAGTAAAAGATGAGCAGGATGAATTCATACATAAAGTCAAATTCGATTGGCAGAATATTGTCGGATTACCCGTTTGCAAGTTCGTTTTTTGAGCAGAACAGACTTGAGGTGAACGGGCACGAGGAACAGAGTTTTGAAGAGTTTTTAGCCCGAATGGATGGCGAAATTTTGGAAGAAGAGGCGATTGACATCTCCAAGCTTCCCGGCGAACTGGCTCTGTATCTTGAGCAGATGCTGGAATTTCTGGGTGTTGAGAGGGAAAAAGAGGTTCGATCCTTATCCATCCTGGCGGGACACAACAAGAGTGGGGAGAAGGAAAGCTTTGTAAGGATTGACATATTGCCGTCTCAGATTGTCTCCATCGTGGGGCCGACCGGCTCCGGTAAGAGCAGGCTTCTTGCCGATATCGAGTGGGCGGCGCAAGGAGATACGCCGACCGGGCGCAGCATTTTAATCAATGATGAAAAACCGGACTTGAAGTGGAGATATTCCACGAACAAAAAGCTCGTTGCGCAATTGTCTCAAAACATGAACTTCGTGATGGATCTGAGTGCGATTGAATTTGTGACCATGCATGCCAAAAGCAGGATGGTTGAGAACGTGGAGGAGGTGACCGAAAGGATTTTAACAGAGGCCAATCGCCTTGCGGGTGAACCGTTTTCGCCGGATACTCCGGTTACCGGATTAAGCGGCGGTCAGTCAAGAGCCTTGATGATTGCCGATACAGCCGTGCTGAGTGCGTCACCCATTGTTTTGATTGATGAAATCGAAAATGCCGGAATTGACCGAAAGAAAGCGCTGGATTTGCTGGTTTCCCAGGACAAAATTGTCCTGATGGCGACACATGATCCATTGCTGGCATTGATGGCGGACCGGAGAATCGTAATAAAAAACGGCGGAATTCATACCATCATTGAAACCGGTCCGGAGGAAAAAAAGAAGCTTTCGGAACTGGAAAAGATTGATGATATTTTGCAGGAAACTAGAAGAAAACTTAGGGCAGGTGAGAGCCTGAACTAATACAGTTGAGGTGAACATGAACAATAATTTATTTGAGGCCGATTTTGACAGAATAATCGATAGAAACATCTATAACATCGAAAGGAGCGGTTTATTTGCCGGAGTCAGCAGAGAAGATATCATTGACTACTTAAAGGAATCCGAAGCGAAAATCGGATCGTTTCGCAAAGAAGAAGTGATTTTTCTGCAGGACGATATTCCGGAGTATCTGCACATGCTGATCAGCGGAAACATTGCCGTTTGTACGGATTCCGGTGATGGAAAACGATCCATTATTGCTCAGATTGAAGATACTGGTGATTTATTCGGCGAAGTGTTTTTATTCCTGAATCACAAGGAGTATGAGCATTATGCCCTGGCAATGCAAGACTCCATCGTTTTACAGATTCCGAGGAAAAACTTCTTTGATACCAGACATGGAAATGTCGAGGTAAAGGCGAGAATTACGGCAAATCTTTTGAGTATTTTTGCCAACAAATCCTATTATCTGAACCAGAGGCTGAATATTTTATTGTGTGGAAACCTCAGACAGAAGCTGGCGAGGATCATACTTAAGGATTCGGTGGACGGTGTACTCAAGCTTAAGATGAACCGGGAGGAATTGGCGGATTTCGTCAACACCGCAAGACCGTCCCTCTCCAGAGAATTGATGAGTATGCAGGAGGACGGGTTGATTCGCGTCGAGAAAAGAAATCTTTATATTATGGATGAAAGCGGCTTGCGGGCTTTGCTGTAGTTTTCGGCAGCAACAAAGCGATGCGAAAACAAGCGACGACATAACCGGATCGGGTATAAAAAAAATCCAAATCATAAGGTCGGTCTGTACTGTACCTTATGATTTTTTTGTGGTATGATATTTACGCCGATATGGCAGGGAGAAGCTTATGTACAGTATAAAAACCAGGGTCAGGTACACCGAAATCGACGAACAAAGAAAGTTGACATTATTTGGGATCATCAATTATTTTCAGGATTGTTCCACCTTTCATTCCGAGGATTTGGGTGTGGGGATGGAGTTTTTGGAGCAAAGAAATTTGGCATGGTGGCTTCTGAATTGGCAGATTGATATTCTGCGAAGACCGGTGCTCGGAGAGGAAATCGAGGTCGGTACATTTGCATATGATTTTAAAACATTTTTCGGAATGCGGAATTTTTTTATCAAGGATTCCGACGGGAATGTGATTTGCCGTGCCGATTCCAAGTGGATTCACATGGATTTGGCAAAACAAAGACCGACGAAAGCGGATGCGAACGCGATTGCATTGTATTTGAACCATAATCATCCTCGCTTTGCGATGTATGAATTGCTTTCCTGCGGGGAAGAGTTTTTGAAACCGGTCTTTGTAAAGCGAATGGTTGTGACCCGATTCATTCTGGATACCTATCGACATGTGAACAATGCAAGATATGTGGACATTGCATTGGAGGGGATTTACGATTACCTTTCCGAGTTGTCCTGCGATGCTTTTTCGGAAGTCGTATCGTTGAAGGCGGAGTACAAAAGGGCTGCGACACTCGGGGATGAGCTGATCATCAAAATCCATGCATCGGAAAACGGATTTGCGGTGCATATCGACGGAGATGAGCAAAATTTTGCAAAAATAACAGTGTATACAAAGGTTTAATATGGAATTGGGAAAAAGACAGACATTAAGAGTATTGAGGATCAAAGATTTCGGGGTATATCTGGGAGAGGACGGTGCCAAATCCGATCAGGAAGCGGTGCTGCTGCCGAAAAAACAGGTTCCGGACGGAACAAAGGTAGGGGATACGCTGGAGGTGTTTATATATAAGGACAGCGATGACCGCATGATATCCACAACAAAGCAGACGAAGATTCAGGTCGGGGAGCTTGCCAGACTGGAAGTGAAACAGATCACCGGGATCGGCGCCTTTGTGGATATCGGACTGGAAAGGGATGTGCTGATCCCGTTCAAAGAGATGGGGGCACAGCTTGCGGTCGGAGACCATGTGCTCGTGTGCCTGTATGTGGACCGTTCCAGGCGCCTGGCTGCCACCACGAAAGTTTACCGCCATCTTGAGATCCCGAAAGGATTTAAGGTAAACGATGAGGTGGATGGAACGGTCTATGCCGTCAATGAATTCGGGACGATGGTGGCCGTTGAAAACAAATATTTCGGGCTGATCGGAAAACAGGAGCAGACAAATTTAAAACCCGGGGATATTGTGCATGCACGAGTGATCAAAGTACGGGATGACGGCAAGATCAACCTAAGCATGAAGAAAAATATTCGTGATCAGATTCAAATGGATGCCGACCTGGTCTGGTCAAAGATCGGGGAAGAGGGGCTCGGATTTTCCGAAAACTCGGATAAGGAATTGATTCTGCGCAAACTGGGTTTGAGCAAATCCGCCTTTAAGCGAGCTCTCGGAAATCTGCTCAAAAAGGATTTGATCGTCATTACGGAGGAGAATGTGTTGAAAAAATAGTATGAATGTATTGAAATATAGAAAAAGGATATTGGATTATGTGTTCATTGTTCTGGGGTCGATGATCATGGCTTTCGGAATAAAAAATATTTTTGCGCCTGAAAACATGGTAACCGGAGGGGTGTCGGGTCTGGCGATTATATTCAGGGACTGGTTCAAAATACCTCTGTGGCTGACAAACACGGCGTTGAATGTTCCCCTGTTTGCGGTTGCCGTCTATAAAAAAGGATGGGGATTTATACTTCGGACGATGATTGCAACCATTGCTCTTTCGGTCGGGCTGCTGATCATACCGGATATCAAAATCGTTCACAATGATCCGGTGTTAAGCGCCCTTTTCGGCGGTGTCATCAGCGGTGTGGGAATCGGACTGGTTTTCACCAGACGGGCTACCACCGGCGGTACGGATATGCTGGCATCTTTGATTCACATGAGAGTGAAGAGCATGAGCATGGTCAAAATTCTGCAGATCATCGACGCCGCCATTGTGATTTTGGGGGCGACCGTTTTCGGTTTTGAAACGGCATTGTATTCTCTGATTGCCATCTATGTAAGCATGAAAATTTCGGACGATATGTTGGAGGGATTGAATTTTTCCAAGCAGGTTTTCATTGTGTCGGACAAATCGGAGGAGATTGCCAAGGCGGTTCTGGAAACCATGGACAGAGGATGTACTTCGATTTTTGCCAAAGGAATGTATTCCGGGCTGGACAAGCAGATGCTCTTTGTCGTTGTTGCAAAGAAGGAGATTATTGCGCTTCGGGAACTGGTCAAAGGGATTGACAACCGGGCATTTATGACCTTGACGGATACGAGAGAAGTCTTCGGGGAAGGGTTCATTTCCTGAGGAGGGAAAAAGGAGATTCGTATATAGTTTATGAAACGGGCACGTTTTATTGGATTATTTCATTCATTTTTCTTGCTAATCCTCTTGATTTCAATGTCAAAATGACGTATTATTATATAATAATATAGTTAAAATTCACAAAAGGAGATAAAAATATGATCTCAGCTCAAATTTTGCAAAGTACGATTGACGGATTGAAGGGAATTACACGCACGGAGTTTTGTATTTGTGATACGGAGGGGAAAGTTTTGGTCAGCACATTTACCCTTGATCCGACGCAGGAAGCAAGCAGCATGAATACGATTGCTTACTTTGCGACATCTCCGGCGGAATCGCAGACCATCAGCGGTTATCATTTTTTTAAGATATTTGATGAACATCAGTTGGAGTATATTTTGATCGTGCAGGGCAATCATGATGCGGCATATACCATGGGGAAAGTTGCCGCTTATCAGATTGAGGGACTTTTGGTTGCATATAAGGAGAGATTTGATAAGGACAACTTTATCAAAAACCTTCTGCTTGACAATATGCTCCGCGTGGATACTCTGAATCGTGCAAAAAAGCTGCACATCGACAATATTTCCAAAAGAGTGGTCTATATTGTGGAAACTGCCGTGGAAAGAGATATCAAAGCTCTGGAGGCGATTCGCGAATTTTATGCGAGCAGCAGCACGGATTTTGTTACGGCGGTGGATGAGAGCAGCATTATTCTGGTGAAGGATGTGGAGAGCGAGTCCAGACTTTGGCATCTGGACAGTGTCGGCGAGCGTATCATCGAGGTTTTGGAAGATGCCGGCATCAAGGGCACAAGAGTCGCATTCGGTACGGTGGTCGGCGAACTGAAGGATGTTTCCAAATCTTACAAGGAAGCGAGCATGGCGCTCAGTGTGGGCAAGACCTTTTATCCGGATGACAAATTGATCGCATACTCCAAACTCGGAATCGGACGTTTGATTTTCATGCTTCCTCCGAATCTTTGCCATGTGTTCATCAGTGAGATTTTTGAAGGACGAAATCCGGATGATTTTGACGAAGAAACCATTACCACGATCAACAAGTTCTTTGAGAACAGCCTGAATGTATCCGAAACTTCCAGACAATTGTACATTCATCGCAATACCCTGGTATATCGTCTGGACAAGATTCAAAAGACGACGAACCTGGATTTGAGAGTGTTTGAGGATGCGATTACCTTTAAACTGGCGCTTATGGTCGTAAAGTATCTCAAATTTCTGGAGAACAGCAAGAAATAGCGGACAAAGTACATAAGAGAAAGAAGAAGAGATGAAAAATAAAAGCTTTTGGCTGGGAAGCCTGGTCGGTTTTCTGGTTTCTTTGGGTTTGACATTAATCGCCGGGGGAATGATTGCGTACCGTATGCTAGGCATTCGAATCCAGGATGTTTCCGGGGAAGTTACGACCGGAGTGGTGGAAGAAGTGGATAATTCCGGTACTCTGGATCTGGATCGCGTGAATCGAAAGATGAGCCGACTGGAGCGCTTGGTGGATCAATACTACCTCTTTCAGGAAGACATGGAAAAGGTGGAGGACGGTATCTACAAGGGATTGATATCGGGCCTTGAAGATCCCTATTCGGTTTACTACAATGCGAAGGATTATGAGGCGGTTACGGCGGATACGAACGGCATCTACTCCGGCATCGGAGCGGTGGTTTCGAAGAATGCCAATACCGGTTTGACATCGATCATTCGTGTGTTCGACAAAAGTCCCGCGCAGGAGGCGGGATTGAAAGCGGATGACATTATCTACAAGGTCAATGGGGAAGATGTGACCATGTTGGAGCTGGATGTGCTGGTCAGCTCGTATATCCGCGGCGAGGAAGGCACAAATGTGCAGATCACCGTGCTTCGTGGAGAGGAAAGAGAGGAGGTTACTCTCGACATTACCAGACGAAGCATTGAAGTTCAGACGGTGGAATATAAGATGCTCGAGGAGAAGGTCGGGTATATCATGGTCAGCCAGTTTGATGCGGTGACCTATGATCAGTTTGTTACGGCGGTGGATGTGTTAACAAAACAGGGGATGGTGAAGCTGGTTGTGGATATGCGCAGCAATCCGGGAGGGATTCTGGAAACCTGTGTGGAGATGATGGACTATCTGCTTCCGGACGGCCTTCTGGTGTATACCGCAGATAAGAACGGAAAGGGAGACAAATACTATTCGGATGACAACCATGAACTGGATATCCCGATTGCAGTTCTGATCAATGAGAACTCCGCGTCCGCAAGTGAGGTGTTTACCGGAGCTTTGAGGGATTTTGACAGGGGAATCGTCGTCGGCGAAAAGAGCTTCGGCAAAGGAATTGTGCAGAATCTGATTCCGTTGGGGGACGGAAGCGCCATCAAGCTGACAACCCAGCATTATTACACGCCGTCCGGATTCGATCTGCACGGCAAAGGAATTGAGCCGGACATTGTTGTGGAATTGAATAAGGATGCAACAGTCGGAGATCCGGCAAGCGACAATCAGTTGAGTGAAGCGATTAAGGCATTGCAATGATATCAAAGCGATCGTATGGTGTTTTTGCCGGCAAACGAAAAAAGGAAGTATAAAGGCATTTTCGCAGGTGTTGCGAAGATGTCTTTTTTACGGATCTGTCAGAAACTCACAAATTCCGTAACTCAAATGTCGTGCCGGGCAAATATTTAAACAAAAATAATTTATTTCGATTATTCTCTTGCATTAAATTTAAAAAGATGTATAATTAGTGCATAAAAAACAAAATTTATGCAGAGGAGGAAGTTATGAAGAAGATATTGGGATTGGGAATGGCATTCTTTTTGATGGGCTGTATGGTTGCTTGCGGCAATTCGGCAGACACAACAACGGCGGGCACGACAACAACGGCAGCGGGTGCGACAACGGCGGCAAGTGCGGCAGGGAGTATTTCGACGGACGGTTTGGCGGACAAAACCAAACTGGTGATGGCAACCAATGCGGAGTTTCCGCCGTACGAATATCGCGAAGGGGATCAGTTTGTCGGAATCGATGTGGAGATTGCCGGATTGATTGCACAGAAGATGGGCGTGGAACTGGTGATTGAAGATATGGCATTCGACTCAATCATCAATGCGGTGGATGCAGGTAAGGCGGATATCGGGATGGCAGGCATGACGGTAACCGAGGAGCGTTTGCAGAACATCGATTTTTCGGATTCCTATGCGCAGGCTTCCCAGGTGGTTCTTGTAAAAAGCGGGTCGGATATCAAGACACCGGAGGATTTGAAAGGAAAGATCATCGGTGTCCAGCTCGGCACAACCGGCGATATTTACAGTTCGGATGTGGAAGGCGCCACCATTGAGCGCTATTCCAAAGGCTTTGAGGCAGTGCAGGCTTTGTCGCAGGACAAGGTGGATGCGGTGGTAATCGACATGGAGCCGGCAAAAGTTTTCCAGTCGCAGGCGAGCGACATTGAGATTTTACCGGAAGCGTTTACCGTGGAAGAATACGCCATTGCCATGAAGAAGGGAAATACCGCTTTGGTATCCGCCGTGAATCAGGCGTTGAAGGAGTTGCAGGACGAAGGAAAGATTGATGAAATTGTAAATAAATACATTAAGGCGGAATAGCCGTATGGATAAGTTGATCTCGGATATTACAATGAATCTGATCGAGAAGGACCGTTGGAAATACATTGTGGACGGTCTTCAGGTTACGCTGACGGTTACTTTTTTCGCACTGATTCTCGGTCTGTTTATCGGTTTTTTGATTGCGCTTGTAAAAAATATCAATAAAAATACGGGAAAGTTAAAGATACTCTCCAAATTGTGCGATGTGTATTTGACGATCATCCGCGGAACTCCCGTGGTTGTGCAATTGCTGATTGTATATTATGTGTTTTTCGGCAGCGTGAGGATCGAAAAGATCATTGTCGCCATCATTACATTCGGGATCAACTCCGGTGCCTATCAGGCGGAAATTTTTCGGGCCGGTATCGAATCCGTTCCGAAAGGGCAGATGGAAGCCGGCAGAAGTCTCGGCTTCAGTTACTCGCAGACCATGGCATTGATTATTTTGCCGCAGGCGATAAAAAACATCTTACCGACACTCGGGAATGAGTTTATCAGTCTGCTGAAAGAAACCTCGGTGGCAGGATTTATTGCTCTGGAAGATTTGACAAAGGGGGGCGATATTATCCGCAGTCAGACGTATTCACCGATGTTTCCGCTCTTTGTCGTTGCCGGCTGTTATTTGATTCTTGTACTGATACTGACATCTCTGATTCGTGTGGTTGAAAATCAGATGAAAAAGAGCGAGAGGAGAACGGCGTGAAAAGTACATTGCTTCAGGTGAGGAATTTGGTAAAGAATTTCGGTCAGGCAAAAGTGTTGAAAGACATCAGTGTGGATATTCATGAGGGAGATGTGGTTTGCGTGATCGGACCTTCCGGATCCGGGAAATCCACCTTCCTGCGCTGTTTGAATCGTTTGGAGGAAGTGAGCGGAGGTCATATCTATCTGGACGGTGTGGATATTTGCGACAAGGCGACGAACATCGATAAGCATCGTCAGAAAATGGGCATGGTGTTTCAGCAGTTCAATCTGTTTATGCATATGAATGTATTGGACAATCTGATTCTCGCACCCATGAAATTGCAGAAAAAGTCAAGGGAAGAAGCGACGGAGTATGCGATGGAGCTTTTAAGGAGAGTGGGTCTTGACCGGCGCGCAAAGGACTATCCGAGCATGCTCTCGGGCGGTCAGCAGCAGAGAATTGCGATTGCACGCGCGCTGTGTATGAAACCGGAGGTGATGCTTTTCGACGAACCGACATCGGCTCTGGATCCGGAGATGGTCGGCGAGGTGCTCGGCGTAATGCAGGATCTTGCGAAAAGCAAGATGACCATGGTGGTTGTGACGCATGAGATGGGATTTGCAAGGGAAGTGGCAAACCGGATCATGTTTTTGGATGAAGGGGAGTTCATTGAGGAAAACGAGCCGGGGGAATTCTTTTCCCGCCCGAAAAGTGAGAGATTGAAATCCTTCCTCGGAAAAGTATTGTAGGAAGTACGGATTGTTACGGACAAAGTCGCCTTGGGATACGGGGAGGACTTTCCGATCAGTCTTTCGAAAGGACGGCAAAAAAACATATGACGGATCGTCGGGCAGGGCAGTATGAATTTGCATACTGCCCTGTTTTATGCTATACTGATAGTGGATTTTTGTGTATTATTTAAACAATCGAAAGGCTTGTTTTGGTGATAACAACATGTTAAATGAAGATAAGATAAAATTGATGACCGAGTTGAGCTTATACGAAAAAAAACGGAAAAAGAGTGTGTTTGCGGCGGAAAGTTATTTCAAGAACGATTATATTTCCAAATATTTATTGCTCGGTTTTTTTAAATACACGGTCAGTTTTTTGCTTCTGATCCTTTTGTACTTTGTGTTTCGCTTTGATGTATTGATGGGAATTATCCGGATTAACGAAGTTGTGATGCTGATTGTGAATACCGTGATTGCATATGTGGTCGGTTTGCCGGTATATGAAATCATCACCTATTTTGTATGGGCGGGCAAATACGATCATTCAAGGAAAACACATGACGAATATATTTACAAATTGCGGACACTGAAAAAAAGATACGATTTTCAATCCAAGTCGAAAGAAATTTCCAAGGAGGTCACCGGCAATGACGAATCTGTTGGTTTTTAAAGATAAACTGAAGGCATATTACGGGAAGTACGGGACATATGCGATTGCCTTTTCCAAATTTTTTCTGGTGTATGTTGCCGCCGTCTTCCTGAACACCTATCTCGGTTTTATGGATGATCTGAATACGCCCTTCGTTCCGCTTCTGGTCGCCTTGATATGTGCTTTCATCCCTTTTTCCGCAATCAGTGCGGTCCTGGCGGTGTATATGATCATGCATGTGTCACAGGTTTCCGTTGAGATGTCCGTTTTGCTGGTTGTCGTAATTGTCGTGATTTCGCTTTTGTATTACGGATTTCAACCCGGGGACAGTATATTGCTGACGATTGTTCCGCTCTTGTTTTTTTTACGCATTCCGTATGTGCTGCCTTTGATTTTGGGGCTGTCCGGAAGTCTGCTCTCCATTATTCCGGTTTCCGCCGGGATTGTGATTTATTACATCATACTGTATATCAATTTAAATACGGGTGTGCTGTCCGGTGAAACGGGAGTCGATGCGGTGACGAAATACACGTCGATTATCAATGCATCCTTATCGAATGAGATGATGCTGGTGTTTATCATGGCATTTGCCGTCACACTGATTGCGGTTAATATTATCCGCCGGCTTTCCATTCTGTACGCATGGTATATTGCGATCGGAGTCGGAGTTTTGGCATTGTTTATTTCGATGTTTGTCGGGGAGTATATCTTCCATGTGTCCGTTCCGGTTCCCGGTCTTGTAATCGGCGTTTTGATCAGCGGAATGATGGCGGCAATTTATACTTTTTTTGCGTTTTCCGTGGATTATACGAGAATCGAAACGACCGTTTTTGAAGATGACGACTATGTGTACTATGTGAAGGCGGTTCCGAAAGTCAGCGTTTCCGCGCCCGAGCTTTCGGTGAAGGTTTTCGGTGCGGATGCGGTGAAATC
>JBHAEV010000063.1:0-10085 GCA_041855735.1 Lachnospiraceae bacterium
ACATTGAATACACCTCCTCCGCTTGCGAAGTTAAAAACCTAGCTAATTATAGCCTATTCCTCAATCAAAAGTCAATAGTTTTCGAAAAATCAATTTGCGCGGTATCGGCGCTTTTGGCAAAGTCAAGAATTTGTACCTTTGGCATTTCCGGGAATTTTCGAAACATCTATTGCTCATGATCAAACGGCATTCCATGTCAAAATTGCTGAAGCGTCCTTTGAACCTGCCGATTGGAGAGAACAGCGGCGACCAGCAGACAGGAAACCATTTTATCCACAAAATTGCTGCTGACCGCTCCCCAGTAGGTGGCAGTAATCATTTGCTGTCCCGCCTGCTTCAGTGCCAAAATGATGATGTCGGTACCGGAGCCGGTCAAGCCGCCGAAGAGTGCAAGCCGAATCGGCGCACCGATCATCGGAGCAACAAAGGAGAGCAGAAGTCCGGCAATCAGGGCCTTGATATAGGTGAATTTACCATCCTTATACTTTGCCACCAGAGAAACGACAATCGCAACCGCAACGCTGACCAATGCAAAAGGCAGCGCGACGAAATTTCCGCTGAGGAATCCCATCAGGACATTGGTGGTGACGCCGGTCAGAATCCCGTAGCCCATTCCGAATGTTGCCGCAATAAAAATGGTTCCGATGGTGTCCAGAAACAGCAGAGGAATTTTGAGTGCGGATACGGTTTCTCCCAAAACCACATTTATGACAACCGCCAAAGCACATAAAACAAGAATTTTCGTATTGTTTTTCATAATGATCTCCCTTTTTCCTTAAAGTATTTTGTCTAAGAATTCCTTCATTTTTGCATGGAACATTCCCTCATTCGCTTCCTCATATTCGGTCGGAATCTCCAGATAGTTCAGGTTTAAGCCCAGCTTCGCGGTTTCCGAAAACAATTGCTCCATCAGAATGCCTCTTTGTGCGGTAATGGAACAATTCGGACTTTCATGAATTCCGAGAACACCCAGAATACGATAGTTTTCCTTCAGGTAGATCCGAATCTGAAGCAAAATCGGTTTCAGCATTTCCTTGCAGTTTTCCGTAAATCCGGGCACAGCCGCGTATTGGGCGTAATCCATCGGCGGACGATCCAGTCCCATTGTCAGCAATTCCGGACATGGAAGCTGAATGAGACCGATTCCCCGATCCATAGCCGCTTTGATGACCGGATAGGCACCTCTGGCACGTTCCCAGCCGGGAAGCACCGAATTTTGATTCAAAACACAATGTGAAACGATTAAAATTTTCTTTTCCGGATACATAATCCCCCCTTCCGTGACATTTCCGACGATACTCCCGAAAACAAAAGCTATACTTTCACAAGAATAACGCGGAATTATTTGCAATAATATCATAAACCATGTACAATGTCACTAAAAAGTTGCTATAATAACGAGGAAAGCCGTCGACGAGCTTGCTCGGCGGACGGTTTGACGAGAAAGAGCAGCGAGGCGAAGCCGAGCGGCTATAATAACGTGGAAAGCCGTCGACGTGCTTGCTCGGCGGACGGAATCAAGGAGGGCATATGGAATGCAAAGAATGTCGGAATAAGGTCATGCCCTTTATCAAGGACGAATTGCCGATGGAGCAGGTCGACAGATTTCTTTCGCATATTCGAAAATGCAAGAGCTGCCGGGAGGAGTTGGAAGTGTATTTCATCATTGAAACGGGACTGGATAAGGGGCATTTGCAGGAGGATATGGATTTCAAACAGAGATTGGACGAGAAGATTCGAGAGTCCTATGCCAAAATGGATCTGCTGCATTCCTGGCAAGTGTTTAAATACTCGTGGAATACCCTGATTGTATTGAGTGTCATTTTGGCACTTTGCATTCAAGTGAGATTGTGGATGGGATAGAGAAGGAACGCAAAAGAGGACAGTAAGAATACGTGTGGGGAAAGAAATGAAAAAATTGGTATTAATTGACGGTTTCAGCATATTGAACAGGGCGTTTTACGGTGTGCCGATGCTGACAAACAGTGCGGGACTGCATACGAATGCGGTGTACGGATTTCTGAATATGATGTTCAAAGTTCTGGATGAAGAACATGCGGATTATTTGGCGGTCGCCTTTGACTTGCCGGTACCGACATTTCGTCACATCAAATTTCCGGAATACAAAGGCAAGAGGAAATCCATGCCCGAAGAACTGCTGGAGCAGGTTCCGACGGTAAAAGAGATTCTGAATGCGATGAACGTGCCGATCCTGAGCAAGGAAGGATTCGAAGCGGACGATATCATCGGCACCATTGCAAAGCGATACCAAAGCGAGGATCTCGCGGTCAGCGTGCTTTCCGGCGATCGGGACTTGCTGCAGCTGGCGGATCGGTTTATCAAGATCCGCATCCCGAAAACATCCAAAGGGCAAACTACGGTAAAAGACTACTATCCGGAAGATGTCCTGGAGGAGTATCTGGTTACGCCGGTGCAATTCATTGATTTAAAGGCACTGATGGGAGATTCCTCGGACAATATCCCGGGTGTTCCGGGCATCGGAGAGAAAACGGCAACCGCCATCATTACAAAGTATAAGAGCATCGAAGAAGCCTATAAAAATGTGGAGGAGATCACCCCGAAGCGTGCAAAAGAGAATCTGCAAAATCATTATGATCTGGCGCAGCTTTGCAAATGGCTGGCTACCATAAAGACGGATGTGGATATGGATACGAATCTGGAAGAATTTCATGTCGGCAATCTCTATACGGCCGAGGCATTTGAAATTATACGAAAAATGGAGTTCAAATCCCTGTTTCATCGCTTTGAGGGAGTGGATGGGCAAGGCCTTGAAAATCCGGAGTTTGCCAACATTCGATACCGAAAGGATGAGGAAATTGCGGATGTGCTGGAAGAGATCAAATCGGCAGGGGACATCGGTCTGTCCTATGTATTCTCCGAAATTCGAAATCCTTTTGATGAACAAAAAACTCTGATCCTGATTTCGCACATCGGTGTGGCTCACTCCGGCAAAATCACGGTGCTGTCCAAAGAGGACGGACTTTCGGAGGAAATCCTTGATTTGCTGGATTCGGGAATTCGGGTTTCGACATTTGATTTGAAACCGCTGTTAAAGGTGCTTGCCGATGCATACGGTCGCAAAACGAACCCGGAGGCAGAAAACGGGCAGGCGAGAGTACGCATCAAAAATTATCCGAATATTTCGGACCTGAAAATCGCGGGGTATTTGCTGAATCCTCTCAAAGACAGCTATGATGCGGAGGATATTGCACGGGATTATTTACAAATTTCCGTAAAGTCCCTGGATGAAATCAAGGGAAAGAATAAGCTGCAGCAATTGGTCGAAACGGCAAACGAACAGCTTTTGCATTATCTGGGCGTTTCATCGATGATTGCGTGGAAAGCCAAACCGGTCATGGAAGAAAGGCTGGCGGCGATCGGCAGTCTGGAGCTCTATACAAAGATTGAAATGCCTTTGGTGTTTTCGTTGGCGAGGATGGAGCTTGCCGGCATCGGCGTGGATGCGATTCGACTGAAAAAATATTCCGGAGAGCTGGAAGAACGAATCAAGACCTTGACAAAGGAAATCCACAATGATGTGGGGGAGGAATTCAACATCAATTCCCCGAAGCAGCTCGGAGAAATACTGTTTGAAAAAATGGGGATTCCGGGCGGAAAGAAGACCAAATCCGGATATTCCACCGCGGCGGATATTCTGGAAAAACTGGCACAGGATCATCCTTTCGTCAAAAAGATTCTGGAATATCGTCAGCTTACCAAATTAAATTCCACCTATGCGATCGGGCTTGCCGAATACATTGAAGAGGACGGACGGATTCACGGCATTTTCAACCAGACGGTGGCGGCAACCGGACGAATTTCCTCAACGGAGCCGAATCTGCAAAACATTCCGATCCGGACGGAACTGGGAAGCCGGATACGGGACATTTTCGTTCCGAAGGACGGTTTTGTATTTGTGGATGCCGACTACTCGCAAATCGAACTGCGCATTCTGGCATCGATGTCGGGGGATGAAAAACTGATCCGAAGTTATCAAAACAGCATCGATATTCATGCCACCACGGCATCGAATGTGTTTCATGTGCCGCCGGAAAACATCACTCCCGAACTTCGGAGAAATGCGAAAGCGGTCAACTTCGGCGTGGTTTACGGGATTTCCGCCTTCGGATTGTCCGAAGATTTGAGTATTTCCAGAAAAGAAGCTCTGGAATACATCAATAATTATTTTAAATCGTATCCCGAGGTCAAGCGTTTTCTGGATTCCAATGTGAGTCAGGCCAAGGAAAAGGGCTATGTTACGACCTTGTTCGGGAGAGTGCGCCCGATTCCGGAAATCAAATCCTCCAATTTTATGCAAAGAAGCTTCGGAGATCGCGTGGCGATGAATTCGCCGATTCAGGGTACGGCGGCGGATATTATGAAAATTGCCATGAATGAAGTGGATCACGCCATTGCAAAGTATGGGGAAAATGCCGAGATTGTACTTCAGGTGCATGACGAATTGCTTTTGGAGGTTCGGGAGGATCTGGCAGATGAAGTCAAGGCACTGGTGGAGGATTGCATGAAACGGGCGGCAAAACTTCGGGTGCCTTTGGAAGTGGAAGCCAAGATCGGCAGAACCTGGCTGGATGCCAAATAGCGGGAGAGAAATCAATGTACAGACCGGGGAAAATTATGAGCCGGAAACCGGAATCTTTGGTGATTTATGTATGTGGCGGCGTAGGAAGCGGAAAATCCACGGTATTGCGTCTGTTCAGCGAGTTGTATGATGCCGAGATTCTGGAAACCGATGTGTTGGCGCATGAACTGCTGAAGAAGGATCAAATCGGATATCACACCTATGTAGAACTGCTCGGGGAAGAGATTCTAACGGAGGACGGGGAGCTGAACCGACTAAGAATTGCCGAAATGGTGTTTGCGGATCGGAGCATTCTCGAGAAGATCAATGCCGTTTTGCATCCGATTGTATGGAAGCGGGCAGTGGAGAAGATTCGGGAATTCAAAGAAAGAGCAAGTCTTCACCATGGGGAAACAATTCCGGTATTGGCGGTGGAAAGTGCCGTTCTGCCGCCATGTGCCGAGTTCAAAGATTGGGTGGATTGTACCATGTACATTCATTCTTCGGCGGAACTTCGCGCAAAGAGGCTCAAAGAAAGCAGGGCGTACAGCGAAGAGAAAATACGATCCATGTTTGCCATGCAGCCGAAACCTGAGGAATATACGGAATATTGCGATTTTGTCATAGAAAATGACGGAGATATCCGGAAATTGCAGGAAAGGCTGAGAGAGGTCGTGCTCGCCATGTGCAATCGGGAAGTCTGAAGAAAGACGGATCGCATAAAGAGGGTGAAATATTGCAAATACCGGTAAGATACCGGAATATTCGAAAAGTATCCCGATCAATACAGAAAGAGAGTAATCATGAGATTTTGTTCAATTGCCAGCGGCAGCAGCGGAAATGCCACATATATCGGTTCGGATCATGCGCATATTCTGGTGGATGCGGGGGTGAGCTGCAAGCGGATCACGGAGGGACTGAAAAGTCTGGGCATCAAACCGGAGGAACTGAACGGGATTTTCATTACGCATGAACATTCCGACCATATCTGCGGATTGAATGTGCTGATCAAAAAGCATCGGATTCCGGTGTTTGCCACAGGGAAGACGATTGAGGTGCTTCGTCAAATGAAGAAATTTTCCGGATATGACGAAGATTTGATTCAGATCGTGGAACCGGATCAAACATACAGTCTGCGGGATCTGGAAATCAATCCGTTTCGCATTTCCCACGACGCCGTCGATCCGGTGGCATATCGCGTCACATCCCAAAGGGGAAGTATGGCGGTTGCGACGGACATGGGAATTTTTGACGACTATATTGTGGAACATTTAAAACATGTGGATGTTGCAATGATTGAAGCGAATCACGATATCCGCATGTTGGAATGCGGGAAATATCCGTACAATCTGAAACGGAGAATCCTGGGAGACAAGGGGCATTTATCCAATGAGAATGCCGGACGTTTGATAACAAGAATATTGCATGACAATATAAAACATCTGTTTTTGGGACATCTGAGCAGGGACAACAATCATCCGGACATCGCCCGTCACGCGGTTTCTCATGAAATCGATGTTGCGGATTGCAGCTATCGGGGCAATGATTTTCCGATCGAAGTGGCTTTCGGGGATTTTTGTTCGCAAGTGATCACCATATAGAGGGGGAAATATGAATAAAGTAATTATTACAGTCGTAGGAAAAGACACAACAGGAATCATAGCAGCGGTATGTACATATCTGGCGGAGAAGAAAATCAATATTCTCGATATCAGCCAAACCATCGTAAACGGATTCTTCAATATGATGATGGTGGTGGACATGGAAAAAGCGACGGCAAGCTTTGAGGAAATGTCGGATACTCTGGATGAAATCGGAACTCGTCTCGGTGTGAGAGTATTGGCACAGAAAGAAGAGATCTTCGACAAAATGCACAGGGTATAGGAGAGAGCGATGCTGAATTTATTTGAAGTCATTGAAACCAATAAGATGATTGCTGATGATTTGCTGGATGTTCGAACCATCACGATGGGAATCAGCCTGCTGGACTGTGTGGATTCGGATCTGGAGAAGCTCAATCAAAATATCTACCGCAAAATCACGACACTTGCCAGGGACCTGGTGGAAACCGGAGATGCGATATCGAGGGATTTCGGCATTCCGATCGTAAACAAGCGGATTTCGGTGACACCGATTTCGCTCATCGGAGCCGGCGCATGCAAGACGGCGGATGATTTTGTGAGCATTGCAAAAACCCTGGACAAGGCGGCGGCAGATGTCGGTGTGAATTTTCTCGGCGGATATTCCGCCATTGTCTGCAAAGGGATCACAAAGGCGGATCGATTGTTGATGGAGTCGATTCCGGATGCGTTGGCACAGACAAAATGCGTGTGCAGCTCGGTCAATCTGGCATCCACCAAAACGGGTATGAACATGGATGCGGTGTATCTGATGGGAAAGATTATCAAAAAGACCGCGGAAGCAACAAAGGAGAATGATTCTTTGGGCTGTGCGAAACTGGTGGTGTTTTGCAATGCGCCCGATGACAATCCGTTTATGGCCGGCGCATTTCACGGTGTGACGGAGGCGGATGCCATCATCAATGTCGGCGTCAGCGGACCGGGTGTGGTGAAATCCGCCATTGAGGAGGCAAGGGGCAAGGATTTTGAAGTGCTTTGCGAAACCATAAAGAGAACGGCGTTTAAAATCACCAGAGTCGGACAGCTGGTTGCGCAGGAAGCGAGCAAAAGGCTGGGGATTCCGTTCGGCATCATCGATTTGTCACTGGCGCCGACTCCGTCCGTGGGTGATTCCGTGGCGGAGATTCTGGAAGAGATCGGTCTGGAGCGTGTGGGGGCGCCGGGTACAACGGCGGCATTGGCGCTGCTGAACGATCAGGTTAAAAAAGGCGGTGTCATGGCATCTTCTTTTGTGGGCGGACTTTCGGGAGCGTTTATTCCGGTCAGTGAGGATCAGGGCATGATCGATGCGGTGAATCTTGGCGCTTTGACTCTGGAAAAACTGGAGGCGATGACCTGTGTATGTTCGGTGGGACTTGACATGATTGCCATTCCGGGGCATACATCCGCGGAAACCATTGCCGGCATCATTGCCGATGAAGCCGCCATCGGTATGATCAATCAAAAAACGACGGCGGTGCGCCTGATTCCGGTGGTCGGGAAAGATGTCGGAGAAGTGGTGGAATTCGGCGGTCTGCTGGGCTATGCTCCGGTAATGCCGGTGAACGGATTCTCCTGCGAGAAATTCGTCGGAAGAGGCGGCAGAATACCGGCACCGATTCATTCGTTTAAAAATTAGAAAAGAAAATGTAGAATTTTTTTAAAAACCCGAGATATACAGGAATAGAAATAACAAGTAAAATATGCTATACTGAAGGTGTAAGAAGTGTGAAATGAATGCGATGCAATCGCGAGTTTGAACGAAAACCGAGGGGGATTCTTATGGGATTTCATACAACATTTACAAAACTGTTTGTGGCACTGTCCGTTTTTTTGACGCTCGGCAGTACGGTTGTGTTTGCGGAAGCGGAGATACCCGCTTCGCCGAATCTGGCGGATGTCACGGACCGGTCTGCGGGTTTGTACAATACCGAGGAGTATTTTGTGGAATCGGATTATTATGACAGACTCGGAGAAGGAGAGTTGAGCATTCCTCAGGCAAAGGCGGATGTCTGGGGACCGGGTTACACCGCCAATGTGGATGCCATATGGTACAGCAACGGTACCTATTACAATATTTCCCAGATTGCGAAATGGGAAGTCGGCGACAACAATGTGCTGTTTGTGGAACAGGGCACCATCTTCGGCGAACAAACCGGAAACACCCAGGTTACCGCTTCCTTTAAGGGAAAGAGTGTGACCATTGAGGTGAGTGTCGGCGGTTTGGCGGGAAACACGATGTCCAGAGGTGCTTCGAATTATACGAGCGAACAGAGAACGATTCTGAATCGGGCGACAAATGCGATTGATTTTTCGTGGACGCCGCGCTATGACATGAAGGGTTGGAAGAACCGGGAAGATTATTTTGCGGGAAGGACCTACACCGGAATCATCTACTCACAGAACTATCAGAGAGAACCGGCCGTGTTTGATTGGGATCATAAGAATCGTTCGGATTTTTATCCGGCTTTCAGCAATTTCGGTGTGGCAATGCCGAAATACGGTCTGGATTGTTCCGGCTTTGTCAGCTATGCGTGGAATATCCGAAGAAATCACACCGGCGGTTTTATTTCCGAGATCAAGAGCGGAAAATATGCGAAGGTCGGCGACTATGATGTGGACAACCCGTCGCCGGAATCGTTAAAAGCCGCATATTCGAGATTGAAGTCCGGCGATGCGATCGTAAAAAGCGGTCACATCCGTCTGGTGGAGAGTGTGCAGGGAAATACGGTGTATTGTTATGAACAAACGCCTCAGAAAACCATGAGCTCCAGTTTTACATTTGACGAGCTGGCGAATGACAAGGTGCCGAAGTACCGATATCTGCCGTTTTCCTTTCAGGATGCACCGGATAAGAGTGCTTTCGGTACATGGAAATCAACCGGTCCGGCGGACAAGGTTCAGGATGCCAATGCAACTTCGATATCCGGATCTTCTTCCGGCAGTGCATGGGTGAAAGAAGGGAGCGGCTGGACCTATCAACCGGGCGGAAAAAAACAGATTCACTGGCAGAAAATCAACGGTTTGTGGTATTATTTCAACTCATACGGTGTGATGCAGACCGGATGGATTCTGACCGGAGGAGAGTACTATTTCCTCAACGGTGACGGAGTGATGATTGTTTCCGCATGGCTGAAGCATAACAACGACTGGTACTATCTTAGAAGCAATGGTGCGATGGCGAAGTCCAGATGGCAGAAAACCGGCAGAAACTGGTATTATTTATTGAGTGACGGGAAGATGGCGAAGTACGGCTCCTTAAACATCGGAGGCAAAACCTATGACTTTAATTCCAATGGAGTCTGTACGAATCCGAAGGGCAGATAGAGGTGAGTGATTGGGAAATACATGCAGCGCAAACAGATTCACATTTTCGGATGAGGAGGAACCATGAAAAAGTTTCTGATTGCAGTATTATTATGTATGGGTTTATTTTCGGGTTTGAATGTGACAGAGGTCTATGCGGATGCAGCCTATCCCGTATGGACGAAAGATCAGCAAGGGTGGAAACTCGTGTATCAGGACGGGTCACTCTATCCGGGCGGCTGGTTTTATGATGTGGATACCGGACTCTGGTACTATATGCAGAATACGGGGTATGTGCTGACCGATGCGGTTTCTCCCGACGGTTTTTCGGTCAGTGCATCCGGGCGGGCGCTGGAACCGCGGGAATTGATCATGCGCCTGTATCAGGATGAGGTTTGGGAATATTTGAATACGGCATTTCGATTCAAGATTCTTCTTCCGGAACGGTGGAAGAAATCCTATATCGGTGCTCAGAATGAGAATGAAACGAATGATGTCGATATAGAGGGCGGGGTGCAGTTTGAGTTTTACCCGGGATACAAGCTGGATGTATACGGAAG
>JBHAEV010000064.1:0-6060 GCA_041855735.1 Lachnospiraceae bacterium
AATTGGCGGTTGCGGAGAATCCGCATTCTTTTGCTCAGGAAAACATGGCGAAACTGTATCTCACATCCGCAGGTGCGGACAGTCCGAGAGCGGTGGAACTTCGTCTTGCAAAGGACGGTAAATGGTATTTGTGGGAGCAGTATCTGCTGGCAGGGATCAGGGAGCCGGAGAGCAGCAATCCTTGGGCATAGGGGAAAGAGGGAGGAATTTTTTAAATTCCAATCTCATTATAATATAATGATCTCTCAGAAGAAGGGGGACTCTAAATCGACATAATGTAATAATGGATTAATAGAGCTGCAGGCAGACATTGCTTGCAGTTTTTTATTGTTATAATGTTTAATTTAAATATGCATTTCACTTCAGAAAATAATAAAAAGCATAAAATAATTAAAAAGGTGTTGAAATAAAATCTAAAAATAATTATAATTTTGTTTAAGACATGTTGAATATGTTGTAACAATGAATGAATCAAAATTGAAACGATTAACAATAATAGTCGTTATAATATGATATTTTCTGAAATTGAAAAAGGTGTGAAAATGTCGAGGAAAAGAAAAAAAGAAGAAACTTATATCGCACATATACGAGAAGATTGTCAGGCTGATGGCAATAAAGTAATTCAAAATGTAGAAGAACATTGTATCAATGTTGCAAATTATGCAAAAGAGTCAGGGAGATGGATTGGATTGGAAGCGACCATGTGTTTGGCAGGTTTGCTTCATGATGTCGGAAAATCTACATCAGTGTTTAATGAATATATTTTGAAGGCTTTTGAAGATTATAAATCTGTGCGTAAAGGTGAAGTGAACCATTCGTCAGCGGGGGGGAGGTTTGTATTCGAGTTCTTTTCTGAAAATATTAAAGGGAAGTACAATTCCGGCCGAAAAAAGCTGGTTTTTCTTGCAAGGCAGCTGCTTGCATATGCAATTGTATCTCACCATGGAATCATCGATTGTTTGGATGCGAAAGGGAAATCGCCTTTTAAAGGTCGGATTTACCCGGAAAAAGAGAATTATTATGATGAAGCGATTTCGAATGCCGATTATCTGGAAGAAGATAGTCTCAAAGAATTATTTGTGAAATCTGTTTCGGAAGTTGAAAGGTATTGGGGGATCATTGGGAATGTTTCGAAAACCATGAACCCGAATAACAATGGGAAAAGTGCATATTTCCTGTTCGGATGTCTGCAAAGAATGATTCTTTCGATGTTGATTGATGCGGACAGGAGGGATACATCCGAATTTATGTCGGATTTGCGTACACATCGATTATCGATGGAAGAAACAACCGCTCTTTGGAAATGCTATGAAGAAAAGCTGAATGCGAAGCTTGCGAGTTTTAAACATATTTCGGACATTGCCAAACTGCGGGGGGAAATGTCAGATTATTGTGTTGAATTTGCGAAAAAAAATGATGGAATATATCGACTTTCCATTCCCACCGGTGGAGGAAAGACCCTGGCGAGTATGCGTTATGCACTTCGATTTGCACAAAGGACAGGGAAGAGCCGTATTTTCTATCTGGCACCGTTTTTGTCGATTTTGGAACAAAATGCGACGGAGCTGAAAGCGATTTTTGAGGATGAAGAAAATATTCTTGAGCATCATTCCAATGTGATTTTTGATGAAAGTGATGAATCGGGAGAAGATGAGATGCTTCGAAAGTATGAGAGCCTTGCCGAAGACTGGTCATCTCCAATGATATTGACGACTATGGTGCAGTTTTTAAATGTGCTTTTTTCCGGAGGAACCCGGTACATTCGCAGATTTCATCAACTGAAAAATTCTGTTCTTATCATTGATGAAGCACAATCCGTTCCGGTCAACTGTATTCATCTGTTTACGACAATGTGCAATTTTTTGAATCAATGCTGTAATACGACGATTATTCTTTGCACGGCAACACAACCCTTATTTGAAAAAGTGGAGAGAAGGATACTTTTGAACGATGAACCGGACATGATTCCGGATGCCGAAAAATATGCGAAACTTTTTAAAAGGGTGGATATTGAGAATGCAATGATACCCGGCGGTTTTGATACGAATGAGTTTTGTGATTTCATAGAAGGCAAGCTTAAAAACAATATGCTGATCATTTTGAACACCAAGTCAGCCGTAAAAAATGTGGTTTCCGAACTTCAAAACAGACTGGATGAGAATACTCGAATTGTGGAGTTGACAACATATATGTGTGCGGCACATCGTATTGAAATTGTGAAGTCATTGAAGGAGGAACTGCGAAAAAATACTGAAAACAGTGTAAACGCAGTCCGAATCATATGCGTCAGTACACAGCTGATTGAAGCGGGTGTGGACATCTCGTTTGAGTGTGTGATTCGATCTCTTTCCGGTTTGGACAGTATTGCTCAGGCGGCAGGGCGATGCAACAGACACGGAGAATTGAAAAAGGGGATGGTGTACATTGTCGATTATAAAGAGGAAAAAACGGCAATCTTAAAAGATATTCAAGCGGGAAAAGAAGCAACAAGAGCGGTTGCAAATTTTTATAAAGGGGATTTTTTGATGCCGGATGCTATGCGGTATTACTATAAGCAGTATTATTTCGATAGAAAAAGAGAAATGGATTATTGGGTTGGGAAGCAGTCTATATCATTATTCGAATTATTGTCCGCAAACAGTTCGTACCAAAATGACTATAAATCAGTGAATGGAATTGCGTATGACCAGGTTTTGCCACAGGCATTCAAAACTGCCGGAGATTTATTTTCCGCAATCGATAATCATGAAATGGTGGGAATAATTGTACCTTATAAAGAAGCAAAGGAGTATATTCAAAGCCTGAAAAACACTTCGGAAGCGAAGAGGAGAAAGAAATACTTGCGTAAATTGCAAAGATATACGGTGAATGTATTTAAAAATGATAAACTGTTTCGTTCATTGTTGGGAAAAGGTGCGTTTGAAGCCGTATTGCCGGATGGAAAGATTCTTGTTTTGGGAGAGAGTTTTTACAAAGAGGCAGGCCTTAGCGATGAGCTGGAATTAATGGTATTTTAATATAGAAGAGGGGTGAGAAATTGAGATACGAAAACAGGGTTGAATTTGAGGTGTATGGAAGATATGCATTGTTTACCGATCCGATGACAAAAATCGGTGGGGAAAAGTTTTCATACCAAATACCGACCTACCAAGCACTCAAAGGCATTGCCGAAAGCATCTATTGGAAACCGACCTTCATCTGGATAATTGACGAAGTCCGTGTGATGAATCGGATTCGGATGCAGCCACAGGGCATTCGTCCAATTCATTACCATGATGCGAAAAATGACCTGTCGATTTATACATATCTTCGTGATGTCCGATATCAAGTTAGGGCGCATTTTGAGTGGAATGAGAATCGCAAAGACTTGGAGCAGGATAGAAATGAACATAAGCACTGGGATATTGCGAAAAGAATGATTGAGAGGGGAGGAAGACGGGATATTTTCTTGGGAACCAGAGAATGCCAAGCTTATGTCGAGAGTTGTGAATTCGGTAGCGGTACGGGAGAATATGATGAGGAAGATTTGTCATTCGGTATGATGTTACACGGGGTTACCTATCCGGACGAGGCATGTTATAAGGAGCAAAAGAACAGAATGGTGCAAAGACTTTGGAGTCCCGTTATGAAAAAAGGGATTATTCGATTCATACGTCCGGATGAATGTGTCATTCTTAATATCGGCGAAAAAGTAAACATGAAAGAGTTCGTTCCGGGAGGAAATTTCTCCGGATTGGATGAATTTGAGAAAGAAGGGATATTCGGATAAATGGGATGGATACAGGAATTAAGCAAAACCTATGACAATTGCCAAAAGGAAGTGGGATGGAATCCGGATCGTCCGATGCTTTTGCCGCATTCTCATTTGACCGTTCAGGCACAGATTGAAATTGTGCTGGATTTGGATGGGAACTTCCTGCGAGCCGTAAGATTGGAAAAGAGTGAAGCATTGACAATGATTCCGGTTACGGAAGACTCGGCCGCACGTGGAAATGGAAATTTTCCAATGCCGCTCTGTGATAAACTTTGCTATATCGCCGGTGATTTTGATAAGTTGTGCAAGCCCGATAAAAGCAAGGTGGAATACCATGCAAGTTATATGAAAAATCTGTGGGATTGGGCAAGTAAAGAGAGTTCGCCGAAGGAGGTAAAGGCAGTTCATACTTATTTGTCGAAGGGAAACGTCATTAAGGATCTGATGGAACATAAAGTCTATGAAAGTCCGGATGATTTTGTGCGCTTTGTCCTTCAAAGTAAAGATGGACTTGCAGTGGGAGTTTGGGAGAATCTAGAGGTCATGGATAGTTTTTCCGGGTATTATTTGGGAACACTGAAAGAAGAGGGACTGTGTTTTGCAAATGGAGAAAAAACGGTCATTACAAAAAAATTACCTGCTAAAATCAGAAATGCAGGAGATAAGGCTAAGTTGATTTCATCCAATGATGAAACGGGATATACTTTTCGAGGAAGATTCAAAACTGCAAACGAAGCGGTGGGAGTCGGTTATTTGACTGCACAAAAGGCTCATAATGCACTTCGTTGGCTGATTGCCAAACAGGGTTATCGCAATGAAAGTGAAAGTATTGTGTGTTGGTCAACTGACGGCGAGGATGTACCGCAGATTTTGAAAGATCCCGATGATATTTTTGCTCTCGGAGAAGAGGAATTTGTTGCAGACACCGGCGAAAATTATGCAAGAAGGGTGAATTCCGCATTAAAAGGCTATCGGCAAAGTATCGACAGCTATAACAGGATCATTGTTATGGGAGTGGATTCGGCGGACGGTTCTATGCAGGGAAGATTGTCAATAACATATTATAATGAAATGACAAGTTCGGATTTTTACCGAAATATTCGGGCATGGTTTCAAGATTGTTATTGGATGCAAACAAGAACAAAGGATAAGAAAACATTTGAATACGTTGGGACGCCTTCTCCGTTTGATATTGCGAAATCGGCATACGGCGTGGAGAGAGGTTCCATGTTGGATGTGGATAAGGGGATAAAAAAGACATGCATAAAACGATTACTTCCATGTATCGCTGAAAGAAAGAGATTTCCGAGAGATATTATGTTGTCTGCGGTCAGAAATGTCGGAAACCCGAGGAGATACAGTTTTTTCAATTGGAACAGAATGCTGCAAAACACCTGTGCTCTGATAAGGAAGTGTCAAATAGATTATGGAAAGGATGTGTATGAAATGGCATTGAATGAACAATCAACCGACAGAGATTATCTGTTCGGAAGACTCTTGGCGGTGGCAAATCAAATTGAAGTTCTGGATTACATAAAGGATAAGAGTTATCGTGAAACGAATGCAATAAAATATTGGAGTACATTTACCAGAAAACCTGCAAAAACCTGGATGGTTGTATATGGGCGATTATTGCCGTATATTTCAAAATTGAATCCATTTCATAAAATCAAATTCACAAGGCTTTTGGAAGATATTTTGGCTAAATTGGAGGAGAACGGTGGATTTGACAATGAACCGCTGAAAGAAAACTATTTACTGGGGTATTACAGTCAAAATTCTGCTTTTCGAAAGAAAGAATCCATAAATGAGGAGGAAGAGGAATAATGGGAGAGTTTACAAATAAGATTGATTTTGCAGTATTGTTTACCGTATACAAAGCCAATCCGAACGGAGACCCGCTGAACGGAAACAGACCGAGGGAAGATTTTGACGGATATGGAGAAATGTCGGATGTCAGTATTAAGAGGAAAGTCAGAAATCGATTGCAGGATATGGGGGAAAAGATATTTGTTCAATCACAGGAGAGATGTGACGACGGTTGTAAAAGTTTGAGTGAAAGGGCAAGTAATCATCCTGGATTAAAGGCTGCGGTAAAGGCGAAGAATCCGGAGGAGTATGCCAAGGTGGCGTGCGAAGAATGGATGGATGTCAGAACATTCGGACAGGTGTTTGCATTTAAAAGTGATAGTGTTTCAGTGGGAGTTCGCGGTCCGGTATCTGTCCAAACAGCGGTAAGTGTGGATCCGATTGATATTACCACTATGCAAATTACCAAGAGTGTGAACAGTGAACCGACAAAAGAC
>JBHAEV010000065.1:0-4152 GCA_041855735.1 Lachnospiraceae bacterium
CGTCATCGAAAACCTGCCGAGTATAAAACTGATAAAAAACAGACTTGACATAATCACCAGAAACTTCTTCATAATCGTCCTCTCCTCTGCCGGCGTTTCGCCCTGTGCCGGCGAATCCTCTTTGTCGGTCGTAAACATTTGTTCGGAACATTTGTTTGAGCTTATTTTAATACACGAACACATGTTTGTCAATTCATTTTCGAAAATATTTTCGATTTCTTGTGAACAAAGGTTTGATTTTCAAAAATATCTGTGATACAATATCCAAAACGAGAGAACACCGCGTATTTGACGCCATGCGAAAAGCGAAGCTGTTTTTAACCGACGGAGGATTGGATATGAAACCGGAATTGACCGAAAAACAACAGGAGATATTGAATTATATCAAAGACTTTATTTTGAATCGCGGCTTTCCGCCGACCGTTCGGGAGATCGGACAGGCCGTCGGCCTCAGCTCCACCTCTTCCATTCACCTGCATCTGGAAAGTTTGATAAAAAAGGGATATATACGAAAGGATCCGGCAAAGCCGAGAACCATTGAGATTACGGATGAAACCCTGACCGGCAGCAGGCGCGAGATTACACATATTCCCATGGTGGGGCGTGTTGCCGCGGGCGAGCCGATTCTTGCGGATGAGAATATTTCCGGGTATTTTCCGATACCCGTGGACTATTTGCCGAACACCGAAACCTTTATGCTGAAGGTCAGGGGAGATTCCATGATTAATGTCGGGATTTATGACGGCGACGATATCATCGTGGCAAAGCAGGAAACCGCAAAGAACGGAGAGATCGTGGTTGCCCTGGTGGATGATTCCGCCACGGTGAAACGTTTTTACAAAGAAAAGAATTATTATCGTCTGCAGCCGGAGAACGACAGCCTTGAACCGATTATCACGGATCATGTTTCGATTCTCGGCAAAGTGATCGGTCTGCTTCGTTTTATGTAGCAGGGACGGATGACAAAAGACAGGCACGGTATGCGGGACAACTAGCTGTCGCGCATACCGTGCTTTTCATTATTCCTCTTCCTCGTCCTCATCATTCAATTCCATAAATTCCTGTTCATCCAGAATCTCATCGAATGCATCCGCAACGATTTCGTATTCTTCATCCGATTCGATATTCGTCAGAAGCGGCTGGCCATCGCTGTCCGTTTCAAAGCGATACAGATAAACTTCCGAATCTTCCTCTTCCTTTCCTTCTTCCGGCTGCGGCAGCACTGCGATATAATTTCTTCCGCCCGCCTCAAATGTCGTCAGCACCACGCAGTTGATCTCGGTATCATCATCCAGTGTGATGGTTACCATAATTTCTTCCGTTTCGTAATTCTCTTTTCTCATCTTTACTCCTCTTTGTACCGGTATTTATTTGAATCCTTTGAAATAAGTTCTTTCACAAACTCACTGACTTCCGTTTTTCTGTGAAATCCGAAGGCGGCGCTGCAAATGTTCAGCCTGTCTTTCGCCCTTGTCATCGCCACATAAAACATTCTGCGCTCTTCCGCAAGCTCCTCCCCGGACTTTGCCTTTCGATGGGGAGTGACACCCTCATTGGCATCCATGATATACACAATGCGATACTCCAAGCCTTTGGATGCATGAAATGTCATCAGGCGGACGCCATGCGCCTCTTCCTCTTTCCTGTTTCTTTGCGCTTTGTATTGTTCTTCCAGCTTCCGCCTGTATTCCGAAATATGCGAGAACCAATCCGAAACGGTTGAAAAATTGCCGGCACTGTGTTCCAGCTCGCCGAGAATGCCGAACAACTCTTCTTCATCCAGCTCTCTTTCTTTCGCATAATCGCGGACATAATCATCGTATCCGACTGCACCCCGGATAAATCGTATCGCCGTAGCCGGTTTGAGAGTCGCGATCGTTTTTATGCAATGCTTCAGTTCCTGAACCGTTTCTTTCATATAAGGCTTCTCTTTGTAATATTCGAGAATATCGTCCAGACCCGCCCCCTTTGCCGAAAGTGATTCTCTTTTAATATAGCGAAGCGGTCTGTTCATAATCCGAAGCAGCTCTCCTCTTTTCCCGCTTCCCGCCGCCAATTTCATATATGCCAGAATATCCTTCGAAATCCAATGCTCGTAGATATTGGGAATATGATCCTTGATTACGAATTCGATTTGATGTTCCATCAACATTTCGGTCAGAATTCCGGGCTGCATATTGGTTCTGTAAAGTACGGCAATGTCATCGATATTCATGCCGAGGCGGATATAGCCTTTGATATCTTCCACGATCGCCTGGTACTCTGCAATCCGGGAACGAAACTTATAAATGCTTACTTTTTTTCCGTCACCCCGATGAGAAACGATATCCTTTTGAAACCGGCGCACATTGTTTTGAATCAGCTTCCGGGCTGCATATACAATCTCATTGGTACTGCGAAAATTTACATCCAGCACCACTTGCCGGACTTTCGGATAATCTTCGGAAAAGTTTAACATAATCTCCGGTCTGGCGCCTCGAAATCGATAAATGGACTGATCGTCATCTCCGACAATGGTCAGATTAGCTTTTTCCCCGGCAAGCAGCTTCAATATTTCATACTGCAGTTTGTTGATATCCTGAAACTCATCCACCAGTATGTACCGGAAACGGTTTTCCAAAGATTTTCGGATATCCTCTCTCTGGCTTAACAACTCATAGGTCATGAGGAGCATATCATCGAAATCTATTTTCTTTAACTTCGCCAGTCCGCTCTCGTATCTTTGATAAATCTCTTTGAACATATCCGAAGAACAGGACAATGCGTAATAATATTCCAATGAAATCCGCTCCTCCTTTACGACCGATATCTCATTGAGTAAGTCATAAGGCAATGCGGCATTGTCCTCCGTATCCAGTCCCAGCTCCGAAACAATGCCTCGCATCAGATGAATCTTTTCCTCTTCGCCGGCAACCTGACTGCCGTGATATCCGTAGGCTCTGCGAATGATTGAAAAAAACACGGAGTGAAATGTTCCGAACGTCACACCCTTGTTCCACTCCATTTTTTTTTCTTCGCAAAGTTTTTGAAATCTCTCCTCCATCTCCGACGCGGCGGCTTTTGAAAATGTAACTACGAGAATCCGATTCGGATCGATCTCTTTTTCACAAATCAAGTATGCAATTCGACGGATGATCACGAATGTCTTTCCGGAGCCGGGACCTGCCAGAACCATAAGCGGTCCGTCACCGTGGGTCACGGCAATCCGTTGTTGTTTTGTCATTTCCATCATGCTTCAAGCATACGGATTCCCTTTTTGATTCGGTTCAGTGACTCCTCTTTTCCGAGCACTTCCATGATCTCGGTCGCACCGGCAGGAGTTGTCTGCTTTCCGGAAAGCGCGGTACGAATCGGCCACATGACAAATCCGGTCTTCACACCCCTGGAATTTACATATTCGGACAGCAGCTCGAACAATGTGTCATTGTCAAATTTCGCCGCACCTTCCAAAATCGGTAAAACCTCCTTAAGCAGTGACAGAGAGTTCTCGGCATTCGTTTTCATCTTTTTGTGGGTATACATTCCGATGTCGTAATCCGGAAGTGTTTCAAAAAAGTCAATCTGCTCCTCAATATCGGGGAATACTTCAATTCGGGTTTTTACCATTTTTGCGATTTTCTTCAGGTCCAGATCCTTTGTAATCACCTTTTTGATATATGGCTTCGCCATCTCAAAGAAACGCTCATCATCCATCGCCTTCATGTATTCGCCGTTCATCCAGCGAAGCTTCACCATGTCAAACACTGCCGGAGATTTGCTGATGTGATGATAATTGAATTGCGCAATCAGATCCGAAAGTGAAAAAATCTCCTGATCGCTCTCCGGCGACCATCCCAGCAGCGCCACAAAGTTGACGATGGCCTCCGAAATAAATCCCTGTTCGATCAAATCCTCATACGAAGAGTGTCCGCTTCGTTTGGACAGTTTTTTATGTTCCTCATTGGTAATCAGGGGACAATGCACATAGGCAGGCACTTCCCAGCCGAAAGCTTCGTACAGACGATTGTACTTCGGTGAAGAACTCAAATATTCATTTCCGCGAACCACATGGGTGATTCCCATCAAATGATCGTCCACCACATTTGCAAAATTGTAGGTCGGGTAGCCGTCCGATTTTATCAAAACCATATCGTCCAATTCGGAATTGTCCAC
>JBHAEV010000066.1:0-9677 GCA_041855735.1 Lachnospiraceae bacterium
AAGCATGGTCATGACATAGGAAATCGCCGGCTTCACCCAGTTTTTTCTGGCAAGGAACTGCCTTTGCTCGTTTCTGGAATGGACGGGCGTGATGTGAATCGGCGTGTAGCCGGCTTGATACAGCCAAAAATACAGAATCGCGCAAATCAGCGCAATGCAGACGGTGCCGATCCAGATCATCCGGATTCCGCCGATCCCGAATAAACCCATAACACACAGAAAAACAATATAGGTACTCGAACCGACCAGAAAATTGTGGGAAATTCGCAGTATCGTACTGGAGGAGATTTCCAGCCTGCTTCTTCGAAAGCGGATGAGCATCAGTTCCCCCAAAAGCACCAAAAAGCCGATGTATAAAATTCCCGCAAACACCGGCAGCAATGCCCTGTGCCACCATAAAAAGAAGGAACACACAAACAAAAGTGCATGGATGCGCATTCGTCGGTAGCTGATCAAAAACATAATCAGGCATAGGCATACAAAAAGAAGAGCAAGTTCAAACAATGCGGTGATGCTTGCTCTTTCAAATAAATTATCAATAAAGGTTCCGTTCCCGATGACCACACTCGCCGCACTGAGTGCGCCAAGAAAAATAAACAGGATCGATAAAAAGATGATCACCCATCTTCTACTTGGTGTATGCATCATAAGAGCTCCTGTACAACCGTTTTACAATATTCGCCAATGGTTTCGGAAGCAGTTCCCGAAACATTTCCTCGTCTTCCTTTCGCCTGCGGGAATCCAGAATGGCATTCATCGTTTCCGAATCCTCATGAATCCGGTAAATAATCAACGGTTTTTCACAGACAATAAATCTTCCCGGCATTTTGGCCAGCTTCACAAGCACCGACCAGTCCAGTGCAAAACTGAAATCCGACAAAAACAAATCCTCCCCGCAAAGCGTTTTGTCATAGGCACAGGACGGGCAGATGATCGGGTTTCCGAGCCGAAGCGCCGCCAGCTTCACCGCCGGCTTGTCCGCCTTGCTTTTTAACCGAAGCGGCAGCCGCAGCAGTTTCTTTACGATTTCCACTCTCCCGAATGATTGCAGTTTTCCCTTTCGAAGACTGACCGAAGATGTGGCAAACAGACTCATATCCGGGTATTTCCCCTTCATTTCCAGCAAAGTCCGGGTATACTGCCTGAGATAAATATCATCCTGGTGCGCAATGGTCACCAAAGGAGTGCTCGCCTTCTCATAGGCAAAATTCCAGTCCGAACCGATTCCCGTGCTTGCCTCATGGACAAATACCTCCAGATTGTATTTGTCGGCAATCTCGTAGATAAAGGTGTTCGGTGTGGACGTGCAGATGATGATGTCCGACAAAACCGTCTGCGCCAAAAGCGAGCGGACGCAGGTTTCCAGATAGGGCGAATTCTTATATGCGCAAATGCTGAATGTATGCCTCATGCTTCCTCACCGAAAAATTCTTCTTCCAGTTCCAGACAAAGCGCGTGATAAATCGGCAAATGTCTTTCCTGTATCTCGTAGGTTTCTGAGCTTGGAACAATCACACTCACATCCGACAGCTCCTTCAGCAAACCGCCGTCCTTTCCGGAAAGCAGTATCACTTTCAAACCCCTGGCCTTTGCGACGACCGCGGCATAGGTCAGATTCCCGGCATTGCCGGAAGTGGAAATTGCCAAAAACACATCCCCCGCCTCTCCGTAACCGCACACCTGCTGCGCATATATCATATCCGCGTTTACATCATTGGAAAACGCGGTATTCAGACTTTGATGATTGTGCAGGGCGATCGCCGGCAACGCCCCCTGCAAACTTTGTGAGAGTATCTCCCCGATATTCCCGACAAATACCGGAACGGGCTTCCCTTTTCCGGAAAGCCTGTTCCCGAAATCTTCCTGTATCTCGATCAGCCTTGCCTGTTCTTCCTTTGAAACACTTCGTTTCCGAACAAAGCCCTTCATCAACTCACCGACGATGTGATCGGCATCCGCACAGCTGCCGCCGTTTCCGGCAACCAGAAGTTTATGTTTTTGTGAAAATGCGTTCTTCAACAGAATAAAACATTGTTCTATTTCGTTTTGAATCGGAGCCAGGTCCGGATAACGCTTTGTCAAATTTTTTATATACTTCATATCCCTTCTCCGTGTTGTATGTTTTCATGTACTTTTTCCCGCAATAACCGATATGCGGTCGCCACCAGAGGAATAAAAAACAGCATACCCGTCACACCGAACAGTCCGCTTCCGACCACCACGGATACAAAAATCCATATCCCGGGCAAACCGATGGAAGACCCCACCACTTTCGGATAAATGAGCTGATTCTCCAGCTGCTGCAGCACATTGATATAGACGACGAACAGAAGCGCCTGCACCGGTGATTCCGTAAATATCATGATAAAGCCGACCGCCGCTCCGATGTAAGCTCCGAAAATCGGAATAATCGCCGTCGCCCCCACAACCACACCGATCATGACCGCATAGGGAAACCGTAGAATCATCATCCCGATTGCACAGAGCGTTCCGAGAATCATCGCTTCCAACACCTGTCCGACAATAAAGCTGTGAAAGCTCTCGTCCAGAATCTTTACAACATGGCTCAGTCTTCGGCTGATCTGCGGCTCCACAAACCGGTTTACCAGCAAACCAAGCTGGCGTAATAAATTTTCCTTTCCCGCCAGCAGATAGAAGGCAAAAATAAAACCCATAAATATGTTCAAAGTCGTTCCGATCGCCGAATTCAGAATGCCCATCGTTCCCGATATTCCGTCCTTTTGCAGCCACCCCAGCACATTCTTGACCATCTCCGTTACGTCCGCCGATGTGATTCCGGCATTCAGCGGATTGTCCTGCAAAAACTGCCCGATAAACTGATAAAACTCGGTTCTCTCGAAGTCCTGTATAACATTCGCAATTTTTTGAGTAAATTCCGGCATTTTGTTGATTATGGTATTGACGGCAGTCTGCATCTGCGGAATGACCATGACCAAAATCAAAGCGATAATCAAAACAAACGAAAGAAGCGCCAGGATGATGGAGACCATTCGCTTGAACTTTCCGAGCAACGGTATTTGCCCGGAAAGTTTATTCAAAAATCGTTTCTCATAAAATGACATGGTAATATTGAGGATATAGGCGATGGCCAATCCCATCAGAAGCGGCGACGCCACCCGGACAAACAGTCCGATTTTTCCGACAACCATATCCCAGTATTTGATTCCGAGTATCAGTGCAAAGATGAAAATTGCACTGGGTAAAATGCCTGATAATATCCTTCTGCCTCTCATTTTGTCCCCTTTTTTCTTCCCGGGGGAAATTCATCCCTCAGGCAAATTCGTCCCGAATAATGCGATACGCCCCCTCGCAGCTGTTGTTCTCCTTGATGTATTCCACGGATTTTAGCGAGATCTCCTTGATTTTTTGCGGATTGTCATACAAGTCCAGCACCGTTTTTGCAAATCCGTCTTCCGTATCTTCCACATGCAGGACATGACCCGCCCGAGGTATTCCCTCCGCACCGACACTTGTCGTCACAATCGCACATCCGTTGTACAATGCCTCCACCACCTTGCCCTTGACTCCGGCACCATAGCGAAGCGGTACAACCACCATTTTGGTTTCGTCATAAAGACGCTCCAGCTCTTCATCGCTGACAAAACCCTTGAACACAATCCCGGCATCCGGGTTGTGCATGTTTTTGATCTCTTCGGTCGCATTGGAACCCACAATGTAGAAATTGATCTTCTTCTTTGCCCGGATTTTCGGGAAAATCGCATTCACGAACCATTTGACGGCATCCGCGTTCGGCGGATGAGAAAATCCGCCCACAAAGAGCAAGCCCTCATTTTTCTCATAATCCCTGGACGAAACATCTTTGAATTCATCGTACACATAGGCGGTAATCGCCTTGATGGAAATCTCCGGATCGATGTCCTTGACGGCATCCACCTCGATTTGCGACGGATAATAGCTCATATCCGCCTTATACATCAGATTCAGCTCCAATCCCTTCCAGTATTCGCTTTCTTCCAATGTCTTCGGATTCCGGTTCAGTTCATACTCTCGGCGCAGTCGCAGAAAATGCAGATCATGACCGTAATAAACCACCTTGATTTTGGTGTTGTCCTTGATAAAATCAATATACTTCGACGCGATATGCGGTCGGTTCAGATATGCCACATGAATGTCCTTTTCATGTTTTCGGATCCAGTCCCAGATCTCCACCTGCATCTTCTGCCCGTACAGCACTTCGATTCCCATGTTTTCAAGCATCGAAGTGTACGGCTCTTCTTTTGCGAAATTGTCTCCGAGAAATTTTACGACAAATCCCTGTTTTATCAGCATTTTCAAATATTGAAATGTCGTCTTGGAACCGGCATCTTTGTCCACGGTCGGAACATAGTGATCCACAAAGAGAACCATCTTCTTTTTGAAACTTCTCTCCCTCGCCCGAAACGGATCCGGATTTCCGTCATTGATTCCCTGCTTCGCAAACTCTTTCGCCCATTTTTCCCGAAGCTTGACGGAGTTTTCCACCTGATATCGCTTCAGTCCCGTGCCCTGTACATCCGTTCCGTTGGAAATGCCTTCAAAGTGAATGACCACGGACTTCGGCTGCAATACCACCTTGTAACCTGCCTTCCTCACTTCAAATGCCAGATCCGAGTCCTCACAATAAGCGGGCGCATATCTGGTGTCAAACCCGCCGATTTGCTCCCAAAGCGATCTGCCGATTAAAATCGCCGCCCCGGAAATATAGTCCACTTCTTTTACATAATTGTATTCACACTGATCCGGGTCGTCGAGCCGTCCGTAATTCCATCCGGATCCGTCGCTCCACAAAATCCCGCCCGCTTCCTGCAAACGACCGTCGGGATAGATCAGTTTGGAACCCGTCATCCCGATGGAAGCATCTTTTTCCATCAACTCCACCAAAGAAGACAGCCAGTTTTTCGTCACCTTGGTGTCATTGTTCAGGAACATGATATACTTCCCTCGCGCCTTTGCCGCCGCCTGATTGCAATTTTTTACAAATCCCTGATTGGTTTCATTGCGGCTGATGACCAGGTTCTTGGTATAGTCCGAAAGCTCCTTCGTGGCATCCGTCGACACATCATCCGCGATGATCACTTCGTAGCTCACATCCTTTGTATGCTCCAGGATCGAAACCAGACAGGCATAGGTATAGTGAATCTGATTGTAAACCGGAATCACGATGCTGACTTTCGGCGCATCCTCATACGGGAACATCAACTTTCCGTGTTTTGCGAAGTCTTCCCCGATCTTACTTTCTCCCGCCAGTTGAAGCTGCCCCTCTTTCGTGGTATGCAGTCGTAAAAACTCCTTCGGATTTTTCACCGCCAATTTGACAGCCTTTAAATTTCTTCTGCCGGCACTGCCCTGCGGATAGGCTTCATCCAGCTTGCGAACGATCTTTCGCTTCGCACGGTAGATCAGAGCCTCATGCTTTTGAAGATGATGTACCGACTTGATCAATTCCGTATTTTCATGCCGCAAATCTGCAATGATTTTTTCCAGATTCACCACATGATTGTCCGTCAGACGCTTGACCTTTGTCATCTTCTTGATGGTCGCATCCCTGTCCGCCACCTGCGCCTTGATTCCCCGTTCTCTCTCCCTTGATATGATCAGTTGATTCTCCAGGTGATAAATGAACTTATCCGTCTTCGGTGTGACAAAGTAATTGTCCAGATAAATTTTCTGGGTGTCCCCATGCACCTTTTCCTGAAAGTCCCGTTCAAGCCGCTCATACCTCTTGACATCTTCCTCCGTGATCCCAAACCCGGAAAACAGGGAGAGAATATCGCTTTCATTCCGGATTTCCAGCCTGTGGGAAAAGCTTTCAAACAAACCTTTCAATGCGCGATACCACAAGTATTTTTTTTCCAGGGGCAGCGTTTCCACCCATTCATAGTCAATGCCCGTAAAAACCCCATTCGGCGTTTTCCCGGTTTCTTTGTCCTCATCCGGCAAAAGGAAATTGTCAAAAATCGCATCATGATTCGAACTTCCGCTTTGCCCGATAATACTTTCCAAGGCATCCTTCACCAGGTCCGCCGGCAATTCTCCGTTTACAATATTCTCACCGATCATCGCGGTCAGGCTCCTGCCTTTTACAAACGGAAAAAATGCGCTTTCTCCGTTTTCGCTGTACTCCCCCTTAAGATATTTTACATTCGGGTTTTCTTTCAACAGTTTGTCATACTTCTCACGCAATGATGCGATATGCCCCTTACTTTCTTTCGTAAGTGCCGTCTTTGCCACCACTTTCTTCCCGTTTCTTTCCAGAATCGAAGTCTTGATGCGATATTCCTTCTTTCTGGTGCGATTGTATTTGATATAAATCGCCTCTTCCGCCTTACCGACCAGCACGATGTAGGAATTGTTCAGACTGGTAAAATCACCGGTTTCGGTACTTTTGGCAAGTTCTGCGGCAATGTCCGTATTTAAAAATTTCGGATAATTGTATGCCGGCAGATACCTTGCCACCTCTCCCTTGCTCGGCAGATACCGGTCCGAAAACAAGGTAAACAAAAGGCGATAGTCATAGAGCGGATAATAAAAATGGTATTCTTCGCAGCCGATCTCTTTTAAAATGCCGCAAAGCTCATTTTTGCTCATGCAATCCTGTGTATGTCTGCTTCCCGACAAATACATGATCCCGAAACGATTGTCAAAGGCAAGCACCAGTTTCGCATCGGCATTGTCCGGATTCAGCATCTTGCGGCATCTTCCGATATTTCCTGCATCGGAGATGCGGATGCCCTTACCGATCTCATTTCCGAGGAAAATGATGTAATCAAACGAATATTCTCCCCCATCACCCGCCGGTTTCTCTTTCTTTGTTTCATACAAAGACGAAATAAAGCGAATCTCCCGATCCGGAAATCTGGTCCGTATAAACTCTTCGGCAAATTCATCTTCGACCAGAACCGTCACTCTTAAATTTTTTTGAAACAGCGGTGACAGATGAGAGCCGAACTCATCATTGATGACCAGTATCGATGCGTTTTCCCGAAAATCAATCCATTCGATTGCACCCTCTCTTTGATTGGAAAAGACATACAAATTTTCCAATCCGGGATTCTCACGCAGCAGCGTTTCTTCATCATTCTGATACTGTTGCAACAGTCGGAGTAAATTCTCTCTGTCCATACTTCTCCTTTGTTTTTGTTATCCGCGCCGATACTTGACCTTGCTCTGCATATCGTAGATTCCCACCGTATTCTTATTGGAAATCACGGTAATGCTTGCCACATCATACAGCCGGTGGTACACGGTATGTTCCCCGTTTTCAAAACCGGTGCAGCTCATGGAAAGCAGATACTCTCCCCCCTGCAGACTCATCACCTGTCTGAATTCCACATCCACGATTTCACCCGCCTTTACATCCTTGATGTCGCAGCCCTCGTAAAGTGTGTTTGTGCCGGTCAAATCCGCTCCTTTTTTGTCTTTTATCGTATAGGTAAATATCGGAGCCGCAATGTCCGCATGAAATCGAATCCGCTCCTTTATCGTAAATTCCTCGCCCTTTAACAACAGATTGCTGACTTCCCCTTTTTCGTCAATCAGTCCGAAATCAAATATGGTCGCTCTCCTGTCCCCGTACTCGGTCACATTCGGATTGAGTGCAATTTTATCTTTCATCGGCACCGCATCCACCCGATCGGACCCCCTTGTGGTTTCTTTGACCGCTAACATTCCATCACCCGAATCTTTTGCATCCGAAATCCCGTCATCCGAATCTTCGCCGTCCGGATTCTCTCCGGTACCCGAAACCTTTTGCCTGTGCAAGTCGTTTGCATCCCCCGTCCTTGCCTTGTCAAACTTCTCCTGTGTGTGTTTCAGCTCAATTTCATCCAGGCGATTCGCCAGAATTTTCTTGTACAGATCCACCATCTTCCCGGCAGGTCCTTCGGCAATAAATTTGCCGCGATTGAGCAAAATCACCTTGTCGCAATACTTAATGATACTGCCCATATCATGCGTCACCATCAGAACCGTCGTGCCGTTCTTCCGGATCTCATCCATGCGTTTATAGCATTTTGCCTGAAAGAACACATCCCCGACACTGAGCGCCTCGTCCACAATCAAAATCTCCGGCTCCACATTGATGGCAAGCGCAAATGCCAGACGCACGAACATACCCGAAGAATAGGTTTTCACCGGCTGATGCACAAAATCTCCGATATCGGCAAACTCCAGTATCTCCGGCAGTTTCCTGTCCATGGCTTCTCTGGAAAATCCCATCATGGTGCCGTTCATATATATATTTTCAATCCCGGTATAGTCCATATTGAATCCTGCGCCAAGTTCCAAAAGCGCGGAAATATTTCCTTCCACCTTCGCTTCTCCCGTGGTCGGATTCAGCACACCGGTAATGATTTTTAAAATCGTGGATTTCCCCGATCCGTTGGTTCCGATGATTCCGACCGTGGAACCTTTTTCCACTTCAAAACTGATGGTGTCCAGTGCATAAAATTTCTTATGGTATTCTTTTTTGGACGGACTGAGCGCCTCTTTCAGCCGGTCAATCGGACGGTCGTAGAGCCGGTATATCTTTGTCACATCTTTGACCGAAATTGCAAGATTGTTTTGCATAAAACTCCTTCCAGTTTTTATAATACATCCGAAAAATGCGGCCGCAGTTTCGAAAAGACCCTGAGTCCGAACAGCAACAACCCCAGAGTCACCGCCCAGAAATACAGCGTAAGACCCGGTCTTTGGAAAAAGAAATTGCCCTGCAACATACTGTCCCGATAACCGTAAACAATGTAATACATCGGGTTCAACTTTAAAATCGCACTTCCCCATGACGGAAAATTGCCGAAAATCTCCGGCGCCCACATGATCGGCGTCATCCACATCCCGAATTGCAGGCAAATTCCCACAATCTGCGCCATGTCCTTAAAAAACACATTGACGGCGGATATGGTGTAAATCAGGCCGAGCGAAAACATGCTCATCGCAAAGCTGTAATACGCAATCTGAAGCCATGTGAACAATGGAAGTCTTCCGAAAATCAGAAACATCAAAAACATAATGAGAACAAAGATGATGTGCGTCAGAAAGCAGGAAACCAGTTTGATGATCGGAAGAATCTCCACATTGAACACCACTTTTTTCACCAGATAGTTGTACTCGACGAGTACTCCGACACCAAAGTTCAGACTTTCCGCAAAATAAAACCACGGCACAATTCCCGGAACCAGCCAGAGCACATAGGGCGTACCCGGGACCGGAGGCGTGGATTTGAATCCCAGCTGAAAAATCGCAAAATAGATGAACACGGTTACGACGGGCTGTACGAACATCCATGCCAGACCGAAATACGATCCCACAAATCTCTTTTTAAAATCCGCTTTGGAAAGATCGATAATCAATGCTCTTCTTTGATAACACTCTTTCATAAGCCAATATAATTTCTTCATGCATTCTCCCATATTTACGGATTTCGCGCAATCGACCGGAAAGGCTCTCCTTTGCCGATCTGAGCCTTTCTCGGTATCGATCCGCGCGTTTCTCGGTATCGATCCGCACGCTTCTTTCATTCGGTCCGGGCCATTTCCTTCCATCTTTGCCAATTCCTGTCTTTTTCCGATATGATCAAATCCATTCCCTCAATCGGCCATTCAATCCCGATGTCCGGATCATTCCAAATCACTCCGCCCTCGTCGCCCGGATGATAA
>JBHAEV010000067.1:0-4596 GCA_041855735.1 Lachnospiraceae bacterium
AAAAAAAGTAAGAGTTTGATGTTGATGGCTGTAGCGGGAGTTTTGGCATTCGGCACAATTGCCTGTACGGGACAAAGCGCGCAAAGCGGTCAAAACACAAAAAGCAGTGCGGCGGCTCAAGATGGAGAGGGAGGTGCTTACAAGGTTGCGTTTATTTTAAATGCAAGCATCAACGATGGCGGCTGGGGAACGGCCTGTTACAGTGAGCTGGAGGCGGCGGTAAAGAAGAATGCGAACTGGTCGATGGAATATTCGGACAATCTGTCGCAGGACGGCTATTATGACGCCATGGTGGCGTACTGCAATGCCGGTGTGAATCTGGTATATGCACCGGGAGGAGAGTATACGGATGCGGTTTTACAGGTGGCAAACGAATACCCGGATGTGTCCTTCGCGATTCTGAACGGATCTGAGGACACGCCCGCCAAGGCGAAGAACAAAAACGTTTCCTCGTTGCTTCCGAACGCAAAGCAGATCGGATGGATTGCAGGGGCGCTTGCCGGTTTGACCTCAAAGACGGAAACCATCGCTTTTATCGGAGGAATGGAACTGACCACAACGAAAGCGAAATATGAAGGCTATATGGAAGCGGCAAAGTATGTCGGAGAAAAAGAGGGAAAGAATATTCAGGTATTGGATGCGGTGTATGCCAATTCCTTTGACGATTCCTCCAAGGGGATTGAATTTGCCAATGCGATGATGGAGCAGGGAGCGGATGTGTTCTTCGGCGACGCTTCGGCAGTGGACTCCGGTGCAAGACAGGCGATTGATGCGCATAACAAGGCTAAGGGAAGCATTGAAGTTTATGACATCGGGCAGCCGGCGGATTTACTCGGACAGAATGAATGCGTAATCGGTTCACAGATTACCGACAATTCCTCCTTGATTGAACTGAGCTTCAAAGCAGTGGAAGAAGGCAAATTCGGAGGAGAGGTGCTGTACGGAAACTTACAGAACGGTGTGCTTTCAACCGGAAAGCTGAATTCCATTCTTCCGGCGGATGTGCAGGAGAAGTACATGAATTATGTACAGGAAATGAAGGATGATACATTTATGAAGTAAATGACATTGTGAAAATCATTTGTTCATGGAAACGCGGAAGACGAAGCAGGATGGGAGCATCGGCAAAGGCTTTCTTTCCTCCGATTTTCCCTTTTATACAAGATTTCAGGAGAAAATATGCAAAAAAAACATATGGATTATCTGATGCGATGCGTAGAGATCTCTGAACATTCCAGGGCAAACGGAAATACACCGTTCGGTGCATTGCTCGCAGATGAAGACGGAAATATTCTGCTGGAGCAGGAAAATATTGAAATCACCGAGAGAAACTGTACCGGTCATGCGGAAACCACCTTGGCAAAAAGAGCCTCTGAGCTGTACAGCAAAGAGTTTCTGTGGAAATGTACATTATATACAACGGCGGAGCCGTGTGCCATGTGCTCCGGGGCCATATACTGGGCGAATATCGGAAGAGTGGTTTATGGAATGACGGAGAAAAGACTGCTGGAGTTAACCGGCAGTAATGAACAAAATCCCACTTTTGACTTGCCGTGCAGAACCGTTTTTGCCGCAGGGCAAAAGAAGATTGAGGTCATCGGACCGATTTCCGAGGTGGAAGAGGCGGTGGCGAAGGTGCATGAGGGATATTGGGAATAAGCTTTAAGGATACGAACGGGAAGTGTGAAAGTTTTCATGCTTCCTGTTTTTTGACATATAGGTTCGACGATACTTCACATTTAATTACAGCGTACGATTTCTTTTGATCATCTTCAAAAGAAATCGTATATGATCCGCCGGCGAAAGTAGTTGATAGAATCATTTTCGAATACAATTTCACGGTTCATGCCTGAAAGCATGAGTGTAAAAAACCGGAAGTTAAGATTAAAGCGCTTCCTTAGGGAAACGCTGATTAAAGCGTTTCCCCCGCCGGATTTGCACCGCAAAGCGGTAAATTCCTTTGCAAATCCGTGCGATCCTCCGGAGGAATCTAAGGAAGCGCTGATTAAATCAGCGCTTCCTTAGATTATCTTGAAATTACTCCATTGATATGTTACCATAATTTTGGAAAAAACATAAAATTTGAAAAAAATATTGATTTATTCTTGTTTTTTATTGTTAGAAAAAATATTTTTTGAAAAAACAAAGAAAAATGCAAAGGCATTTGGTGAACTTCACACTAAAAAAGTCAAGGGGAAGCTGGAGAAAAAAGGAATCTAGGAAACCGAATGGATAAAGGATTGAGGATTCCGAGAGTCTGCTTTAGGGAAGGAGATAACAGGTAGAAGATGAAGATACAATTTAACAGTGTGTCACTGGAATATTTGACGCAACAATGGGATGCGATGCATCAGGAATTAAGCAAACGGTGGGAGGATAAAAGAAGAATCGATTCGGAAGTTATTCAGATGCTGCATGGAAAGACGAGAATAGAATTCCGGGTTTTGTCCGTAAAACTGGATAAAAGTTATGCACAGATGCTGGCATCATTAAAGGAGTTGACCTTTCGTGTAAAAAAAGCAAATCTTGCATCGAAAGAATTGGATGAGAAAATGTAGAGAATATAAAAAGGAATCTCGGAAACCGGAACTTAAATGATCCGGAGATTTTAGGGTTTCAAAAGCGAAGGAAGGAAGAGGGCTATGAGTTGTAGATGCAACGATATAAGACAATGTAATCGGGACATATCCAAACTCTGTCAAATTATCGACAGAATTCAAAGGCTGTCGGGCGGAAAGAATGCGCTGATTTCTATAGAAAACGAGATATGCAGCATTGAGAATGAAGCATATGAGTTAAACGGGCAAATAAGGGGGAGCATAAAAGCTAAGCTGACAAAGAACGAGGCTGAATTTGATGAAGCAATTCATGAGTATGTTCGTTACCTGGATGGAGAGGTTGAGCAATTGGAAAGTGAACTTAGGTATATGGAGCAAGAAGACGAAGATTACCATAATGATGATGATGACTGTTGAGGAGGAATTTCATGGATATATACATTGATTTGGATAAGGTTCAGAGGTTTGTTTCAGAGAATGAATCCATTTTGAGAGATATTGAATTTATCAAACAAGATTTGCGACTTTCAAAAGAAGAAATATCGGATGCTACATGGAGCGGAAACGGAAGAAGAGCTTTTGAAAGAGCGTTTGAGAAGTGGTATCGGTATACGGAGGAAGTGCAGGAATATTTAAGCATGGCAAATGCAGTACTGGATGCGTTCGGTCAGAGAGAAGCGGAAATCTTGAAGAAGCAAGGGGAGGCGCTTTGGGAAAATTTTGAACAGTTATAGCATGATTGTGTGCAGCGAAATGAAGAAGTCGGACGTGGATTGGGAAGGAACAAGAAAACCGGAATGGGAAGCTCGTTTTCATCGAAAAGAGAGGATTCAAAATGGCAAAAAAACTCGGCTGTATGACGGCAGCGGCTCTTTGTGTATGGATTGCCGTGAGCATAATAGGAGGAAGCATGAGGGAAAAGAAAGCAACGTACACGGTGGAAGAACTGGAAAACAAGGCATTGGAATATATGAGTGAGAGATACCGTGAGAACGATGACCGGTTTACGGTCGAACACAGCGCTTGGGACAGCAGGGAGTTCGAAGTTTCGATGCGTTCGGATAAGTATGCGAATGCGGATATCAGTGTGCGATGGAATTTCGAAGAGAAAGAATTTACGGACAATTACATTGCATATGTGCTGCAAAAGGATGTGGAGGAGAAATTTCAGGAAGTTTTTGCCGGTGTTTACGGGGAAGAAAATTTCAGACTGCAGTACAAACCGGGGGTGGTGCTCGGGAAAGGGGCGGTGTTTGAACTCGGAGTGACGGCGGAAGAATTCTTGGAAAAAATGCACACGGTGAGCCTTTCCGTATTGTGCATCGGAGATCCGGATGAAAAAGAAGAGAAGATGCAGGAGGTGCTGGACATTCTGTATGAAAAAGGCTGGGGAGTGCAGTGCCGGTTTGTCTATGTAAATGAAGAAGAAGTGAATGACTGGAAAGAAACTTCGGTGGGTGAAATCGTTGTTTTTAGAAAGTATACGTGGATTGCTAATGTCTACCAAACGGCAGATAGAAGTTTGGTTCAGCACAAATGGAGAGAGGGGAAGAAAGATGGGTTCTGACGGTATCGGGATGGCAAACAAAAACATAGGACAGATACCAAGGAGAGAATATTTGGAGAAGCTGACATCACAGCTGTCGCATCGGGGAGCCGGCAAAACCGCATTTTTGGAGATGCCGGAGGATGTGTCAAGAGAAGCGCTGCAGCAGAATGTATACAATCTGATTTTGTATCTGCCGTTGAAGGAACTGGATGTAAGAAATGGAATGAGTATAAAAAATATTATTGAAACAGCAAATAAAAAGCAGGGGAAGATCGCAATTGACAAAGGAGTTCTGGAAACTTTAAACCGGGCTCTGCATGACGAAACAGGGTATCCGGAGCTGGGGATGGTGAAAATAAACAATCTGAGCTATGATGAAAATACTTACAAGGTCTGCCGCGGTACTTCGATGAAAAAAGAACATCTGGAAATTGTTCGGGAAAGAAAGGCATTTTTGGCGGCAACATTTACACTGGATGCGATCAATAG
>JBHAEV010000068.1:0-2855 GCA_041855735.1 Lachnospiraceae bacterium
CAGTACAATGTCCTGATTCATCTTGATTTTCAGTGCCTTGGTATCGGCATTCGGAGAGGATACCCATGTGCCTGTTTCGTCGGACAGCTGATCCACGGTTTTGCCGAGCAGCAGGGTGTCCACGCCATTGGTGGTATTGATATAGCTTACGGTATAGCTGCTCGGTGAAAGCGGGTCTATGGTGCCGTTCGCTCTGCTGATGTATACCTTCAGATCCGCCGGACGGGAAGTGTCAAAGGTATTCTGGAACTGTGAATTTCTGGCAGCGGATTTGGACAGCTGCAAATCATTCGGTCCCGGAAAAATATTCAGCATCTCGATGTTTCGATAGGTCGCTGCGGTTGCATTGGCATCCAGCTGTCCCACCGTCATTCGATAGTCGAAAGCCTCCTCCGAGCCTGTCTTAATGGAGGAAGTCCAAAGATTGTCCCTGTGATTGCGGATCTCCAGCTTTCCGGAGAGTGCCGATGCCACCTTGGTTCGAATGCTGACTTCGCTGTATGACCATGACTGTGTGCTGCTTTGACCGTCGGGACCGATTTGATTGCCTCCCGACATTGCAACACCGAGCGCCTCCACGCCCTCCTTCGGAGTCCATGCTGCATAGATTTTATTTGTGATTTTCTCCTTGGCAACATCTCCCATGAATTTTGTTTTCATTCTTGCCAGTACCATCGGATTTGTTGCAAATTTGGACAAATCCAATGCGGGAGAATAAAACCGAATGGCTCTTCTGGTTACATTTACACCATCTTCCACTGTCGAATAGCTGCCGAGAATTTCAAATTGTCCTCCCGCCAGTTCAAACTCACGGGTCAGGAAAATCTGATCCTCGTTCAAATTCATTCCTTCCGGGAAGACGTCAATCAGCTCGAAGTTATTCAGGACGGAATTGACTTTTGCACCCGGATTTCCAAGAAGGGAAGAATTCAGTCGGATATGATAATACCCCTCCTGACCGCCGACTATCGCATCTCCGGAGGAATAATCCGGGAATGTTTCCCATGAGGAAGCGTTCAAATTCTCCCGAAGCGATTTCTCCGCGCGAACGGTGACCTTGTAGTCCAGGATCTCCACTCTCGCATCATCGTACATGATGAAATTCGCCGGAATATGCTCCGTTTCCGGATCGGCCGGCTTCACAAACGCCGGCTCATCGGTGCCTTTTTTCATTGCTGTCGAGGTAAAGTAGGACTTGTTGATAAAGTAGTTCGGGTCGCTTCCGTTGATCAGCTTTTGTGTCGGATCCTTCAGTTCCACCACCATTTTAAACTGGAAATGAAAATTCAGCGGAACATTTTCGGTTTCCACGATGTCCACCTTGACATAGTCCACCTCGTCGTTCGGCAGGTACACCGAATTGTTCGGAGCGATCGGCACGGTTCGGGATGAGAGCAGGGTATCGTTTTGCGGATCGATGACACCGCCTGTTTTTTTGTAGGCACTGACTCTTGCCGTGAAATTATTTGCCGATGCTGCGGACTGGGTGAATTCTACCCGTTTGTAACGAAGCCTTGGATCCAAGCCGAAATCGATGACGGACACATTCTTCATATCCAGCGCTTCGTTCGTGGACGACAACGCAAGCTCATAGTGAAATTCTTTCGGACGATCCGTTTCATTGTCATACATCACGGAGCGATTGTTAAAATAGTTTGGTGTAAATCCGTCGCTTTTTCGATACGCATAATCCCTGCCGTCCGGAACAATCACTCTCGGCGAAAGCGGATGGATGGTATGCGAATCTCCGATTCCCAAATCTCCGCGTGCATGCTCGAGCGGCTCCGCAACCGGATTGATGGGATCATCGGTTTTTTGCACATCCACAAACACATCTGATTTTGCAGGAGAACCCTCTATGATATCCGGAAAAGTCAGCAACAGTTTCGGCATGAAAAACTTTCCGACATGGCCGCTCGAATACGTTCCGCCATTCGGGTTGTTCACCTCACTCACATAGGAAACCGAACTTCCGTCCGGAGAAAGCACCCAGCCGGGGTTACGCGACGCATCAAAAACAGCCGTCCTTGTTTCTTCCTGTCCGGTGACCGGATTGTATGCGGTATACGTCGGAAGCACATGTGTGATGGTGTACTTGTCAATCGGATAATGGATTTGACGCATCGTATAACTGTAAGAAACCGGTGACGGATTGGAAATTACCTTGGAAACGCCGTTGACCGTTTCCATAACACCCATGTTTCGCGGACCGTCATACTCCGTGCTGTAACTTGAATACGGATATCCCAGGACAAACGGAGTAGAGCTCACGGAAATGGTCGGTGAAACATTGATGTCCGCAATCGCTTTCAGGGAATTGCTTTCGGCAATTACTTTTTGCACTCCATTCTCTTCGTTAACCAGCTTTATGCGAAAATTCGCATAGGTTATATCCGGTATGGATAAATTGTCGGCAAAAAAGAAATTGACACCGACATTGTTCACCGCACTGAAATTGGACGTATTCTTCAATGTAATTTCCACGCCGTTCGGTGTTTTCACCACACCGGACGGGTCATAGAGCGATGCCGTTGTTGCGTCATTTGCCACAACCGTCCTGTCGAGATTGATGTACGGAGAATCCGTTTCGATAATCAGTTTGGCATTGTTTAAAGAAATCTGACTGCTGCCGATCTTATTGAGAGAGAATTCCGTGGAAATCTGTTGATTGTTTAGGCTTGAGCCGGTATAGGTGCGCTCCAGCTCATACGGTGCCGTTGCGGACTGATGAATGAAATAGTCCAGTTTAATCGAAGGATTCAAATTGGTTTCCAGCTTCCGGTAGGTAAATGTCACCTCCCGATCGGTTCTCTGTCCGAGCGGCTCAAACGGCACATTCAGTTCTTTGCGAAGCG
>JBHAEV010000069.1:0-6605 GCA_041855735.1 Lachnospiraceae bacterium
GATTTTTCGGTGCGGCAATCTATGCAAGACTGATTGAAATTTTTGTGCATATCGGGAGAAGTACGATCTGGGGACGAAAATGTTCGGGATTCACGTCCAAAGAGAACAATCCTCTTAAGAAGAAGGAGTATATGGAAACCATTATGCATACCTGCAATTACATCAATCAAAACTATATGAATCCGATCACATTGGAGGATGCGGCGGAAGTCAGCGGATTTTCCAAATTTCATTTTACCCGGATTTTTAAGCAGTGCATGAATTTGACCTTCCATGAGTATGTGAACAACAAAAGGGTGATCCGGGCGGAGGAACTGCTCAGTTCAACGGCGCAAAGCATCACCGAGGTGGCTATGAATTCTGGTTTTTCTTCCATCAGCGCATTCAACCGAACTTTTAAAATGCTGAAAGGATGCTCCCCGAGCGATTACCGGAATATGAAAGACAAGATGTAGCGGTACCGGTGTGCTTCATTGCCGGAAAGAATATGGTTTGTCGAATGTGCGCCCAACAGCCGATATCGCAATAATTGCACAAATGTCGGCAAGATTCATGAGGTCAAAAACCGGCTGTCGATTTATAATCAAAAACAGAAATCGGGCAGACAGGAGCAAGTTTAATGCAAACCGACTTAATGATACCGAAGATATTGCATGACGGATGTGTGCTGCAAAGAGGTCAAAATACCGGAGTGTGGGGATGGTGCCGTGCCGGTTCCGCCGTGGAAATTGCATTTTTGAATCAAAGATATACGGTGTTTTCGAACGGAAACGGCTGTTTTGAGTGTATGTTGGACTGCCGGAAAACCGGCGGTCCTTTTGTGCTGGAAATCAAGTCATGCGAGGAGGTTTTCGCATCGAAAGTTTGGGTTGGCGATGTGTTTGTCTGTGCGGGACAGTCCAATATGGAGCTGCCGATTCAAAGGGTTCGGGAGATGTACCCGACAGAGCCGGGAAATCCGAATGTGCATGAGTATACAGCGGGGGCATACGCAAGTTTTGAGGAATCTAAGGATCACGAACAGGGGGTATGGAGAGCCTGCACGGGAAAGATTTTCGAGGAAGTCAGCGCACTGGCATACTTTTACGGAAATTTGCTTTATGAGAGGGAGAGAGTGCCGATCGGGTTGATTAATCTGAGCAAGGGCGGCACGCCGATTCAGGCATGGAGCGATCCGATGTCAAAATTTAAAGACATTGTCGAGGAATTTCACAAGTTTTCAAAGAAAGAGTTTCGGGAGAATTTTTTTCAAACATACGAGTCGGATGAGGCGTCCTGGGAGGATCGGCTCAAAAGACTTGAAGGAGATTCGCTGCATTTTCGATCGGCTGATGAACGGGATGGAGCAAACGAATGGAGAGAAATTTGCATTCCGGGGTCGTTTTTCGGTCAGGGGATGGAGGACGGTCCGGGACTCTATTATTTAAAGTATGAAGTGGAACTGGATCGCGATCAGGCGTCGCAGGATGCGATACTGCGGCTCGGAACGATCCGGGATGCGGATGAAACATGGATCAACAAAAAGATGGTCGGCAGTACGGGATATCGATTTCCGCCGAGGATCTATCCGGTACCGAAAGAGATACTTCGGGAAGGGAAAAATGAAATTCGGATCCGACTGGTGTGCAGAAACGGCGGTGCCGGGTTTACGCCGGACAAGCGATACGATTTGAGCTTTTCCGACCAAAGCTGCATCGATTTGAGTGCAAAATGGCTTATCCGGCAAGTTGTAAAATGCGAAGAGGCACCGGCGTATCAGGATATTCACAGGATTTCGGGAGTATTGTTTCAAGGCATGGTTGCACCATGCTTCCCCGTGACGGTGAAAGCCGTTCTCTGGTATCAGGGCGAAGCCAATGATCATGAGGCGTATCGATACGAAGACCTGCTCCGAAACATGATCTGCAATTGGAGGCAAAGATGGAATCAGGACGAGCTTCCTTTCATCATCGTACAATTGCCGGTCTGCAATGTTGATTGCAATGCAAAGGAATGGGCGACGATCCGAAAGGCGCAGGCGAATGCGACAAAATTGTGTGGTGTTGCGGTGACCGTAAACTATGAATTGGGAGAGTACAATGATTTGCACCCTCTCAATAAAAAAGATGTGGCATACAGAGCGTTTCTTGCCACGAGAAATCTGGTTTACAAGGAGGAGCTGCCGTCTCCCTTTGTGATCATGGGGAAGAAGAATGAAAAAATTATTCAATGATTCATGGAAATTTGCTAAATTTTCAACGGGAACGACATTTTTTGAAGCGAAACGGAAAGCAGAGTGTTTTCATGATGTGGGTCTGCCGCATGATTGGCTGATTTTCGATTCCCGGAATTTGTATGAAAGCGGCATGGGCTGGTACCGGAAAGTGTTTTTTTTGGAAGAGATCGAGAACCGGGATGTGATACTGCGGTTCGAGGGAATCTATATGGACTGTGCCGTCTATGTCAACAATGCTTTTGCAGGAGAATGGAAGTACGGATACACGACTTTTGAGGTGGACATCGGACGATTTGTGCATACGGGAGAAAATGAGGTTTTCGTGTCGGTAAACTACCGCTTCCCGAACAGCAGATGGTACACCGGTGCCGGGATCTATCGGGATGTGTGGTTAAAAATACTTCCGAAAGAACGCATTGTATCGGACGGGATTTATTTCAGTGCAAAGTTTGAAAATGATACATGGAATGTATGCATTGACACGGAGATAAAAACGGAACAGATTTCCGGACTGGAAGTGGTGTATGAGCTGGCGAAAATCTGCCAAAATTCGCGATGTACCGGTTTTGATGACGATGAAATCAGGGAAACCTTCGACAAAGTTTCTTTATCCGGAGAGGGAGGATTTGAACATCACGTGCATCAATTTCGAACCGTCGTCAAGGAGGCATTGCGTTGGGATGTGGATTCGCCGAATGTATACCGATTGTATGCACATCTGATGAGAAACGGCGTTTTGGTTCATTCGGACTATTCCAATGTCGGCTTTCGAACCTTGGAGTTTACAAGCGATCGGGGATTTTTTCTAAACGGCATACATCGAACACTGCACGGTGTGTGTGAACATCATGATCTGGGTCTGTTCGGCAGCGCCTTCCATAAGAAAGCGTTAAAGAGAAGATTTGCATTGCTCAAGGAAATGGGAGTCAATGCCATCCGCTCCGCCCACAATATGCCGGCGAAGGAATTCATGGACTTGGCGGACGAAATGGGTTTTCTGGTGGTATCCGAGGCATTTGATGTCTGGGAGCTGCCAAAAAACGAATTTGACTATTCTTTGTATTTTCATGATTGGCATGAGCGGGATATTTGCAATTGGGTCAGAAGAGACAGAAATCATCCGTCTCTGCTGCTTTGGAGTGTCGGGAATGAAATATCGGATACCCACGTTTCCGAGAGGGGAGCAGAGATTTGCAAAAAGCTCTGTAAAGAGGTTCGAAAATACGACAGTCGTGCAAATGCAGGCACTACGATTGCATCGAATTATATGCCTTGGGAAAATGCCGGATTGGCTGCGGATGTGGTGGATGCGGTGGGGTATAATTACGGAGAGAAATATTACAGGGATCATCATCAAAAATATCCGAAACGGATCATTTACGGCAGCGAAACCGCGTCCATTGTATCCAGCCGGGGCATCTACCATTTTCCCTATCATAAAGAAGTGCTGGCGGATGAAGATTTTCAATGCTCTTCGCTTGGAAATTCCGCCACAAGCTGGGGGGCAAAGAATATGGAAAGCTGTATTCTGGCAGATACCGAAAATGCATTTTCATCGGGGCAGTTTATTTGGACGGGATTTGATTATATCGGAGAACCCACGCCGTATCACACCAAGAACTCCTATTTCGGGCAATTGGACACCGCAGGTTTGAAAAAAGACGGATTCTACCAATATCAGGCGGCGTGGACCGATGATAAATCAAATCCGATGATTCACATTTTTCCGTACTGGGATTTCAATGACAATCAGAAGATTGATGTGAGGATTTGCTCCAATGCGGTGGCGGCAAAATTATTCCTGAACAATGAATGGATCGGTGAAATGCGAAGAAATCCGGATGAGGGGATGTTGAGCGGGAATTTTTGCCTGCCCTATCAAAAAGGAATATTGAAAGCTCTTGCTTTGGACGAGTCGGAAAATGTGATCGCCTTTGCCGAGAGAAGATCTTTCGGAGATGCCTCTTTTCTGGAGGCTGAGATTTCCGATACGGAGCTTTCGGCAGGGGAAAATGACATTTCATACATCACGGTCACGGCGAAAGATGAGGTGGGAAATCCGGTGGAAAACGCCAACAATTTGATTTCGATCAAGGTTTTCGGTTCGGGCTATCTTGTCGGAAGCGACAATGGTGACAGTACGGACGATACATCCTACCAAAGTGCCGACAGACGATTATTCAGCGGAAAATGTGTATTTGTAATAAAATCCGGTGAGGAACCGGGTGAGATTCGTTTTGAGATTTCTTCGCCGGGAGTACAGGGCGATGCCGGAAAAATCAAAACAGTGCAAGGCAGGGAGATAGAGGGGATTGCCCCAAATGCATATCTGTCGTTTACGGGGGCGGCAGGAGATGCCGGTGAAAACCCGAATACAAGGTATTCGAGAACCGTAAAGCTGTACAGCAGCCACGGGCAGCATCTGCATCCAAAAAACAATCAAACCCGGGTGCGGGCGGAAATTTTTCCGAAAGGTGCAAAAGATGATTTGATCTGGAGCATTACCGATGATGCGGGGATACCGGTAAAATTTGCGGAGCTTTCCGAAGAAATCGATGAAACGGCGGCGGATTGCGTGTGTCTGAAGGCGATCAGTGACGGAAACTTCCGGCTTCGATGCATGTCAAAATCGGGAACGTCAAAAGTGCGGGGAATCTCCGAACTGGAATTTTGCGTGTCGGGATTCGGCACGGCAAAAACAAATCCCTATGAATTTGTGAGTGCCGGACTATACAGTTTCGGTATCGGTGAAATCGGAAACGGAAATGAACGGGGTGTGGCGACATCCAGGGATTCCAGAACGGTGGTCGGATTTTCCGACATCGATTTCGGCAAGAACGGATCGGATGAAATTGATTTGGATTTGTTTGCACTGACGGATGAACCGTATGCATTTCATATTTACGAGGGCAATCCGGATGAACATGGAGAGCGGATCGGTACATTCATTTATCAAAAATCCAAAATGTGGAATGTATACCAAAGGGCAAGCTGGAAACTGGAGAAATTGTTGCAAGGAATAACGGAAATCAGCTTTGAGGTATTTGCCAAAATACATATCAAGGGATTTGTATTTCGGAAAAAAGAGATATGCGAAAGAATCTTTACGGTAAATGATTGTGACCGGATTTACGGAGACCGTTTTAACAAAACCCAACATGCAATCCGGGACATCGGCAACAATGTAACATTGGAGTTTCAGGACATTGATTTTTCAACATCCAAAAGGGGAAAAATCCGGGTTTTCGGACATACCGACCTGGAGGTGAATCCGATTCTGGTTCATGTTTCGGATGATACAAGCACCGTGGAGTATATGGTGAATTTCCGAAATCGGGACACTTTTTCCGATACGAATACCGATGTGTTCCGTGGAGTGAAACATATCCGGTTCGTATTCCTTCCGGGAAGCCAATTTGATTTTATTCAGTTTCAATTTGTTTTGGAGCGGATTTGAAATATATTCGCTTCAGACATTCAGAGGCCGATTCGGCTTTATTCCGTATCCATTTGTTCGGGAGCGGATCGTAATATATTCGCTTCAGGACATTCAGAGAGCAATTTGATTTTTGGCAATTTCAATTTAACAAGGAGGACAAAATGAGTTATTTTCCAAACATTGAGCAAGTAAAATATGAAGGCAAAGACAGCAAAAATCTCTTTGCGTTCCGTCACTACAATCCGGAGGAAATCATCGAAGGAAAAAGCATGAAGGAACATTTGCGTTTTGCACTTGCCTACTGGCATACCATGACACAGGACGGATCCGATCCTTTCGGAAATGCCACAAACATCAGAACCTGGTTCGGGGACACGAAGATGGAAACGGCGAAAAACAGGGTGGAGGCATTCTTTGAGCTGATGCAGAAACTTCAGGTGGAGTATTTTTGCTTTCATGATGCGGACATTGCTCCTGCCGGCGATTCGCTGGAAGAGTTTTTTGCAAATCTGGATGAGATTACGGATTTGATCAAGAAAAAAATGGATGAAACCGGTATTAAATTGTTATGGAATACCGCAAATATGTTCTCTCATCCGAGATTCAACAATGGTGCGGCATCTTCCAATAATGCCGAGGTATTCGCCTATGCGGCTGCTCAGGTAAAAAAAGGTCTGGACATCAGCAAAAAACTCGGCGGGGAAAATTATGTATTCTGGGGAGGCAGAGAGGGTTACGAAACGCTTCTGAATACGGATATGGGCTTTGAGCAGGATAACATTGCAAGACTTTTTAAGATGAGTATTGCGTACAGCGAGAAAATCGGCCACAAAGTTCAGTTTTTAATTGAGCCGAAACCGAAGGAGCCGTCCAAACACCAGTATGATTTTGATGCTTCCACAACCATGGCATTTATCCTCAAACATGGTTTGGAGGGGCATTTCAAGCTGA
>JBHAEV010000070.1:0-13026 GCA_041855735.1 Lachnospiraceae bacterium
CGTCGCCGTCCTTCGACTGTCTCAGATAATAGCAATGCCCGTCGATCCAGTTCCATCCGGTCAACATACGACCATTGCCCGCTCCTGCAGACGGATCCAGAAAATACCATTTTTCCTGAATTTTTTGCCATCCGGTCAGCATCGCTCCGTTGTCCGGACTTAAGTAATACCAGTTTCCGAGATAGGAAACCCAACCTTTTTGAGTCTGCCCCGCACTGTTTTCGTAATACCACAGATTTTGCACCTGTTTCCAGCTGCCCGACACAGACGACGTTCCGGAAGCATATGCCGTTCCGTGCTGCATCAACATAGCTGATACAAACAGCAGCGCACATATTTGTTTCGCAAACTTTTTCTTCTTCATCTCCCTCTCCTATACTATTTTGATTAGATAAGCCTAACACAATTGATGATATCATTAAATTTCGTTTCGTCTAATCTGAATTTCATGGAATATTTATCAATTTTCTTTTTATGTTCATTAGCACGAAAGAAATTATAATAAAAAATTCCACGGAATTAAAGCAAAAAGATCGGCACAGCCGCAAGCGAAGTTGCAACTGTGCCGAAAAACATCATTGTCCTGAAAGCGGAATACGAAACCGAAGGAAAAAAACCGTTCACTTTTTAGTATAATGAAGGCGAAAAATACCATTTCACACTTTTGTTTTATTTATATTTCAATTATTATAATTCTTTCACATAATTCACTCCCAATCTTTCGGGTGCTCTTAATTCCTTTCTAAATACCGTCAAAATAATTACCATGATATACGGCAATGCACTGAATAGCTCACTCGGCATCCCTCCTGAACCCAATGATTTAACATAAATTCCGATTGCATCCGAAATCCCGAATATGATCCCAAATATCAATGCACCGATGGGATTCCAATTCCCCAAAAAACATATACCGAAAGCAATCCATCCTCTTCCGCTAATAATTTCCGAAGTATACATTCCTACATTACACAGAGAATAGTAAGCTCCTGCGACCCCTCCGCAGCAACCTGCAGCAGCAACTGCAAGAAAACGAATTCTTCTGACTTCAATTCCTGTTGCATCCGCTGCATCCGGATTTTCACCGCACGAACGAAGTGTCAGACCGAATGATGTTTTAAACAATACAAAATATATTATCGGAACCAATGCATATGTCATATAGCTGATGATGTTTTGAGAAAAAACGATTGGCCCTATTACAGGGATTTTTGATAGAAACGGAATTTGAACATTTTCAAGAACCTGTACTTTCAATGGTGTAGTCTGAATACCGAAAATAACACGATAAAAAAAAGTGCAGAAACCTGTAACCAATATTGAAATTGCCGTCCCCATTACAATCTGATGTCGATTCATATATATTGTCGTATAACCGTATAAAAGGGCAACACCGAGTCCACAAATCACAGCAAATAAAAATCCTATTGCCAAATTCCCGCTCAAATATGCTCCGATAAATCCTCCCCATGCTCCGATTAAAAATATTCCTTCCACAGCTGTCACCATCATTCCGGTTCGCTCTGCAACAATCTCTCCCAAAGCACACAGAATCAAAGGTGTGCTCATAAAAAAAGCCCTTGCCAATAGATTTACTATCCAGTTCACTTCATTTCCTCCTCGGCTAAACCGCTTTTGTCAAACGTTTCAGTTCGAACTTCCTTCTGTAATAAAAAGACATCAATACAAAAAGCATTACAAATCCCTGCATTAAATCAATCACACTTGCCGGTGCAGCGGTAGACCGTCCGATTACATTTCCTCCGACCTGCAACATTCCGAACAAAAATGCTGCCGGAATAATCCCCAGAGGATGTGCATTTGCCAATATCGCTATGCCGATCCCGTAAGCACCGACATCCGTATCAAAGCCGGTGAGTAGCATATGCTGCATACCATTCACTTCCACCAACCCCGCCAATCCTGCAATCCCCCCGCTGATTGCAAATGCCAACATATACTGTGATTTCGGATTGATCCCCGAAACTTCGGCTGCATCCTGATTCAGACCGGTCACCCGAATCCGGTACCCCATGGAGGTTTTGTACAGTAGAAACCAGATTCCGACTGCCACAAGGACTGAAATTACTATTCCCGCTGAAACCGAAGTTCCGGGCAATATCTTCGGCAACCACGTAGATTGATGCAGATAATCCGTTTTCAAATATTCTTTTTTCTTTTCCTGCAAAACCGTGCGAAGCAATAACTGCATAATATAAATTATCACGTAAGTTGACATCATACTGACCAAGAACTCATTGGCATTGTATTTTGCTTTCAAATATCCGATGGTAAAGCCAATGGCTGCCCCTCCGAGCACACTTGCAACAAAAGCAAGGAAAATAACCAGCACCCCCGGAAGTTTTCCCCCAAGTCCCAGTGAAACTGCGGATGCACAGATACATCCTGTATAGAACTGTCCTTGCGCCCCGATATTGTAAAGATTTGCCTTATAGGTAAAGGCAAACGCAAGTCCGGTCAGAATGAGCGGGGCCGTTTTTACAAGAATATTACCCATCGTAAAAGTATCCGAAAACAAACCGGAAAACATTGCGGTAATTGCGGTTAACGGATGTACTCCGAGAAGAGGAAGAAACGCAAAACTGCAAATCAGTCCGAGCACTACCGCCAATACAGGCCAAAAAATCAAACTCTTTGTGTGTTCATTCATCATTTTGCCCCTTTCTCACACCTGCCATCAGCAATCCGATTTTTTCTGTGCTCAGGTCAATGTTTTTATAAATCCCCATAATTTCTCCTTTGTAGAGAATTGCAATTCTGTCTGCCAATGCAAATATTTCAGACAATTCTGTGGAAACCAAGATGATGCTTTTTCCTTTTTCCTTCTCTCGAAGAATGGTTTTGTGAACATAATTGATGGCACCAAGGTCAAGTCCCCTTGTCGGTTGGTCAAAAATAATGACCTTCTCTCCCATCTCCACTTCTCGGGCAACTACAAGTTTCTGCTGGTTGCCTCCGGATAGGCTTCCTGCACTGACACAACAATCCGGTGCTTTTATCGAATATTCGGAAATTGCAGAATCGGTATCCGCTTTCACTTTTTTCCAATCGATAATCCCTCGTTTGATCCATCTCTTCATATAACTTGCTTTCAGCAACATATTTTCAAAGAGCGCCATATCCTTAACCATTCCGTATCTGTACCTGTCGGAGGCTACATATCCGATTCCACCGCCAATCCGTTCTCTGTTGGAGAGCACAGTGATATCGGCTTGATCCATGTATATATTTCCGGTTTGTGCTTTTCTTACTCCGTAAATCACCTCACAAAGTTCCTGTTGCCCATTGCCCGAAACTCCTGCAAAACCAAGTATTTCTCCTCTTTTGACAGAAAAATGAATATCCTTTAGCAATGAAATACCGTCTTTTGCTTTTACGCTTACACCCTCCACAACCAGTCTTTCTTCCCCGCTCAAAACTTCCTCGTCCGGTTTCTTCAACACTTCCAAATCCCGTCCGATCATCATATATGCCAAAGTGGCTTCATCGACCGAACTCACATCCTCTTTGGATACCTCCCCACATATACATCCGTTTCTCATTACAATAATTCGATCCGAAACCTTGAGAACCTCCTGCATCTTATGGGAAATGAATACCACCGAATTGCCGCGCTTTGCATAATCACGGATAAACTGCATCAATGTTTCGGCTTCCTGCGGAGTTAAAACTGCAGTCGGCTCATCCATGATCAACACCTTTGCATCCAGATATAACGCCTTCAGAATCTCGACTTTTTGCTGTTCTCCGACGGTTAAGTTTTTGATATATTCACCGGCAGGCACTTCAAAATGATAATGATCCGCCAGTTCCTGAATCTCTTTTTCCTTCGCCTTGTAATCGATAACTCCCTTGCAATTTCCAAGAATAATATTTTCCGTAACCGTATGTGCATTCACCAGAGAAAAATGCTGCTGTATCATGGAAATGCCGTAGTTGATGGCTTCTCTCGGATTGGATATATTTTTTTCCTCTCCATCGATGAAAATCTTCCCGGATGTGGCACGATACAGTCCGTATAAGATTTTCATAATCGTACTCTTCCCCGCTCCGTTCTCGCCGAGCAAGGCAAGTACCTCCCCACGGTTAATGTTCATGGACACATTGTCATTTGCCAGAACTTTGGCAAATTTCTTTGTAATATTCTTCAGTTCAATTGTCGGAGCACTCATGTTTTCCTCCATGTTTTCAAATTATTTTCAAAAAAGGGGGGTGTAAAAAACACCGCCCTCTTTAAGTACATTCCTTCATTGAAACTCAGTTTGAAAAATACTGTGCGAAGTCAATGCTTCCTTTCTCGATTTCTTCCTCCGCTGCCGAAACAGCCTTCTTGCAGTCATCGCTGCACTGATCTGTGTACAATACCTCAAATACACCTTCCGCAACGCCGACTTCCTGTGCACCTTTCAGTTCACCGCTTTTGATTCCCTTTATAATCCAAGGATAGACATTTGCCCAGTTCATATTAACCGATGCCACCACGCAATCGCTCTCTTCATTTTTGTTTCCGGCATAGCCCACAAATTTGGCATTTTTCTCAGCTGTCGCCTGAATCGCACCGGAAGTCGCCTCATTGGAATAACAGAACACCGTATCCGCGCCATTATCAATCATCTGTGCCGTCATGGATTTTCCGACGGAAACATCCGTCCAAGTGTTGAGGAATGAACGCGTTACCTTTGCATCAGACATTCCCCTCTCCTTTGCCACCTGTATTGCCATCGCTTCATAGGTATCCAAAAGCTTCAACATTGCGGCATTGGACTCGCCTCCCATGGTTGCAAAATTGCCATTTTTCGTAGTATAACCGGCTATGATTCCTGCAAGATAAGAGCCTTCATATTCTTTCGGGAATACCGGAACCATATTCTCAGTATCGCTTTTGGTACCGTTTATTACTGTATACACGGTATTCGGATACTGTGGTGCAACGGCGGCACATGCTTCATCAAACTGACTTCCCGCCGACATTACCAGATCATACCCTTTTTCTCCGTATTCCGTAAATATAGACTCAAAATCCTCCACCGGAACCGATTCTACGACTTCAACATTTGTGCCGAGTTCCTTGTTACATGCCATCGCCCCCGCATTGTTGCTCGCATTCCAGCCCTGATCGTCAATACTGCCCGGAAGTATCAACACTATCTTCATAGCGGCATACTCTTTACCCGAACTGTTTTCCGTCCCATTGGACGATTCCTGCGGTTTTGCGGACTGGCAGCCCGCAAGCAATATACTTGTTAACAGAACTCCGATACCCATTTTCAATAAACTGTTTAACTTCATATTACCCTCCTCATTTATATGGAAAACTTATAGCATCTGTCTTTATTATATACATAAATGAGGAGATTTTTAGAATACTGCATTATGATTTTGTGTAAAATTTACTGATTTGTGTCCGAAAACCGTTTTTTATTCTTCTTCTGTAATAAAAACACTGTTTTTATATTCATTCGGAGTCATTTTGCACAGTTTCTTAAATACATTACTAAAATAATGGGCATCCGAAAAACCGACCATTTCCGAAATCTCCGTAATTCGATGAGAGCTTGCCCTTAACAGCTGCTTGGCTCTTTGTATCCGATAAAATGTTATATATTCGGAGCAATTAATCCCCATATGTTTTCTGAACAAGTCCGAAAGATAATTCGGTGTTATAAACAATTCACCCGCAATTTCTTTAAGTCCGATTTTTTCATGGTAATTCAAGTGTATATAGTGCATTGCCTGCCTGACCAAAACATTGTTAACGACATTCGGCACAAACAATTCACATTCTTTTTTTCCGCCTTTCGAAATATTTCCATCCGACGGCATTTTTTCATTTTCTTTTTTCATATTTTTTGCCAAATCATGCAATATCTCCATCAAAATCATCGGATTCGTCGGTTTTGTCAGATAGCGGTGAACTCCCAATTCAATGGCACGCTGCGCATATTGAAAATCACTGTATCCGCTGATAATGATGATAACCGCTTTCGAGTCCAGCCTTTTTATCTGCTCAATTAAATCAAGTCCGCTGTGACCGGGCATTTTGATATCTGTAATAACGACATCCGGATTCAACAGCGGCATTGATAAAAGCGCCTTATCCGCGCGATCGAATATTCCGACCACTTCCATATCGGCCCTGTTGCCCAGAAAGCTTTTTAGCCCGTTTCTGATTTTCGGCTCATCATCCACGATGATAATTTTCATACAAACCCCTTTCGTAACATTTCAATTTCAATAACCCTTTTATGACTATGTTTTCAGACACCCCTTTCACCACAGGAATCAAGCCTTGTTCAAAGGCAGACGAATGGTTACAATAGTCCCTTCCGTTTTATTTCTGCCGATTTTTACACCGTAGTCCTCTCCGTAATGCAGTTGAATTCTTCGATTTACATTGCCGATTCCAATATTCTCCGGAGCAAATATTTTTTCCAAAGCTTCGTCACCGATTCCAATACCGTCATCTTCGATTTGTATCATCAAATCCTCATCGTGCCTATAACACACAATCCAAATCTTTCCACCATGTTCTTTCGGTTCAATCCCGTGAATAATTGCATTTTCTACAATGGGTTGAAACAATAGTTTCGGTATTTTGATGTTTCGAACCGCTTCATCGATATTAATCTCATACTGTAAACGCTCCTCCATCCTACATTTTTGAATCATCAGATAACTTTGCGTATATTTTTCTTCCTCAGCAACACTGACCAAACGATACTTATCCGAAATTGCATACTTTAACAAATCCCCAAGTGCAACAACAATGGCGCTGATTTCCATCTCCTGTTTCGGGATCAGCATCCAATTTATCGTATCCAGGGTATTGTACAGAAAATGTGGATTGATTTGTGCCTGCAATGCTTTTAGCTCGGCATCTTTTTGTGCCGATTTTTCTTCCGTCAATTTTTGTATCAACTCCCGGATTTCAACCAGCATTTTGTTAAAAGTGCGAATCATATATCCAATTTCATCATTTCGCTTTGTTTCTACATGGATATCTAATTCTCCCGCCTGTGATCTCTGCATTGCAAAAGTAAGCTGCTTAATCGGAACAGTTATGGAAAACGCAAAGACAATGGCAATGCCCCAGCTCAAAAGCACCACACACACCACGACCGAAATGATTTGAATTTGAAGTTCTGTAAGTTTCGGCACAATATCTTTTCCGGGAACAATCGTAACGGTATTCCAACCGGTCAGACCATTGTACTGCCCGTAAACATAGTACAGCTGATTGTTTTGCAATAATTCAAATTCTCTTTCTCCCCTTAAAAGACGTCTTTCCAATAACTCTGTAAAATCCGGGAGCATGGAATTTGTCGCACTGATAATTTCTCTATCCACAATCATGGTATACTGGTGTCGAAATGTACCGGTATTATTGATTAACATATTTGCCAGATTGTCCGTATCAAATTCCACAATAAAAAAAACTTTGTCGCCTATCGTATTGCTACGACTCTTGACAGGAAAGAGTTTTAAAAAATACACTCTTTGTTTCCCCCGTTCATCCAAATCCGGGTAAGAAACATAGTTATTTCCCGATTTAAAATCTGTCTTTCGGATTTCCTCTATCAGGAAATGTATGTCCGACTCCTCATTATGTGAATACAATAATCCCCGTTCCTTACTTATGATATAAATATCCGCAATCGATTGATGTGCATTAATAAATCTCTCCAGCCATTTCTTCAGCTTTATATCCGCGGACAGTTCACTCTCATCAAGCTCTTCTTCCATGTAATTCTCCAATGTGTATTCCGACATCTCTTCAATGCTCAGAACCAGAGAGGTAATGCTGATATCAATCAGGTTGACGGAATTCGACATTTCATCCTTTTTATTCTCCACAATCATTTTTTCCGCGGAATGATAGGACATATACCCAATCAGGACTGACATCACAGTAATCACCAGGATGAACAGAAAAATCAACTTACTTCGCAATGACATACTCACCTCTGTTCAAAGATAATTTGATTTGTTTTCATATCGTCCATCGCTTTTTCAACGGCCAAAACGGTAATTTCGGAAATCTCTTCCGTATACACCGGATAAAAAATATCTTCATCCAAACCAATGTAATATATTCTTTCTCCGGATAATTTCCGTGTGCGATAATGTTCGATGATCCACTCATATACATTATCAAAACGAAATACAACAGATGCTATCACGGTTCCCGGATAATTTCGATTTTGATTGTTCGTAAATCCGATATATTTAACTCCTGCCCGATCCGCTGCCTGAACACACCCCAAACTTGCCTTGTTTGCATAGGAAAATACAATGTCCGCACCGTCACGAATCATTTGCTCCGTCATTTTCTTGCTGAGGTTTACATCGTCCCAACTGTTCACATACGCACGGCGACTCGACGCATTTTCTATTCCCTGCTCTAAGGCAGTTTGTACCGCCGTTTTTTCAAAAACATCCATCAGTTTCCTCATACCGAAATTCGGATACCCGCCGACAGCCGCAAACTGCCCGCCCGGACTTTCATGTCCGGCGATTAAGCCTGCGATATAACTCGCCTCATATTCTTTTAATTGTACGGAAACCACATTCTTTCCCTTCAGCTTCGTTCCGTTAATGACACAAAACAAAGACTTCCCGTACCGCGGCGCAACCTCTTCCACAACATCATTGAACTGATATCCTGCCGTTATAATCAGGTCATAGCCCTCGCCGCCATAGTGATGCAGGATGCTTTCCGCCCGATTCTCTTTGACACTTTCCACATACTCAATCGAAATATTATATGTTTTGCCGCATTCCACAATACCGGCTTTATTCGCGGCATTCCAGTTAAAATCATCGTCCGTTCCGGACAAAATCACGACAATTCTCTTTTCGCTCATATTGATTTCACCTGCCGCATTTTTCCCGAACAGATACATCGCAAAGCTAAACAACAATAACATAAAAAACCAAATGCCTTTGTTCTTCATGCATTTTCCCTTTCAATCCTCGTAATTCCGTGCGTTCCTCCTGAGAATTCTGAGAAGGTGTCGATTAAATCAACGCTTCCTTAGAACCCGAAATCCCGGTATCCCCCAATCGCTCCTGCAAAATCCCCTTCAATCTGGCAAGCTCTTTCTCCTTATTGTCCCACCAGTCCATGATCCAGATGCGATGAAGCTCCCATCCGAGTCCTTTCAAAACTTCTTTTTGAGCGATTTCCCGATCCTTTACATTCTCGATCTGCCGATACGAATCGCCATCCAACAGAACGCCCAGGATGTATTCATCCTGACGTTGCGGATGCAGAATTGCCAGATCCAGTTTGAATTTTGATCGGCCGACATACTTTCGATATTCGTATCCCAAAGTATCCAGTTCTTTGCAAATGCTGTCCAAAATGCTGTCCGTCTCATCGGATCTTCGCTCCTTGCCAAAGGAAATCCGCTCCGGGTCCTTTGCAAAAAGCAGGAAATTTTTCAGGGATTCCACACCTTTGGATTTCGTTCTTCTAAGATCTATCCAATCCGGATCCATAACGGTAAATACCGACATTTCATTTCTGGAACGGGTTACGGCGACATTCAGTCTTCGCCATCCCCCCTCTTTGTTCAGCGGTCCGAAATTCAGGGATAATTTGCCGTCTTCGTCCGGTCCGAATGCCACGGAGAACAGAATGACATCACGTTCATCCCCCTGTACATTCTCCAGATTTTTGACAAACAGCTTCCCGTCCCCCTCATTCGCCCACATTTCAAACTCCATATCTTTCCGAAACTCCTCCGAGAGCAGATCCTCGATGAAATTCTGTTGACCGATATTGAATGTCACCACGCCGACGGACTGTTGTTTTAAGGAAGCATCCATATATATGCGCCGAATCTCGGCAACGATCGCCCTTGCTTCGCCCTCATTGATCCTGCCTTTTTTTCGGTCAAAGAAACCGTCCACTTTCATCAGGCGAACCTTTTGGCTTCTGTCATTGACGGACGGGAATGTGAACATGGAATTCTCATAAAATTCCTGATTGCTGAAGGCAATCAGACTTTCGTGGCGGCTTCGATAATGCCATTTCAAATGGGCACTTGGCATTCCTAGTGCCAGGCAGTCATCCAGAATGCTCTCCAGATCCTCGATTTCCAAATTGTCCTCGTCGACGGTATTTCCCGCAAAGAAAGCGGTCGGAGGCATCTGGTTCGGATCGCCGACAATGACCGCATTCCTGCCGCGTGCCAATACTCCGACGGCTTTACAGGTTTGCAGCTGCGATGCCTCGTCAAATATTACAATATCAAACGGCGGATTGTTTGCCGAAAGAAACTGCGCAACGGAAATCGGGCTCATCAGCATACACGGACTCAGCTTCGGAAGGATTTCCGGTATCCGATCGAATAAACTCCGAACCGACAGACCTCTTCCATTGCTGCTGATGGCTCTGCGCAGGATATTCAATTCCATCGCACTTTGAACCGAATCGTATGCGGACGGAATCCGTCCCGCCAGAATCTGATAAATCTCCTCCTTTGTGGAAGCCATAAATTCCTCGTCGATCTTCTTGAAGCGGGCAATTTGCGCATTGAATGCGGTTCCCGTGAATCCGTTAAGAACCGGCTCATTTTCAATCACGGAAAGGATGATTGCACGATATATCGAACGCAGATATATCCCCGGAATCTTCTCTTCCTCCACGCCGTTTTCATACGCTTCGCAAACCACATTCAATCCGAGATTCTCACACTCGTTTCTTGCCTTGCGGTATACAATCCAGTCTTTGAGATCATCCGAATGCTTCAACAGATTCTCACACAGCTTCATCCGGTTTTCCATCCAATCCGCTTCGAAATCCCTCATATCCAGATGAAATCGATTTGCAAGCACATTCTCCCTGTCCGCACTTTGCCGTACATTCTCCAAAAATTTTTGTGCCGATTCCATACACCGGGATAATGCATCCCTTTGCTTCAGATTTTTGACTTTATCCGCGATCGGCAAAAGCCTGCCAAGTTTTATTTTCATTTCGTTTTTGTAAGCAATCAGTTCCGATTCGCTGTCGTATCGCTCCAAAATCTGTTTCCATTCGACCGACAGTTGTTCCTGCTTCGCATCCAACTCTTTCCATCGATTCGTGTACACATCCACGCCTGCCAGCAAGGCCGGAATCTGTTCGAACACAACCTCGGACTTGGCAAATGCCTGCAATTCGTCCTCCAGATTTTTCTTTGCCCTCCCTTTGAAAAACAAACGATTTTTTGCGTTCTCATATTTGATATAATATATATTTCGATCCAGATGCAAAAAATTTTCATCCCACATCGCAAGCAGCGTAGCCTTGCTTGCACGCAATTCATCTTTTTCCCTCACGATCCGCAGAGGATAATAGAAGTTTTGCTCAAGCGCATCCGGATTCAGCAAAAAATCGAGAATTTCCGGTGTTAAAATCAGACATTTTGCATCCTCCGACAATTTCATCCAGTCCTCTTCCGAAACCGGAAACGGACTTCCAAAGTCATCCGCAAATTTGCCCGCCGCCTCTTTTAATTCTTCAAGCGACAAAACAAAGTTTTTTACCGCATCTTCAAAGTCTGTTTTCAATGTCCGGGAATATTCGGTCTGTCCGACTCTTTTTAGCGGATGATCCTTCGGATGACGGACTTCTTTTCCGGCCGCAATCAGTTGCGCAATGGCTTTTTGGTGCAGATCCAGGTCGATTTGAGAAAGCCCGAAAGCATAGCCGCCATCAAAATACAGTTCCAAAGCATCATCCGGCATCCTTTCGTATTCATTCATCAACTCTCTTAAGGATTTCCCGAAATTTCTACGTTCATGCAGCTTTTTTGCATATGCATCCAGACTGCTTCGTACTTCACGAATCTCCTGAATTCTTTGCTCATAATCCGTCGGTGCGCCGTTCGCCTCAATTTCCAGCACTTTTTTCAACTGCCCCAGCACCGACTTTCTGGTTGCCTTGTTGGAATGCAGTTCCAGACAGAAATCGCCGATTCCGAGCGCATCGAGACGTTCCTGAACCACCTCCAGCGCCGCCCTCTTTTCCGCAACGAAGAGCACGGTCTGACCCTTTGACAATGCATTTGCAATCATCCCGGTAATGGTTTGCGATTTTCCGGTTCCCGGCGGTCCGTGCAGCACAAAGCTGACACCGCCTGCCGCCATATTGACGGCTCGAAGCTGCGAAGAATCGGCAGCAACCGGCAAATGGATTTCATCCGTATCTGCAGATTTCAAAATTTTGCAATCCGGGTCAATCGCTCCCTTTATCAAACTCCGGACAATCGCATTCCTCTCCAAAATATCCGCATGATTGTGTATGTCGTTCCACATTACAAATTGTGAAAAAGAAAAATTCCCGACAAATCCGGCTTCCAGCACATCCCATTCCGTCAGATCCATCACCTTGTGTCGGATTTCCGCAAAGATCTTTTTCAAATCCAAGCCATGTTCATCCGCCGGAAGCGGATTCAATCCGGGAATCTCAATTCCGTAATTTTGCTTCAGAAATTCCATTAAAGTGATATTCAACTGCGCATCCTCATCTCTCATGCACATGGTATATCCCTTGCTGACCATCCTCCTTCTGATATCAATCGGAACAAGGATGAGCGGCGCATATCTTACGCTCCTGTCATTCTTCTTGCTGTCAAACCAGCGCAGCAGGCCAAGTGTCAGGTAGAGTGTGCTTGCACCGTTTTCTTCCAGTGATGTCCTGGCAGAGCGGTACAATTTTGTCAGACTGCCCGTCAACTCCGCCTCATTGTACAAAGAATACAGGCGTTTATGCTTCCCCTCCGATGCAATATACCCGGAAAACTCCCCAAGGCTTGTCATGGCTTCCACCGAAATCGTTTCTTCCTCGATCTTCATATTGTCTGGACGCGGCAATATTTTAAACTCCTCCCCGTCCGACAGCGCATCCTCAATCACCGCCAGATCTTCTGCGAGAATCGGTACCACCGACTTGGTAAAGCGCATACTGATGAGCATATTTCTCAAACTCAAATCCAGAAGTTTTCTCTCCCATTGCAA
>JBHAEV010000071.1:0-9097 GCA_041855735.1 Lachnospiraceae bacterium
GCGGTAACGCTCGCCACGGCAATCGCTCCCAGATTGTTGATGGCTGTTTGCAGGATGACCGAGCCGATGGCGGTAATGCTGTATTGCAGTCCCATCGGAATTCCCATAAAACAAAGTACGGACGCATGTCTTGCACTGAATCTCAAATCATCCCTGCCCGGTTTTAATATTTCGAATTTCTTATTGATGTAGAACAGACACAAAACAGCACTCACAAATTGCGAAATCACGGTCGCATAAGCCGCTCCTTCCACTCCCATTCCCATGTTCAGAATAAACAGAATATCCAGTGCAATGTTCATAAAGCTTGAGAAAATCAGAAAGTATACCGGTGTTTTGGAATCCCCGACCGAACGAATCAATCCTGCCAGAATATTGTACAAATAGGTCACCGGAATTCCGAGGAAGATATAATAAATATAATGAAACGCATGAGGCAGGATATCCTCCGGCGTTTTCATCGCCAACAGAACCGGCTTTGTCAAAAGCCCCATAATCAGTGTCATGGTCAGAGCGAATGCAATATATAACCAAAGAATATTTCCGATAAATTTTCGCATATCCTTGTAATCTTTCGCGCCGAAACGCTGTGCCACCGGAATGGAGAAGCCGGAACTCACCCCCATTACAAAACCGTTGATCATGAAATTGAGAGAACCCGTCGATCCGACTCCTGCCAGAGCTTCCACACTCAAGTATCTCCCTACAATGATGGTATCCACCATGCTGTACAATTGCTGAAACAATATCCCGAAAAACATCGGTATCGCAAATCCGAGTATCAGCCTTACCGGATCCCCATTTGTCATATCCTTTGTCGTATTCATTTCCTCTCCTTTTGTTCCATTCCTTGATTTTTGCCGTAAAACGAAGCGGCTCCTCATTGCCGGATTCTTGTTTTTACTTTGATCCCTTCGGTCAATTCCTCATGATTTGCATTGCGAATCACCAGATCGCCTTCTTTCAGACCGCTGCCGACTACCGCAAATGTGGAGGATTCATAATCGATCGAAATTTCTTTTTTCACAATTCGTCCGTTTTCCACCGTAAAACAATAGCTCTTCCCTTCCGTTTCATACACCGCTCCGACCGGAATCGCCATTCCCTGCGCATCAAACAGTTTAAACTTTACATCGGTATTAAAACCGTCCCGAATCAAGTCCGCCTGATCGTAGTCATAGTTTTTTGTATCCTCACTGCCCGAAGCGGATGTGAGCATATCCGCCACCACCTTCACCCGGTATTCACTCAATCCGAGAGAAGAAATCCTTTCGGTCGCAAAATCGTAGATTTCATGAATTTCACCGGGCAAACGGATTTTCTTTCCGCGAAAATGAAATTCAAACTCCACCCGATCCCCCGGTCTTAGATACGGTACCGCATCCGTGAGCACCTCCGCCTCCACCTGCTTCCTCTCTTTTGACGTTTTGACGGTTGCAATCACGCCTCCGGCGGAAATCACATTGGTATTTCGGGCGGGATAGGATGTGATGACCGCATCCTCCTGCGCAAACACTTCTCCGTTCTTGATTTGTTCCCTGACCTGTTCCATTTGCCGGTCTACGGATCGCACACTTGCTTCCAATTGCTCCTTTGCACTCTTGCGAAAGATATCATTGATCTCCTGCTCGGATTTCCCGCTTTGTTTCAATGCATTGAACTGCTGCAGACTCTCCTCGTACCGAATCCGGTTGGATTCGTAACTGCTCCTCGCATTTTCCAGATTCGCCCTTGCCGCATCCAGCTCAACCCGGCTGACAGCGCCTTCCGAAAGCAGATTTTCCTTTGCCTGATAATCCTTTTGTGCCGTTTCGAAATTCGCTTTTGCGGCACCGACTCCGAGTCTTAATGACGCAATGTATTCGCCGGGGTCCTGATTCATCACCGATGCTATATCGCTCTCCTCGATTCTTGCCAATATGCCGGATTTGTTCGCTTCCAGTATCTCCAGCTGTTTTTCCAGCTCCACGGTATTGATTTTCAGCAGCAGATCGCCCTTCTTTACCGCATCGTTCACCTTGAAATGAATTTCCGTTATTTCACCGGAAATTTCGGACAGAATCGTTTTGCTCTCCCCGGTTTTTACCACTCCGTCCTCTTCATAAGTATCCTCCAGCTTCTCCAGTTTGACCGCAACAACATCAAATACCGGCCCGGATTTCGCTCCGGCATTGTAAATCACAAGCGAAACCACTGCCACGATCATAAGCGGCACCAAATATTTTAATCGTTTCATCCTAACTTCTCTCCTTTAAGCTGTCCACCGGATTGATTTTTCCGATAAAACGCATCACACTGATTACGGTAAATACAACGATCAAAAGGCACATGCCTCCCGATTTCAGATATGCATGCGGAGTAAACCAGATTTCCAGAGTAAATTCATCCGGGGCAAACATTCCCTCCAGAATGTAACGGATCAACCCCGCTACCGGCATTCCGATGCCCAGGCCGAAAAACAGATACACAATCGTTTCCGTCAACAGCACCTTTCCAAGCTCTTCCATACTGATCCCGAGCAGCTTTAATGTGGCATATTCATTGGCTCTCTCCCTTGCGCTGATCAACATAATATTGTAAATCAGCACAACCCCGGCAAATACGGTCATGTAAATAAACATATCGATCATCAAATTGGCGGTTGAAAAAAGTCTTTTGTACTCCTCCAGTATCCATTTTGTATCCGTAATACTCAGCACTCTTTTGGTGTTCATGATCTGTTTCTTGACGTCCTGCAGATAACCGGGTTTCGCGTTGATCAGCAGCCGGTTCGCCATCATCGGAATCTGCAATTTCTCGTCAAATGCAAAAAGCGAGAGATAAGCACCCCCTCCGGTGGCCTCTTTGATCACTCGCAGAATCGGAAGCCTTACCCATCTCGGCGAGATTTCCGGCAATCGAATCTCAACCTCATCCCCGGCTTTCAAATCCAGCTTGTTCGCCAGACGGGAGTTGATGATCAGACCGCGCTCACTCGGCTGAACGATCTCCTTGAAATCCTTATGAATATGATAAATCCGATAGTTTTCGGAAAAAGGATTCAAGCCGAAAAGCAGACTTGTTGTTTCCCGGTTTCCCTTTTTCAAAACAACCGACAATTGTGCGATCGCCTCGCTGCTTTGTATGAATTTCAGCCCTTTGGCGGATGCTTCCACATCCGATTTCGTACCCGGCTTTGACAATGCCAGACCGATGTCATACGCCTGACTGTATTCATATACATCGAACACCCTGTTAAAATTCGGTTTGAAGGAGAACAGACACAATCCCATTCCGAACGGAAAACCGATGGCGGCACTGATGAGCACGGTCCGAAGCCTGCTTCGCATCAAACTTCGCAATCCCATCATAATAAACGGATTCCATCGAAGCCGAACCGGAAATTTTCCGAACCGCTCCACACTCGGCACTTCTCCCCGCATGGCGTCCGCCGGCTTGATATGGATAATCTCTCCCACACCGATGAAAACCGCCAGCAGGCAAACCGCAATGTTGACGGCGAACATCCCTAGACGAAACGGGAGAAAAGCGTGATAGGATGTGTCGGGCAGAGAAAAAAAATCTCCGTACATCTGCAAATAGTATTTCCCGAGAGCTTCACCGAAGAACAGTCCGAGACAGGTTCCCAAAAAACCGATGATTATCGCCTGAAACAGATACGGCACAATCAATTCCGAATTTTTCATGCCCAGGGCTTTCATGGTGCCGATCAGAACTCTCTCCCGGTCTATCCCTCTTTTTAACACAATGTAGAGCATAAACACGGACATCAGCATAAAGAGCACGGGAACAAAGGTTCCGGCATAGATCAGCTCCTCCAGTTCACTCTCCACCATCTTGTAGCTGATCTGATCTTTTCGTTGCGTCATCCCGAGCAGACCGTAGTTTTCAAAAAACACCCTCAGCTCATCTTCCACCTCGGAGTATACAAATCCCTCCGCAAGCCGGATTCCGATTTCATTGACCATGCCCTTTTTATCCAGGTATTCTTCCAGTTTTTGATGGTCGATCAAAGCCAGATCATAGTCCGATCCGTCCGAATTTACGGCACCCGACGGCGGGATTGTATAAATATAGTTCGGAGCCGCAATGCTCCCCGAATAAACAAAATCATACACCCGATCGTCAATGATCAGAGAAAGTTTCTGTCCGGTTTGCAGATTTCTGGACCGCTCCATCTTTCGTCCGATGTATATGCTGTCCGAACGAAAACGGTCAAAAGCATAGAATATGACCCGATTCAGCAATCCGGACTCCTGATATCCCATAAGATGCACACTGACGATGGTATCCGCATCCTCTTCCAAAAGACGAACCTCCGCCGTGAGTCTTCCATCCGATTTTTCCACACCCCTGATGCCATTGAGCTTTTGAAGATCCGAAACCGGCATTGCCTTTACATTCACGAAAACATCCGCCAGTTCTCCCTGTTCGTAGAAATAGTCCACGCTGTTTCGTAAATTCAACACGGTTTCCAGGCTGGACACGCAGATAAATACTCCGACCGCGATGATCAGGACGGCACCGATCAGCGTGACAATGTTCTTTCTGGCACCTCGAAACACATTTCGGCTGAATTTTCCCATTACCACTTCACCTCTTCGGGACTGACCGGATGTTCATTGACCACGATCCTGTCCAGTTTTCCATCCTTGATATAGAATACCCGATCCGCCATATAAGCAATATTTTCATTATGAGTAATGATCATAACGGTCTTGTTGAAACGTTTATTGAAATTCGAAAGCAGGCGCAAAATACCGATCCCCGTGGAGATGTCCAAAGCACCCGTCGGTTCGTCACACAGCAGCAGATCCGGATTTTTGCACAATGCTCTGGCAATCGCCACCCTCTGCTGCTGCCCTCCGCTCAGTTTGCTCGGAAAATTGTCCATTCGATCCGCAAGATCCACCTGTTTTAGCAGCTCCTTCGCATTCAGGGGATTTTTCGAAAGCTCGGCTGCAAGTTCAACATTTTCCAGCGCACTCAAATGCGGCATGAGATTGTAAAATTGAAATACGAAACTGATATGCTCTCTTCGAAAACGGCTCAAATCGGCATCGCTGAACGCGGAAAGGTTCACATCCCGATACAATACCTCTCCGCTTGAGACGCGGTCGATGCCTCCGAGTATGTTGAGCAAAGTGGACTTGCCCGAACCCGACGGCCCGAGAATCACGATCAGCTCCCCTTCGTACACATTCAGACTCACCCCTCGCAATGCCTCAATCTTTACATCCCCTACAAGAAAGGTTTTACAGATATTGTTGACACGAAGTAATTCCAATCTTTGCTCCATATTTCCCTTCCTTCCATCCGCTTTAACCTTTGTCAAATCATAAGACTTTCCGGTGCCGAGCGCAAACTTCTCTCCGACATCATTCCATTCCATTATAGTTACACAATTTCACTCTGTAAATACAAAAGCAGATAAGTTTCCTTACCTGCTTTCATACCCCGTCGAATGGTATAGTGCCATCCGGTTTGAGTTGTACATTCATTGCATGTTATTTTACCTGAACAATCCCGGCTTGTATCCATTCGCCGTTCGCATTGACCTGATACCCGTCCGGTGTCACGGTGTTTTGCAAAAGTTCCCCGTTCGCATTCAGGAAATAACATTTTTGCCTTCCGTCGGCGGATTTTACCCAAATCCAGCCGCTTTGCATCTGGCCTTCTCCTGCATTTTTTTCTTCGCTCAGATAATACCAAATCCCGCTCTTTGCCTGATACCAGCCGGTGCGCATTTCACCGTTTTCATCAAACAGATACCAGATCTCTTTTTGATTTTCTACGGTTTTCGCCCATCTGTTTTTAACCAGTTCTCCGCTCGCATCTTTGAATCGCCATTTATCGGCTGCCTTTTGCCAGCTTCCTTTCAATTCCACACTTGGCAGGAGGTTGTTTCGGAACGCCTCACTCTTCTTCGCATTTCCCCCGGTATTTATTTTCAACACTGAACCGGAAATCCCTCTGCCGCCGCTTCCCGATCCTCGATTCACCGTACCCTGGTTCTTTTGCGTTGTATTTCGGGTGTCATCGGATTTCGGCGTTTGCTCCGCATGATTCTCTTTCGTATCGGAATTCGTATCACGCTGTTTGCTGTCTACCGAAACTTCCTTTTTATAGACTGCCTTGAATGTGGTTTTCGCGTAAACCGGACGGAATTCCCTGTTCCACTTTACAAATTCATAGCCTTCACGCTCCGGACTTTGCGGTGCGGCAGGTGTTTGACCCGGCTTTAGATAGACTCTTTCCAAAACCCGATCGTCATAATCCACAAATTCCACTTCCACCGTCTTGTTGTAGTATACACCGATAATCGTATCCGTATCCGCTATGAATCGCAGGAATCCGTCTTCATATGCACTTTGAACGACATAAGGATCCGATATGCCCGTTCTGTCAAATGCAATCACCTGATAGTCGCTCATATTTCTGTCCTGTTTCGGTACTTCAATCCTCATCGGAAGCAGAATGCGATCCTCAATCGTTTCAAATTCGTTCTCCTGTCCGATCTGCCTGGTTGCCTTCATCTCAATATAAAATGCATTGGTATCCGCTTCGCTTGCATCCGATGCGGTGGCGATGGAAGCCGGTTTCGTTTCGCTGCGATTCAGCTGCAATTTCAAGGTCGCAGCCTCACCCTGGAGAATCCTCTCCTGCTCAGTGGTGCTTAGTGTGGATTCCAATGCCGAAATCAGCACCTCTTCCTCCACATCCACAAACCATGAACCCGGCACGGTCTGAACCACACCGAACAGATTTCTCTCGCCGGTTTTCACCTGAAGCGCTTTAAATCGGAGAGAATGCTCCGGCATCGTGAATTTGATCCGGCTGCTGCCGTGCATTTCATCCACTGTCGTATATGCGAAGTCGAAAGGCATGACACTCCAGAACCCATTCGCACCCTGCAGATCATCATCCCATCGAAGCTCCACTTCCTGCCCCGGTTCCATGTACATCCGTCGTGAATCGAGTTTTTCGCCGTCCAGATAGATATCCGCATTTTCCACGCTCAGCTCTCTTGCAGAGGTTGACACAATATAAAACGGAATTTCCTTTCTGCCTCCATATGCTTCAATTCCCTCTACGATGGCCAATGCCCTGCCCGGTCGATCATTGTTTACATACCGGATTCGATAGTCCAGACCGTAACGAAGCTGACCGTTTTCCGAATGCACTTCAATCTGCGGCTTCACCGGCTTGTACAAACTCTCCACCTTGATGTACCTTGTCGGCATATCAATCCGGAATCCTTCCCCGGCAATGTCAATCACCGGCTCCGCTTTTCGAATGCGCACTTCCACCGCACTCATGTATTTGTTTGCGGAATGTCCGGAATTATAGGTTTCGATTCCGCGAAGTCTGACCTGTGTTGTCATTACCGGTGCGAAATCGGCACTGTGGTATCCGCTTTGATTCGGCCATTCTCCCGATGCTGCTTCCACCCATTCTCCGTCTTTCAGAATATCCACCGCATACTTTTTCACCCTGCCGTTGTCGTCATTTCCGATTCTTGCCAGATATCGCAAACCGTCGATCAGTGTTTCCTCCTCCATGGTCAGCGTAATGTATCTCTGCTCCAATGTCGTTGCCCGACTCCAGTTGGTGTGCCACATGGTATCGATTCGACCGTCCACCGCTCTTCCCACCGGCTCTCTCGGCTCTTCATCCCCGGCTTGCGCGCTGGTTTTTTGATAATCATAATCCCTTTCGGAGAAATTCGCATCCGGATAGGACTTGTTTGCATCCAACACAATGGTAAAGAGCGCGTTCTTTTTGTGATCTTCGGACTCCATGTAAAGGTAAGCTTCCTTGCCTTCCGAAAGACTCGGGATATATGTCACCGCGGCATTGTCCTTTGCCTTGTACTCGATTTCATCGATGAACAGAGCCTGCGTGGCGTAACGATTGTTGTCCAGATCGCTTTGACTCACCGCTTTTTTGTTGATGCTCAGGCTTTCCAACTTTGCTGTTGTTTTGGAAGCAAAGTTTCCCTGCGCGCTGCGAAGCTCTATCTCGGTAATACCGGTCGATACATGACTTGTCATATCGGATGTTCTTTGCGCATTCCGGATATTGACTTTCACAAATGTCACGGCAATCGGTGTGAAACGATAGGTATACTTCTTCACTCTTTCGGAGATTTCGGATGAATCGATGATCTCCTCCGCCTGTATTGCACTCCAATGGATTCCGTCATCGGAAACTTCGATGCTTGTGGTCCCCGGTTCCGGATAACGAAGAGACGAATTGTCGCGTGTAAAGTAAACCGCAACTTCTCCCAATCGGAATTGCGTCGCATAACGGAATGTTAAACTTGCTTCGTTAACCCCTTCCCTGGATGCACTCCAATTGCTCCATCTGCTTAAATTCCTCCAATTGCTGTCTTGACGTTCCGTCGATGCATAGGAACCGTCTTTCACCGCTTCCAGCGTATCGCTGTAGGTTTTTCCTCCTTGATACGAACTCAGTTCCAGTGCCTGAGCGGATACGCTTGGTCCCAGTGTGATCTGTTCCTCTCCTACGCGAATGCTTGCCACAACCGGATACAATTCTCCGAACACATCCGCATTTCCGTTCACTTCCACAATGCCCGCTTCACGATATTCTTCTTCGGATTTTTCTTCCCATGTTACCGGAAAATTTACATCTAGAACGGTTCCGCCATAGAACACACCCGGTCTGGAATCCGGAAGAATAGGGGCCTTCCCCGGCTCAACGGTATCCGAATAATTTAAAACAGCCGCCACTTTGTCAATCACATGTACTTTTACAAAAATCTCCCGGCCGTCCGAAAATCGTCCGCTTACACTGAAACTGCCGACAGAATTGAGTTTGTGCTCCTCTACCTCTTCCCATTCCACCTGCTCCGTCAATTCCGCTCCGTCATTGTAGAATGTCTGTATCTCCGGATCCAAATGCAACTCACTGCCTCTTTTCAGATAATAGTTCCTGGATAATTTATAAGAGATTCGTTTTCTCTGTGTATTTTCCGCCTCCGCCGCAACGGAATTGAGAATCAGGGTTTCTCCCTCCAGTCCGTCTGCGCGCAGATTCACCCGAATCTCTCCGGCATCGCGTACGCTTTGCA
>JBHAEV010000072.1:0-12936 GCA_041855735.1 Lachnospiraceae bacterium
ACCTTCAATCAAGCCGCCCACAATCACCGCACCGATCATGGTCTCATAATCGAAATTGGTGGCAACATAGATCAGGGATGTCAAAAAGGAAAAACTGACTCCCATCACGACCGGCAGTCTGGAACCGATAATCCAAACCGGATAGAGCTGCACCATGGTTCCGACCCCCGCGATAAACATACAGCTTTGCAAAAGTCTTGCAAGATCCACCGGTGAAATCCCCACTGTCCCGGTTGCCGCAAACTTTGCCACCCCGGTAACCAGTATAACCGGCGTCAGATTGGATACGAACATTGCCAGAACATGCTGCAGTCCGAACGGAATCGCATTCTGAATCGGAACTCTTCCGTCCAGCTGATAGATGTTTTCAATACGACAATCATTGCTTTTCGATTTATTACTCATTTTTATTCCCTTCCTTTTTTATATTCGCATCCCCGGACGGCTTGGCCACGGCACAGCCGGAGAAATCGACTCCCTTCATGAAAAACTCTCGATTTTCTTCCCCTACCAAGAGATTCTCCCCAAAAAGTATCCAATAAAAATCAGGTGCACAATCTGCTAGCTATATAATATCACCATATAAATATAAAATCAAGAGGAATATTATAAAATTTTTGCCATCTAATTTTTTTTTAGATTGTCGACTTCAATGAATTGTCTGCATTATAATCCGCAAAACATTCTTCCAGCATGGTTTCCAGATGTTCCCGTGCCTTTTTTTCAAAATTTTCATAAGAATCCAAAAATCTTCTGCCCTCCGCCGTAAGTTCCATCCCGCCGCCGTTTCTTCCCCCGCTGGTTGAATGAAAAAGCTTCAGACCCAAATCCGCTTCCGCCCTTTGCACGATTTTCCACGCTTTGGAATATGCCATACCGGACTTTTTACAGGCGGCGGACATGGAGCCGAGCTTATCCACCTCCCGCATCAACATGCTTACTCCGGGACCGAACGACGGTTCCGCAACATACACCCGAAGCTTCATATGTATTTTCAGTTTTTTTTCTCCCTGCTTCATACCTTTCCTCTCAAATTATTTTTACAAACTTATCATCCGTTATTTTGCGATTTGTGCATTGTGCAAGAATATTCTCTCACCGTTTCTATATTCTCTCACCTCTCCGACAATTTCCGCCGTCGGAACACGTTTGTCGGATTTCAATTCCGAAAGCAGAGCATCCGCCTCATTCTCACCGACCGCAATCAGCAATCCGCCGGAGGTCTGCGGATCGTACAGCACATCCTGTATCGCCCTGCTCGCGTCTTTCGCCATCACCTGCTGCGATGCATATCTGCGATTCCTGTATACGCTCGCCGGTAAGATCCCGAGTTTTGCAAATTCAAGCACTCCCGGCATCAGCAACTTTTCCACCGCATGCAGATCCAGATGTATTTCCGTATTGCTGCCCTGCGCCATCTCCAGCATATGCCCGAGCATCGCAAAACCGGTTACATCCGTACAGGCATGAACCTCGTATTTGACCATGATATCCCTTGCATATTTGTTGAGCGTCATCATAATCTCTTCCACGGAACGAAGCACATCCTCCTCCACCATCTCCGCCTTGGCGGCGGTTGTCAGAATCCCGATTCCGAGCGGTTTCGTATATATCAATCGATCGCCCGGTTTACAGCCGGAATTGGTCAAAACCCGATCCGGGTTCACAAATCCCGTTACGCTTAATCCATACTTCGGCTCCTTGTCGTATATACTGTGTCCGCCGACAATCAGTGCCCCCGCTTCATAAACCTTGTCGTATCCGCCCTTCAGGATTTGATGCACATCTTCCTTTTCCATGTCTTCCGGAACCATCATGATGTTCAACGCCACCTTCGGTTCTCCCCCCATGGCATAGATGTCCGAAAGCGAATTGGCAGCCGCAATCGCTCCGAAACGATACGGATCATTCGCAATCGGCGGAAAGAAATCCAGGGTCTGTACCATTGCCAGATTCTCATGGATTCGATAAACGGCCGCATCGTCGCTTTTATCGAATCCGACCAGCAAATCCGGATCTTTATGCACTTGCAAATCCTGCAATAATTTCGCCAACTCTCCTGCTCCCACCTTGGCTCCGCAGCCGGAGCATTCCGTCAGCTTGGTTAACTTTACACTTTTTTCGTTATTCTCCATTGTATGTTTTCCTCTACCGTTCATCCGGACCGCACCGCTTTGCCATCACCGCAGGGATCATCGGCCCGATCATCCGCACTGCTTCACCACCACCGCAGGGATCTTCGGCCCGATCATCCCGCACCCTTTGCCATCACCGCAGGTATCTCTCATACAACCCGTCCACCGCGATGTTCCCGGAAACGATCTTTGTAAACCGGTCCTTCTCCGACAGCGGCATCATATATGCCATGCCGCAATCCGCCGTAATATCTGCGGGTGTCGGTATCAATCTGCCTTCCAATCCCGCCTTTTTGCAAAGTTCTTCCGCCTTGATTGCATCATGCATGCCCTGAAATGTCGCCACTACTTTCCATTCTTTTTTTTGCACACTTACTCCTTTTCATTTTGGCACTCTCTTTTTTCGTCCCCTTCAATAAAGACTCTCTCCCTCTTCCGCCCGCAGCTGCTTTGAGATAGTCCGCAGTGCATGAATCGCGGCATCCACTTCCTCGATCGTTGTGAAATATCCGAATGAAAAGCGCACCGCGCCGGTTGTATCCGTCCCGAGCGCTTTGTGAATTCTCGGTGCGCAATGCAGCCCTGCCCGAACTTCGATACGAAACTCCTGCGCCAGCACATCCGCCAACTCATCCGAGGAAATCCCGTCCATGTTCAGAAGTACGATCGGTGCATATTCCCGCGTTAACATTCCGTAAATCCGTATGCCCGGTATGGAGGAGATCCCGTCCAGAAAATGAGTGCGAAGCCGGGTTTCATGCTCCAGAATATTGGACAACCCCGTTGCTTTCAGATAGTCCAGTGCCGCCCCGAGTCCCGCCAGACCGTGCGTATTCAATGTCCCGGCTTCCAAATGTTCCGGATACACATTCGGCTGAAACGGATCCTTGCTGCGAATTCCGGTTCCTCCGTGCAGCAGAGGCCGGATATCGACATCTTCCGATATCAGGCATCCTCCCGTACCGGTCGGCCCCATCAGAGATTTGTGCCCGGTAAAACAGAGTATATCAATCTTCTGCTTTTCCATATCGATCTCATAAACTCCGGCTGTCTGCGCGACATCCGCGCAAAATATTATACCGTGACTTCTCGCAATCTCTCCGATACTTGCAATATCTACAAGACTTCCCGTAACATTGGACGCATGCGTGGAGATGATAAGTTTCGTATTTGCCCGAATCATCCCCTTCAGTTCATTCGGATTTACATTTCCGCGGGAGTCCGCCCTCAAATAATCCACATCGATCGCTCCCGTTGTTTGCAGTTGATGCAGCGGTCGAAGCACCGCATTGTGTTCCAAGTCCGTCGTTATCACATGATCGCCCGGCAAAAGCAGACCGAATATCACCATATTCAATGCCTGTGTCACATTGGACGTGAAAACCACTCTCTCCGGATGGGAAAACCCGAAAAACTCTGCAACCTTTTCCCGAAGCAAAAGCACCGTCCGCCCTGCCTCCAGGCTGCGCCCCGATACGCCTCTTCCCGCATTCCCCATATTCAGAATCGCGTCCTTAACGGCGTCTGCAACTTGTTTCGGCTTCTTTCCTGAAGTTGCGGCATAATTCAGATAAATCATCGGTTCCTCCGAATATCCCATACAAAACCTCCCGATATCTCCGGTTTCTTCTCGAAACACGCTACTTTTGCGGATGTGCCCCAAAAGGGGGCGCAAGCGCTTCTCCCGCCGCCTCCGCAAGTTCTTTCTTTCCGCAAATTCTTTCCTTATATCCGGATTACTTTGTCCGCCCGAATCATGTACTCACAAATCGAGTACATATTTGTGATCTCTCCGACCAGCAGTTTTTCCTTGATTCCGTAGAAATCCAGGCATGCACCGCAGGTGTAAATTTCTACTCCGCGTTCTTTCAAATCTTTTAAATCGTTTATCGTTTCGGCACCTTCCGTCGTCATATATGCTCCGCCGTTAAAAAACAGCAGCTTTGCCGGCAAATCCGCATCCTCCAACTGATTCAGAGCATAAATATAACCCTTCAGCAGATTTTTGCCCAGCTTTTCATCCCCCTGTCCCATGACATCGGTTCCGATTGCAATCACAATCTCATTTTTTTTCGGAAGACTCTCGATATCGCAGTATTCCAGAGCCTCCGTTTTCGCATCCGCCTGATATGCGCTCTCACCTCTTTTCGTGAGTTTCAAAGTCCAAATCCCATCCCCCTCTGCTATCTCCAAATCGCAAAGCTTTTCCTCCGCCATTCTGGTCAGATTTTCCACCGCAGCCATATTGTCCACGATCACTTCCAGACTCTCTCCCGTCGAAATCTGTCTAAGCGCCTGCAGACTCAATACCACCGGCTGCGGGCACGCTTTCTTTTTACAATCGATCACCATATCCAATCTCCTTTCGTTTGCACTTGTTATCATTTCATCGCCATTACACATCTCACTCTCGATCCATGTGTTTTCGTCCTATCCGTGCTGTGCCGACACGGTCCTGCATCGTCATTATAACATATCTGCCACCGTTGTACCAAACAGAATACAACGATGGCAGACCATGAACTTGACTTTATAAAGAATTCCCGAATCTTTTATAACAATGCGTATTTCAGAGCAAACAGAACTGCCAGTACATACATCAACGGCGTAATCTTCTTTGTCTTTCCAACCACCATGTTAATCAGCACAAACGAAATAACACCCATTGCAATACCTTCGGAAATACTGTAGAAGAACGGCATTGCAAGAATGCAGATGTAGCACGGAACCGCTTCGGCGATGTCCTCAAAATCAATATGTGTGATATTGCTGAACATATAGAATCCAACGACCACCAGTGCAGGTGCGGTCGCAAATGCCGGAATCGCCAGGAAAATCGGTGAAAGGAATAAGGACAAGCCGAACAAAATCGCTGTAACGACTGCGGTTAAACCGGTACGACCGCCCTCCGAAACACCCGCAGCGGACTCCACGAAAGTGGTAACGGTGGATGTACCGAGCAATGCACCTGCCGTGGTACCGATGGCATCCGATAACAATGCGCCGCGAATTTTCGGCAATTTTCCATCCTTATCCAACATTCCCGCCTTGGTGGAAACACCGATCAAGGTTCCGAGCGTATCAAACAAATCCACAAAGAGGAATGCGAACAATACCACGAAGAACTCCAGGGACAGCGCTCTTGAAAAATCAAGTTTGAAGAACACCGGAGCAATACTCGGAATGGAAAGTCCATTGGAGAAATCCGGCAACAGATTGTAGAAGCCCAGTGCCGGACTCGGAACATAAATCCCGGCCAGCTGACAGATGATGCCGAGAATCCAGGTTACCAGAATTCCGATCAGAATATTACCCTTCACTTTCTTTTCAACCAAAATCGCGGTAACGATAATTCCGACAATCGCCAGAATCACGGTAATGCCGATATCATTGAATGTCGCCTGTACAGATCCTTCCGGAAGCGCCATATTGTAACTGTCCAGATTGAACAAAGTAACCAGAGTCGCGCCGCCGATTACAATCTTTGCATTCTGTAATCCGATAAAGGCGATGAATAAACCGATACCCACGCTCACAGCCGCTTTTAAATTCAAAGGAATCGCATTAAAAATCGCTTCACGAACATTCGTAACGCTCAGCAGAATGAAAATCACGCCCTCACAGAATACCGCAGCCAATGCCATCTGCCAGGTATAACCCATACCGATGACCACCGAATAGGCAAAGTATGCGTTCAAACCCATACCCGGTGCCAGCGCGAACGGATAGTTTGCAAATACCGCCATCAGTATCGTTGCAAGAAATGCCGAAACGGCGGTTGCGGTAAACACCGCGCCCTGATCCATACCGGATACGGCAAGAATCGACGGATTCACAGCAAGGATATATGCCATCGTCATGAATGTGGTGATACCGGCAATCACCTCCGTCTTCACATCCGTCTTGTTTTCTTTCAGTTTAAAAATCTTATTCAAGTCCATATTGTCCTCCTTTTTTTTAACCGGTAACGGCCCGGTTTGATCAAAAATAATATAATACATTTTTATATAAAATTCAAGTTTATTTATTAAAATACACATAAATTTTATATTTCGAAAGGCAAACAAATGTCAAATTCACCAATGAGCACCCTGTATTTCGCTATTCATTTGCCTCAAGCCCGATAAATCGGTTTTCGATAACATCAAACATTCCTCGGGCGGTGATTTTTAATTCGGGAATTACATTCAAAGACATAAAAGTCAAGGTCATAAGCGGCTCTATCTCGGGATTTACCCCCAATTCACGGATCGCCGTATTGTGAAGACTGACCAGTTTTTCCGAAACAACTTCCCCTTCGAGATCGCTCATCAGACCTGCCACCGGAAGCGGAAGCGATTCGATAACATGCCCGTCTTTTACGATTACAAATCCTCCTTTCTGTTTTATCATTGCATCAATCGCCACTGCCATTTCTTCATTGCACACACCCACACAGATGACATTGTGGGAATCATGTGCAACCGATGCGGCGATTGCACCACATTTCATGCCATAATTCTTAAGGAATCCGAGACCGATTTTGCCGGTTTCATGATGCCGCTCCAAAACCGCACATTTCACCACATCAATCTTTGGATCAAATTCAAAATCATTTTGCGAATTTTTCCGGATCTCTACCACCGCTTTTTTGGAAAGCACCTCCCCCGGCACCACCTCAATGGCATAAATCTTGTTTCCGGTAAGATTCATAACCAGTTTGTCCTCGGAAAAATCCTTGATGTGCATTGTGCCGCTCACCGAAGCGATATCCGTCTTTTCGATTTCTTTCAAATAAGTATTTCGCGATGCGACATGTTCGCCGTCGATGAATACATCCCGCACTTGAAAGGACTCCAAATCCTCAAATATCACCAGATCCGCTTTCTTGCCGGGCGCAATCATCCCCCTGTCTTCAAAATGATAGCAGTCCGCCACATTGACCGTAGCCATCGCGATTGCCATAATCGGATCGATTCCCGCCTTTACGAGCATCCGTAAATGATTTTCCAGATGCCCTTCCTCGATGATCGTCTTCGGCTGACGATCATCCGAACAAATCAAACAACGCCGGAAATTGAATGCGGTAATACCGGGTGCAAGCTGCTCCAGATTATGACAGGCGGAACCCTGGCGAAGCTGCACATACACGCCTCTCTCCAGTCTGTCCTTCATCTCTTCCAATGTCGAACACTCATGATCCGTTTTGACTCCCGCGCAGATATAGGCATTCAAATCATAACCGTATACATTCGGACTGTGCCCGTCAATCACCTTGCCGTAATGCTTGGCGAGCAAAACCTTATCCAGCACATCCTCATCCCCCTGCCGAACCGCCACATAGTCCATCAGTTCCCCCAGTCCGGGCGAGAACTCTTGGCAGATGGAATCCACCATGTCCTTTGCTTTGATGATTGCTCCGGCATCTTCGATCGCCGTCGCGGGTACACAGGAGGGAACCATCAGCTTTACGCAAAGAGGCGTCGCTTTTGCGGCCTTTGCCATATAATCAAAACCTTCGATGCCGCATACATTTACGATCTCGTGCGGATCCGCAACCACGGTCGTCGTTCCGTGCGGTATCACCATTCTGCCGAATTCTTCCGGCGTGCAATAAGACGATTCGATGTGAATATGCGCATCCATCAGTCCCGGAGAAATGTAAGCACCTTTTGCATCGTATTCCGTCTCCCCGTCGTATCGACCCAGACCGACCACATGCCCGGCTGTGACTGCCACATCCGCCTGCAGAATTTTTCCGTTGCACACATCCACCACACTGCCGTTTTTAATGACCAAATCCGCTTTCACTCTGCCCGATGCCGCATCAATCATACGTTTCAATTCTTGTTTTGTCATCATTCTCTTCTCCTGTTTTCCTGAAATTCATCCACGAAGCGTTACGATTTTATAAAAAAAAATCACAAAAATGACAATCATAAATTTTCGTACAAAAAAGAAAACTTATAGTTAATCATTATGGTGATTTGTAGAAACGCCTGCCCAATCGCAAGCCTATATAAGTGTTAAAGCTCTATTCAGTTGTGCCATGCTGTAGTATATGAACATCATAGCACCGAAACGCCGTTTCGTAAAGCTTTATTGTATATTATTCCTTATTCTAATTTTTGAATAACGCTTTATTATGCATTTATGTACAAAGCACTTTCCTTATGTATAAAAACTTGTTTGAAATCAAAATATTTTTTTTGACTTTATTATGTTATAATGAGGTCAAATGTACTGTCCTGCGCATGGATGGCTGACCGGGAATGCCCGTCACGGCAAAACTGTCCATACGATGGGATTGAGGAAGGAGGCGTTATGAGAGTTGTCGCAGGAAAAGCAAAGGGGAAATTATTGTTGGCTCCGCCGGGAAAAGATACCAGACCGATAACAGCCATGATGAAGGAGGCATTGTTCAGTATGTGGCATTTCTCGCTTCCCGGTTCCGCCTTTTTGGATCTGTTCGCCGGAAGCGGAAGCATGGGCATCGAAGCCATTTCCAGAGGCGCCAAAAAAGCGGTATTCGTGGAAAACCATCGAATTGCCGTCGATGTGATTCAAAAAAATATCGTAAACTGTAAATTTGACCGGGAGGCCGAAGTGTATCAGGATGATGTGTTTCGCCGGATCCCGCTTCTGTCCCGCCAAGGGGAACGCTTTGATATCATCTACCTGGATCCGCCTTTTACCGTTTCCTCCATATTCATACCGGTTATGGAAACATTGGCAAAAGAGAATATTCTGAATCCGGACGGTGTCATTGCCATCCGTTCGGAAAAAAACTTTGACATGCCCGACGCTTTCGGCGACCTGGTCAAATACAAAGAGAAAAAATACGGCATCTCCGTCATTCATTTTTACCGGCTCGGTGATGCACGATAAAGCGTAGATTTCGGACTCACCCCTCCCTTGTGCACAAGAGGAAGTTGATATACTCTTCATCCCAACTGTGTTCCTCTTCAAACTCCATCCTGTCCTTTTCCTTCTCTTTTACCGATTCCTCATGTGCCGTGAGGGCGGCGAAGGGTGCAAACCTTGCCGCCCTGTCTTTCATACTCATCCGCCCCTTTTTATGCGGATAAACCGGATCCATCGAAATCATCTCTTCCGCAATCTCCCTTCGTTTCATCCTTTCCTCCTCACATATTTTCGATCGTTCTGTCCGCTTTTGCCCCATCGGCTACTCTCTGTGTCCGCCGATCTGCCGGTTCCTGTCTCTTGCCGTGGCGCCCTTTTGAAAACTGTACCCTCGAAGAATCGCATTTTTCCCGTGTTTCTTCTTTATTTCCAGAACCGCCTTTTGCAGCTTTTCCTCTCTTTGCTCGCATTGCGCATGACTGTCGGTTCCCCCCGATGTCACATCAAAAAAGGATTGGAACGCCGTACTGCCGGCTTGCCGCGATGCCCCGGAACAAAACTCCAGCCTTGTTGCGGCAATATGGATTCGACGAATCCATAAATTCTTTTCGGCAATCTGCTCGAACAATTCGACCGCTTTTCGTATCAGACGGTTCGCCAGATTCGTGGAAGGTTCAATGCGGATACTGCCATGTCCGGACTTCGGCACCGGCCTGCCGTAACGATCCGGTTCCGTGTCTTTCCCGCCTTCCCTTGCAGCATCATAACCGACATCAATGACCAGCATGGATGTCATATACTTCTTCTCCGTCAAACGAAACGCCATCTTCTCCGCCATCTCCATGACAATGATTCTTGCCATCTCAAAGGTATACGGCTCACCAAGGACTTGACCGGATGACAGACTCCTGGCGGACGGAATATAGCTCTTCACATCTTTCAGAGTCACCGGCTCGATCCCCCACGCATGGTCCATCAAAATCTCCGCATTCACACCGAATAAACGGTATAAAAGTCCCGCATTGTAATAGTCTTTTTCCCCTCCGACGGAACATCTTGCAATATCCCCGACGGTGTACAAGCCGTGTTCGTTCAATCTCTTTGCGATCCCGGCACCGATGCCCCAAAAATCGGTCAGAGGCAGGTGTTCCCAAAGTGTACGGCGAAACTGATAGGGATCCAGAAAAGCGATCCTCGTACCGCGCTCATCCGCCATGGAACGTTTTGCCACAATATCCATGGCAATCTTCGACAGGTACAGATTTGTGCCGATCCCGGCGGTCGCCGTGATTTTGGTGTCGGAGTATACGTCCAACAACATCTTTCGCACCAATTCTTTCGCACTCAATCCGTAAATCTTTAAATAAGGGGTCAGATCGATATATACTTCATCAATGGAATATGCAAAAATATCCTCCGGAGAAACATATTTCAAATAGATATCGTAAATCCGCATACTGTAATCCACATACAATCCCATCCTCGGTACCGCTATGATAAAGTTGATCTTGCGATGCCCGTCCTTTTGCAATTCCTTCAAACTCATGGACTTTGCAATCTCTTCGACAATGGCGGTCTCCGCTTTCCCGACCGTCTTTTCATCCCCCTTTGGCAGATCTGTCTCCGTCGCACGACTTTCGCGATAAATCGCATTGTACCGGTTAATCTCTTTGAGGCTCTCATCCCGAAACCCCCGTACCCTTGACCGGTTCAGGCGGTTCACCGTCGCAATCACTTCAAACAGTCTCGCACGTCCCGAAATCCCGAAAGACTTCAGCGCCGGAGACGCCGCAAGACAGATCGTCTTATCGGTTCGAGCCGCATCCGCAACCACCAGATTCACATCCAGCGGATCCAACCCCCTTTCCACGCATTCCACGGAGGCAAAAAAGGATTTTAAATCAATCGCGGCATAAATCCTCTCTTCCATATTTTCCCACCTCTTGATCGAACTTTTGTTCGTTTTTATTGTAGCATACATCGAACAAAAGTTCCAGTATTTTTTCAACAAGGATCAAATACGGGCAGGATGACCGTATCCGCCATCCTGCCCGTATTTTACTTTTTGTTTTTTGCAACGGCATTCAAAATCTTCAGAAGAATCACCGCGCCCATCACCGCCACCAGGAAACTGTAGAGATTAAATCCTGTGACCCCTTTCAATTTGAAAAGATTATTTGCAATAAATCCGCCGACAAACGAGCCGACAATGCCCGTAGCGATGTTGGCAAACAAACCCATGGAAGAATTCTTCCCGACAAGCCTGCTTGCAATCCAACCCGACAGCGCTCCAAAAATCAACCACGAAAACAAACCCATTATATGCCTCCTTTTTTAAAAAATTACTGACTCAAAAAATCCAAGACCCGTTCTCCGACATGCCCGTCTCCCACAACCATAAGAATATCACCCTTACGGAATCTGGTATAGGCTCCCGGAGAAATGATCAGCCTGCCTTCTCTTTTTATTCCGACAATTGTTCCGCCCGTGTTCTGCCAAAACTTGCTTTCGGAAATGCTTTTGTCAATGCAAAAGGATGTCCCCGGCACATCCACTTCCACCGGTGTCAGAGGCTGTGTACTTTTTAAACGATGAGAATATTCCAGAATCTTGTTCATGTTTTCCACGATTTGTTTGTCAATCTCCGCCCTCTCGTTCAAAAGCGCATAAACATTTCTCTCCAAATCTCTCACGCTTTCCAGATGCGCAAAACGATGGATGTAGTGAAGCGCTTTCTCCTTGGAAATGACTACGGTACCGCTTCCTTTTGTCGATTCCACAATTCCGACATCTTCGAGGATTTTCATCGCCCTGCGGATGGTTTCCGGAGAAACATGATATTCACCTGCCAAAACGGATCTGCCATACAATTTATCCCCGGTTTTCAGTGTGCCGTCATAAATTCGATGTGCCAAATCAATGGCAATTTTCTCATAGGCAGGAATTTGTACTTTTTGTTCCATACTTCACCTCAACTTGATACTGGCTCTATCGTAGCATATTTTGAGAAAAAATCACAGGAAAATTTATTCCGAAATAAAATGATTTTGAATCAGAAAATCCCGCGCCACCGACTCCGGCGTTTCCCTAAGCTCATCCACGCGATAATTCAGTTCCCTCATCGAATCATCGTCCAAAACACCCGAAAGACGCTCCATAATCGCAATGAGCTCCGGATGCTTTTCCAGCGTTTCATTGCGGAACAAAGGAACGGCGAAATATGGCGGGAAGAACTTCTTATCATCCTCCAATACGACCAAATCGTATTTTTTCAAAAGCCCGTCCGTTGCAAATGCATCGATCACATCGCTTTCCCCGCTCATCAATGCCGTATATCGCAGACTTCCGTCAACCGCTTTGACATCTTTAAATTTCAAACCGTAGGTTTCGCCCAATCCTGCCAAACCGTCCGGTCGATTGGAAAATTCCATCGTCGTTCCGCAAACCAGATCCGAACTCACCGCCGTCAAGTCGGAAATACTTTTCAATTGATAGCGATCCGCCGTATCCTGCCTTACCGAAATCGTATATGTATTGTTAAACCCAAGCGGTTTCAGCCAGGTCAAACCATACCTCCTGTCATACTCTTCTTTTACCAGCTCGTACACTTCATCCGGTGACGCATCGACATCCATATTCAATACATTGACCAGTGCCGTCCCCGTATACTCCACATATCCGTCAATCTCCCCCTCTCTCAGTGCGGAAAACGCAACCTGTGTTCCACCCAGATTCAGCTTTCTGGCAACTTTCAAATCCGAATACTCTTCAATCATGCTCGAAAGAATATTGCCGAGAATGAGCTGCTCCGTATAGTTCTTGGAGCCGATGATGATGGTGTTTTTTCTTTCCCGCGACAGATGGACTCCGCCCGCAACAAATATGATTCCGATAAGCACTGCGACCAAAATCCGGCGTTTTTTTTTCAAATTGAGTGAATGGATTGCGCCGATTCCAT
>JBHAEV010000073.1:0-20354 GCA_041855735.1 Lachnospiraceae bacterium
GATTGTGTGGGGAGCGGGAAGAATTATTTCCAGTTTTACCGCAGACAACAGTGTTGTGATTGAAAACAAGCTGAATCGGAATGTTGTCATCGATGAGATCAATATCAACGGTCTGACAAAGCAGGAAGCCCTGATGCAGTTGGAAGCCAAATATCCATGGAGTATGACGGCGAAGTTGGAAGGCGCCGCCGAAGATACTTTTGTGATAGAGAATTTGCTTGAAAGCAACATCAAGTCGTTATTGGATACCATCTATGTCAATGATGCCGAGCCGCAGGAGAGCTATGTCATCGATTTCTCGGTGGATACCGTGAAATTGGACGGCATTGTGGCCGAGATGGCAAAAAAATGGAATGTGGAAGCCCAAAACGGATCCATTTCCGGTTTTGACAAAGCCACGGGATCATTCCTGTATTCCGGAGAAGCGAACGGACTGGCGATCAATGAAGAACAATTAAAGAAAGACATTCAAACCGCAATTTCCGAAAAGAAATTTGACAGTGTGATAAAAGTGGTGTCCGAGGAAGTGGCTCCGGAATTTACCGAAGCAAAGGTAAAGGAGATGTACAAGGTCATCGGGCAGTTTACGACAAAAACAACTGCGAATGCGGACAGGAACACCAATATTCGCATTGCGGTGGAATCCATGGACGGAATGATCATTCCTGCCGGTCAGGAGTTTTCATTTAACAATACAACGGGAAATCGAACAACGGAAAAGGGATACAAACCTGCCGGCGCATACTTAAACGGTGTATTGATTGAGGAGCCGGGAGGCGGTGTGTGTCAGGTATCCTCCACACTCTACAATGCGGTGGTAAAATCCGGTTTAAAGACAACCGAGCGACATGCGCATTCCTTTGCGCCGAGTTATGTTGTTCCGGGAGAAGACGCGATGGTCAGCTATGACGGATATGCGGGACCGGACATGAGATTTTTAAACACCTCGCATGTGGCGGTAGCCATTCGTGCAAAGCTGGTGGATCAAACCCTGACGGTCAGCATTGTCGGAATCCCGATACTGGAAGAAGGCGTGGAAGTTTCCATGGTATCCAAGAAAATCGAGGACAGGGAATCACCGAAGCCGAATTATGTGGATGACCCGAGTGTACCGGAGGGAAAAGAGATCTTGGTTGACAAAGCGACACTCGGTTCCAGATGGGAGACCAAACTGGTGACCAAGAAAGACGGTGCGGTCATTGAGGAGAAATTCCTGCACAACAGCACTTACAGCGGACATCCGGCGACCATAAAGAAGAATCCGAATTCCGCTCCGCAGGAAACATCCATGGCGGCGGAAGCGGAAACAGAGCCGACCTCAGAGGGGGAAACCACGTCTGCGGCGGTTGAAAGTTCCCAAAGCAGTTCGGATGATCGAACTGGCACAACGGCGAGTACAACGGCGGCAAGGCAGAGCAGCTCGCAAAGCAGCACCGCAGCGCAAACTTCCGCTCAAACATCGGCGGCAAAAACGACGGAAGAAACGACAACTTCCGCAAGCAAGGGACCGGGTGTAACTTCGGCAGCTTCTACAACACAGGCGACGAGCGCACCGCAGAATCAGGGTCCGGGGGAAACACCGACATCCGGTGTCGATGGCGCGGAAACGGTGGAACCGACCATTGCCAAGCAACCGACTGCCGAATCTTCGGCACCGGTTGGCCCGGGTGGAAATTAAATCGATGATGTTTTGGAACAGCAAGCTCCTTCGGCACTCGCCGGCGGAGCTTTTTCTTGTAAGATATATCTAAAAAAGAGAACGGATAATCAAATTGTTTAAAAAATAATACAATAAATCAAGAATTCCTATTTGCAATGCCACGCCAAATTGCTATAATGTAGATGTATAACTAGCTCCGGATGCACTGTTTTTTGTTGTGATTACCCAACCGGAGAACTCTTTGTGCATAATCATTTTTTAATCAAAAGTAGGAGGATTTTTTTATGGTAAAAAGAAGTATGAAGACCATGGATGGAAATCAGGCCGCAGCTCACGCGTCGTATGCGTTTACCGAAGTTGCCGCCATCTATCCGATCACACCTTCATCCGTTATGGCGGAGCACACCGACGAGTGGGCGACCGACGGAAGAAAGAATATTCTCGGACATCCGGTAAAGGTTACCGAGATGCAGTCGGAGGCCGGTGCGGCCGGTGCGGTACACGGTTCTCTTGCAGCCGGTGCTTTGACAACAACATTTACGGCTTCCCAGGGTCTCTTGCTCATGATTCCTAACCTATACAAGATTGCCGGCGAGCAATTGCCGGGTGTTATCAATGTTTCCGCGAGAGCGATCGCATCTCATGCGCTGAGTATTTTCGGGGATCATTCCGATGTTTATGCCTGCCGCCAGACCGGCTGCGCTCTTCTTTGCGGCTCATCCGTACAGGAAGTGATGGACTTGACTCCGGTTGCGCATTTGGCAGCTCTGAAGGGAAAAGTTCCGTTCATCAATTTCTTTGACGGATTCCGAACCTCCCATGAGCTTCAAAAGATCGAGGCATGGGATTATGAAGATCTCAAAGAGATGGCGGATATGGATGCGATTCATGCTTTCCGCAAAAATGCACTCAATCCGGAACGTCCCGTAATCCGAGGTTCGGCACAGAATCCGGACGTGTTCTTCCAGGCGAGAGAGGCTTGCAATCCGTACTATGACGCATTGCCGGCGATTGTACAGGAATACATGGACAAGGTCAATGAGAAGATCGGCACCGACTACAAGCTCTTCAATTACTACGGTGCGCCGGATGCAAAAACCGTGATCATCGCGATGGGATCGGTAAATGAAACCATCTGCGAAACCATCGACTATCTGGCAAAACAGGGTGAGAAGCTCGGACTGGTGAAAGTAAGACTGTACAGACCGTTCGATGTCGATGCATTCCTTGCAGCAATTCCGGATTCTGTCGAGAGAATTCAGGTGCTGGATCGAACCAAGGAACCGGGCTCGCTCGGTGAACCGCTGTATCTGGATGTTGTGGCGGCACTCAAGGATACCAAATTCCACAATGTACCGGTATTTACCGGTCGTTACGGTCTGGGCTCCAAGAACACCACACCGGGGCAGATCATTTCTGTTTTCCGCAATACGGAAAAGAAAAGATATACCATCGGCATTGTGGATGATGTGACCAATCTTTCTCTGGAAGCGGACGAGAGCGTCATCACATCCCCGGAGGACACCGTGAACTGCAAGTTCTGGGGTCTCGGTGCGGACGGTACGGTCGGTGCAAACAAGAACTCCATCAAGATCATCGGAGACAACACCGATATGTATGCGCAGGCCTACTTTGACTATGACTCGAAGAAGTCCGGCGGTGTGACCATGTCGCATCTGCGTTTCGGTCACAGCAAGATCCGCTCCACCTATCTGATTACAAGGGCAAACTTTGTGGCATGCCACAACCCGGCGTATATTCGCAAGTACAACATGGTTCAGGAACTTGTGGACGGCGGCACATTCCTCCTGAACTGTTCATGGACTGTAGACGAGCTGGAAAAGCATATCCCGGGACAGGTCAAGAAATATATGTATGATCATAAGATCAATTTCTACATCATCAATGGTGTGAAGATCGGTATTGAAACGGGCATGGGTCCGACCAGGATCAACACCATTTTGCAATCCGCATTCTTCAAGCTTGCGGACATCATCCCTTACGAGAAGGCCGTGGATCTTATGAAGAAAGCGGCGGAGAAGACTTACGGCAGAAAGGGTGAGGACGTTGTAAAGAAGAACTGGGCGGCGATCGATGCCGGTGCCGACGGTGTGGTTAAGGTGGAGATTCCGGCACATTGGGCGGATGCAAAGGATGAAGGACTTGATTTTGCAACCGCGGTGAAGGGCAGGAAAGATGCCATTGACTTTGTAAACAATGTGCAATCCGCGGTAAATGCACAGCAGGGCAACAATCTTCCGGTTTCCGCATTCAATGATTATGTGGACGGTACAACGCCGAGCGGAACTTCCGCATATGAGAAGCGAGGCATTGCGGTGAATGTTCCGGTATGGAACAGTGACAATTGTATTCAGTGCGGGTTCTGTGCCTATGTATGTCCGCATGCGGTGATCCGTACTTTCGCGTTGACCGAGGAAGAGACGGCCAATGCACCGGAGGGTATGGTTACTCTCGACTTGAACGGAATGAAGGGGTACAAGTTTGCGGTGAATGTATCCACCTATGACTGTACCGGTTGCGGTTCCTGTGCGAATGTCTGTCCGGGCAAGAAAGGCCAGAAGGCCCTCACCATGCAGAACTTCGAAGAGAATGTCGGAGCGCATGTGTATTATGATTACAGCGTAGAGCTTCCGATCAAGCAGGAAGTGATCGATAAGTTCAAAGAGACCACCGTGAAGGGATCACAGTTCAAGAAACCGCTTCTGGAGTTCTCCGGCGCATGTGCGGGCTGCGGTGAAACACCGTATGCAAGACTGATCACACAATTGTTCGGCGACAGAATGTATATCGCAAATGCCACGGGATGTTCCTCGATTTGGGGCAATTCCTCACCGTCCACACCGTATACCACCGACCAAAACGGACACGGTCCTGCATGGTCGAACTCTTTGTTCGAGGATGCGGCGGAGTTCGGATACGGTATGCATCTTGCCAATGTTGCACTGCGTGAAAGGCTTGCGGCAAGAGTTGAGGAGCTCGCGGCAACCGCTTCACCGGAAGTGAAGGAAGCTTGTGAAGAATATCTGGATACTTTCCAGATCGGTTCCAAGAACAATGCGGCAACCCGCAGACTCCTTGCGGCGATTTCCTCCGACGACGGAGAGATCGCAACCGAGCTGAAGAAAAATGCCGAATTCCTTGCAAAGAAGAGCCAGTGGATCTTCGGCGGTGACGGTTGGGCATACGATATCGGATTCGGCGGTCTTGACCATGTAATCGCAAGCGGACAGGATGTCAATATCATGGTATTCGATACCGAAGTGTACTCCAATACGGGAGGTCAGTCCTCCAAGGCGACCAAGACCGGCGCGGTGGCTCACTTTGCCGCAGGCGGTAAGGAAACCAAGAAAAAAGACCTTGCAAGTATTGCCATGAGTTACGGTTATGTGTATGTTGCACAGATTGCGATGGGCGCGGATTACAATCAGACCGTAAAGGCGCTTATAGAGGCGGAAGCATATCCGGGACCGTCCGTAATCATCGCCTATGCTCCATGTATTGCACACGGCATCAAGAAGGGTATGAATGAGTCCATCACCGAGGAGAAGAGAGCGGTGGAATCCGGTTATTGGAACAATTTCCGCTTCAATCCGGATGCGGAGAACAAGTTTACTCTGGATTCCAAAAAGCCGACCGCGGATTATCAGGAATTCTTAAAGGGCGAAGTTCGTTACACATCGCTTATGCTTAAGAATCCGGAAAGAGCGGAGAAGCTCTTTGCACTCAATGAGCAGCATGCGAAAGAAAGACTTTCCTATCTTGAGAAACTGGTGACGCTTTACGGTAAGGACAAGGAGAAATCCGAAGCATAATACCGAAGCAGGGGATTCGTTTGACGCTTTTGAGTTTTTGATATTTGAAAAAAGTCCGCCCGAACGGGCGGACTGAAAAAGGGGGCTGCTGCACATTATGCTGTGCAACGGCTCCCTTTCTTCATGGCGGTGCGCCCGGCGGCGCACGTTTCTGACGGGCATGACGATTTCAATCCGAAATCTGTCTTTGTAATGCGCGCATTATCTGCTTTTTAAATCCACTTCCGCAAAGAATGCAGCTCCGATAATCAAAACGGCTCCGAGCATTCCGGCTTTGCTTAAGTGTTCCTTGAGGAAAACTGTGGAAAACAGGAGTGCGGAAACCGGATCGATGTAACTGAGAATTGCAATAGTCTGGGTTTTGAGACTTTGGATATTGTGAAAATACAGTGCATAGGCAAAGCCGGTGTGAAAAAAGCTGATGACAAAAAGCAGGATCAGGCTTTTGGAATCCAAGGTGTAATTTGTCGGCAAACCCTGCATTGCAAGGTAGGGAAGCAGGGCAATCGCGGCGGCAAACAATTGAAGTATCGTTCTTTCATTGGCGGGGACATCGGGTATTTTTTTATTCATCATCACAACGACGGCATACAGGAGTGCGGCTCCCAGACCGAAAAGTATCCCGACGGTATGCACTTCACCTGTTGCTTGTCCGGAAAAGACGCCCGATACAAAAAACATACCGATTACCGCCGTGAATGCGCATAGGAGCTTTCTCTTTGTCAATGTTTCCCGAAAAAAAATCGGGGAAAGCAAAATGACGATGATCGGCTGCATATAGTAACAAAGTGTGGCAATGGCAACCGTGGTAAAACGATAGGACTCAAACAGCAAAATCCAGTTCGCACCCATAATTGCGCCGGCAAGCAGCAGCATCAGGAGAGATTTTTTTTTCATACGAAAACGGAGTTTCTGTCCCCGCAGACGAACCTGAAACAACAGGTAGATTCCGCCGAGAATTCCCCTTGCAAAAGCAATCCATTCGGAAGGCAGGAGTATGGATCTTCGAAAAAGTCCGACCGTACCGAAAATCAACATGGAAAAGACGATCATCAGCATGGATTTTTTTTCACGGTCCATATTTTTGCAATTCATCTTTGTATGGATTTTTGTATTATTTTTCATACTTTCCCCGTTTCAAAAAAAATTTCAAAATCGCGCAATCTGTGGTAAAATTGTCGCAGAAACATTGTATCATTTTTTTATTACAATATAAAGAAAATTTCGGAGATGGAAAACCGATGGAAAATATCAGAGAACACGAAAAAAAATATACTGCAGAATACAGTACGGGGAAGGAAAAAAAAAGCATAAGAAGGTTCATGGCGATTGCGCTGCTTTTTCTGGTGTCGGTTCTCTTCGGGGCATCCTGCGCTAACACAGCGTCGACGGATACCTATCTGGAACGGACGGGTTTCGCCTTCGATACCGTTGTGAATTTCAAGATTTACGGTACAAAGGATGAGAAAATACTGGATGAAGTCATGAAAATCTGCGAGGAGATGGAAATGATTTTTTCCGCACATCATGAGAATTCCGAAATTTACAGATTGAACCACCGAAACAAAGGAGAAAGGGAATGGGTGATCAGCGACGATTTAAAAACGGTGATTACCGCGGCGCAGGAAATCAGTGAATTGTCGGACGGAGCATTTGATATCACCATTGAACCGGTGCTTTCGCTGTGGGATTTTCAGACGGAAAATCCGACTGTTCCGCTCAGTACGGATGTGGAGAGAGAACTGCGCAAGGTTGGTTTTCACAGAATCAGGATTTTTGGCGATAAAATCATTTTCAGTGACGACGAAACGCGAATCGACCTCGGAGCCATTGCCAAGGGATATATTGCCGATAAGATCAAGTGGTATCTGCAGGAGCGGGGCGTGGAATCCGCCATCATCAATCTGGGAGGGAATGTCCTTTGCATCGGGAAAAAACCCGGGGGTGAGGAGTATAAAGTCGGACTGCGTGCACCGTTTCAGGGGCAGGAGGATATACTGGGTTATGTAATTCTGCATGATTCATCCGTGGTTTCTTCCGGAGTTTATGAGCGGCATTTTGAAAAAGACGGGGTGAATTACCACCATATTCTGGATACTTCAACCGGATATCCGATTCAAAACGGATTGACGCAGGTGAGCATTGTTTCGGAGTCCTCCATGCTTGCGGATGCCCTCAGCACATCCTGCTTTTCACTGGGCACGAAAAGGGGAATGGAGCTGCTTGCGAAGTTTCCGGGAACATATGCGTACTTTGTACACGAGAACGGAGAAATCGAGTATTCCGAAGGTGCGGGAGAGATATTTCATATCGGAAATTAAAAGGAAGAGAAAATGTGGAATCAGAGAATCCCGGAGAAAGGGAAGAATATCAAAAAAGAGCTGCTTGTTGCACTGATTCTGGCATTGCTCTGCCTCATAGTCTGGGGATTCATCGAGTTATATAAGTCGCGCAATGCGATGCAAAGCGGGCAGGGCAGGCACCATGCGATACTGACATTGGGGGAGAAAGAGCAGATCATCGACTTAAATCAAAATGGGGTGTACGATTTTTCATCCAACAATATTGCGGTTCATATCGAAGTGAGGGATCAAAAGGCGGCATTTGTACGGAGTGAATGCAAAGATCATATCTGTGAAAGTTACGGATGGCTAAGCCGGGAGGGGGATCTGGCGGTATGTCTTCCGGCACAGGCGGCGCTATCCATCCATTAATTTCCGTTTGCGATACTTTATATTCACGATATTTTGTGGTAGAATTGTAAAGAGTGCAGAAATGCGGCTTCGAACTCCATGGTCAAACAAAGGCGAAGCGGATGTGCATATCGATTGCAAGTTTCGGAGGAGAAAAATGAGTGATAACCGTCCCGTAGGGCATAATCGAAGAGTGAGCGGTGAAGGGAAGTCGGTCGGCAGAAGAGGCGACGGACTCGGTGGCAAAAGAGCCGGAGGCAGCGGCGGTTATTTCGGATCCGGCAATGACGGTCCGAAGAGAAGCGGAGGCGGGAGATCCCCGCTTACGATCGTTTTGTTATTGATTCTGCTGCTGTTCGGCGGAAGAGCCGGCATAGGAAATATTGTCGGTACCTTGCTCGGCGGAAGTTCGCAAAGTTCGTCCGCGGAGAGTCCGAATGATACCGGCGGTTCGAACCAACAGAGCAACACGAACAGCTCCGGAACCGGTTCCGTACAAAATACAACGGGAACCGGGTTGGATCTCGGGAGCCTGATTTCGCTGTTCGGCAGCACCAATGCACAGAGCATGACCGGATCCTATACGGCATGGGATGTGGCACCCGACAATCGCGCGAAGCTGGACACTTCCGTGGCGAGCACCGCCAGAAGCAAATTTTACACGCCGAAGACGGGCGACAGTGTGACCGTTATGGTTTATATGCTGGGAACGGATTTGGAAAGCAGGCACGGCATGGCGAGCAGTGATCTTGCGGAGATGGCGAAAGCCGATTTACCCGACAATATCCATCTCATTGTCTATACGGGCGGCACGAATTCATGGAAAAACTCGATCATCAGCAACCGGGTGAATCAGATCTACAGAGTTCAAAACGGCGGACTGACCAAATTGCATGAAGAGTCTTCCCGGTCCATGACGGATCCGAATACTTTGACGGATTTCATCAATTACTGTAAAACCAATTATCCGGCGAATCGAAATCAGCTGATTTTCTGGGATCATGGCGGCGGTTCCGTAACCGGTTTCGGATACGATGAAAAATACTCACAGACCGGCGCCATGAATCTGTCCGAAATCAAATCCGCCGTTGGCAAAACAAATGTCAAATTTGATTTTATCGGTTTTGATGCCTGTCTGATGGCGACCGCCGAAACGGCTCTGGCTCTTTCGGATTATGCCGATTATATGATTGCTTCGGAAGAAACGGAGCCGGGTACGGGATGGTATTACACCAACTGGCTGAATGATTTGTCAAAAGATACTTCCGTCAGCACCCTGGAATTGGGCAAGAAATTGATCGATGACTTCATCGACGTGTCGGCGGTGCAGGCCAGAGGGCAGAGTACGACACTGTCTTTGGTGGATTTGGCAGAGCTGAAAGCGGTGATTCCGGAAAGTTTAAAGCAGTTTGCACAGTCCACCGGGGATTTGATACAGAACAAAGAGTATGCCAGAGTTGCCAATGCCAGAAACATTTCGAGAGAATTTGCCGCATCATCCAAGATTGACCAGGTGGATCTGGTCAGCCTCGCATCCCATATCGGAACGGAGGAGGCCAAGGCTTTGGCAAACGACATCCTGGGAACGGTGAAGTACAATCGCACTTCGCAGAATATGGCAAATTCCTACGGATTATCCATATATTTTCCTAGTAAAAAACTGAATCGTGTGGATACCATGACCGATACATATGAGGAAATCGGCATGGATGATGAGTATTCGAGGGTGATCAAGCAATATGCAACCCTGGAAGCAAGCGGTCAGGTCAGTTCCGGTCAGAGTCAAAGTCCGCTTCCGACTCTGCTGGGAGAATCCGGCGGCGGAGGAGGATCGGATTTGCTCACACAGCTGTTGTCGGGCGTGATCAACGGCGAGATTACTTCCATTACCGGGTTGGATGCGGGCAATATCGACTTTATTTTGGACAGGACGCTGCCCGAAGAAGAGGTGGCGGGCATTGTTTCAAAGAATTCACTGGATGCCGGAAAACTGAAATGGCAGTACAAAGGGGATACCGAAGTGCTTTCTTTGCCGGAGGAGGAATGGTCCAAGATCGCCAAAATGGATTTTGTGACTTTCGTAAACGACGGCGAAGGTTATATCGATATGGGAGAGGACAATGTATTCGATTTCGATTCCGACGGAGACTTGATGGCGGACACTACCAAAGCGTGGTTGTCGATCGACGGTCAGCCGGTGGCATACTATCATATCTCCACCCTTGCGGATGGGGAGGATTACATCACACTCGGTCGGGTTCCCGTATTGCTGAACGAAACTAGGGCGGATCTCATCATTGTCTTTGACAAGGAACATCCCGACGGGCATATTGTGGGAGCCAGAACCGACTATCGCGAAGGGGAAACCGATACCGTCGCGAAGTCCACCTCGGAGCTTGAAAAGGGTGATGTCATTGATTTTATTGCCGATTACTATACTTATGAAGGAGAGTATGTGGACGGCTACAGAATCGGCGAGCAGCTGGTTGTAGGGAGCGATTACCCGAGTGTCGGCTATCATACGATTTCGGAGAGAATATTCATTACATATAAAATACAGGATTTGTTCGGCGCCACCTATTGGATGCCGATGATTGAAAGATAGGAGAAAAATATGGAGGATGACAAGGATTTCAAGAAAAAAGAAAGGGTAGATATCACGAGAGAAGTCACGGATGCCATCACCAAAGGAGATTTTTCCAAATTGAACGATATGGTGAAGGATACGGTAAAGGATACCGTGGAGGACGTGGTGGAGGAGATCAGACGCGTTTCCAACCGTCCCCGCACGAATTATTCCAGCTCGGGCAGTCATACGAGACATGGCGCATTTTCTCCGAATGACCGTTACACCGGATACAAAGGGGATGCACGAAACGGGGAGTTTGCGGATTTCAACAATCCGCCCAAAAACGGCAATCCGATATGGGACGGCATCAACTCCGGAGTTTCGCAGCCGTTTCAAAACCGTCATTTCAATGTGGCGAATCAGACGCCGATTCCCGCAAAGGTTCGTTTTGTTCCCAGAAAGCATGTTTCGAGTATGGCACTCAGTATCGTATCGTGGTTTTTCGGTTTGATATTTCTGATGGCATTGGCAGGGGGGGCTTTTTTCGACGCATATCAAATGTTCCCGATTTTGATTTTTACGGGACTGAGCGGATTTGGAATTTACCGCAGTCACAGGAGGCTTCGCAATATCAAAAAGGCAAAACGTCTGTATTATTTTGTTCGGGAGCGAAACTATATTACGCTTTCCGAAATTGCCGATATTTTTCATTGCTCAACGCAAAAGGCGAAAAAAACGATGCTTGGGATACTGGAACAGGGGATTTTTCCGGAGGCAAGATTTGATGCAAGCGGAACGACGCTTCTTTTGACAAGGGAGTCCTATGACAACTATATGTATATCGAAAAACGGAAGCAGACGCTTCAGGTTGCGGAAGATATGGAAAAACAACAGCTGACGGATTCGGATGTTGCTAAAAACCTGACCGCGGAACAAAAAAGAGATTGGCTGAATGTGGTCAATGACGGGGAAGGATACATTCAAAAGCTCCGAAAGCTGAATGACGAAATTCCGGAAGAAGTAATTTCCGAGAGATTGGACGAGCTGGAAAAACTGCTTCGGAGCATTTTTGACAGAGTGAAGAAGAAGCCGTCGGAAGCGAACCAGATGCGAAGATTCATGGACTATTATCTGCCGACAACGGTGAAGCTGGTGGAAAAATTCAAAGAATTCGGAAACATCACAACACCCGGGAAAGAAGTACTGGATGCGAAATCCAATATTGAGAATACCTTGGATACCATCAACAGAGCATTCGTAGAGATGCTGAACAATTTGTATAAGAATGATATTTACGATGTGACCGCCGATGCGAGCGTGATTAAGACGATGCTTGCGAAAGAGGGTTTGACCAGTGATTTTAAATAAGGTCCGACCGATGATTTCAAATTAGGAGGCGGTATCATCGGAATTGCATTTTTTCGCGTTTGTCGCAGGGATTGCAAAGCATGCGTTGGATGTCGGATTTCCGGAAAATAAAACAGCAAGAAAAGGAGAGCATATGAGCGAGAATTTCAACACACAGGCGGGTATGGAGGGAATGAAAACCGAGGAAGAGGTAAAGGCGAATCTTATGAATAAGGAGATACCGACGCCGACTTTGACGCTGGATCCGTTCGGGGCAGGTCAGAATCCGATCATTTCCGAGCTTTCATCGGTAAAGGATGTTGCAGTGGTTCAGGATGTCAACAAACAAATGGAAGAAAATCTTCGACTGACGCCGGAAGAACAAAAGATGGTCAATGATTTTGCCATGCAAATCGATTTGAAAAATACGCAAACGGTATTGCAATACGGTGCGGGGAGCCAGAAAAAGATCGCTTCCTTTGCGGAAGATGCATTGACCAGTGTTCGGACCAAGGATTTGGGAGAGGTCGGAGATATGTTGACCGGCGTGGTTTCACAACTCAGAAGCATGGAGAACGGAGAAGACGAAAAGGGACTTTTCGGCTTCTTTAAAAAGAAGGTCAATCAATTGCAGGATTTAAAGGCAAAGTATGACAAAGCGGAGGTCAATATCAATAAGATTTCCAATGCATTGGAAGCGCATCAAATTACGTTGCTGAAAGATGTGGCAATGCTGGACAAGATGTATGAATTGAATCTGACGTATTTCAAAGAGATTTCCATGTATATTCTGGCAGGCAAAAAGCGCTTGGAAGAGGCACAGAAAGTCGAACTTCCGAAACTGATCGAGAAAGCGCAGCAAAGCGGCTTGCCGGAGGACACGCAGGCGGTCAAGGATTTCTCCGAAATGATCAATCGTTTTGACAAGAAACTGCACGATCTGGATCTGTCCAGAACGGTTTCTCTTCAGATGGCGCCACAGATCCGACTGATTCAAAGCAATGATACCGTGATGTCCGAAAAGATTCAGACCACCCTGGTCAACACAATTCCGCTTTGGAAGAGCCAGATGGTCATCGCGATCGGTCTGACGCACTCAACCCAGGCGGCAAAGGCGCAAAGAGAAGTGTCGGATGTAACCAATCAGATGCTCAAAAAGAATGCGGAAAATCTGAAAATGGCTACCATTGAAACCGCAAAGGAAGCCGAGAGAGGAATTATCGACATTGAAACGCTCAAAGCCACAAATCAGAACCTGATTGCAACCTTTGATGAGGTGGTAAAGATTCAGGAGGACGGTCGTGCAAGGAGAAGAGCGGCGGAGGTTGAGCTTCGCCAAATTGAAGCCGACATGAGAAACAAGCTGTTGGAAATCAGTCAAAGAGAATTGAAGCAAGGATAAAGGAGCGCGGATTTCATCAGCACTTTCCCAACTCGATCCCCTCAGGGTGATTTATTTTGTGTTTGACATTTGTCCTCAGGAATGGTATAAATACTAGGTATGCCGCACAATGAGGTTGAAAGACCGGTTTACCGGCACCGTAGTTGGCGAGTAATGTAAAAGGAGGTACGAACGTGTACGCGATTATTGTAACCGGTGGCAAGCAATACAAGGTTTCCGAGGGTGATGTAATCCGGGTGGAGAAGCTTGGCGCTGAGGCGGGAGAAGAGTTTACATTTGATCAGGTTCTGGCGGTAAGTGACGACGAGCTGAAAGTGGGAACACCTGTACTTGCAGGTGCAACCGTGAAAGCGGAAGTGCTCGGCAATGGCAGAGCGAAGAAGGTCGTTGTTTACAAGTATAAGAGTAAGACCGGATATCACAAGAAGAATGGTCACAGACAGTCATTCTCTCAAGTGAAGATCACGAAGATTAACGCTTAGTATGACGACGATTACGCTTTTATCCGATGAAGAGGGAATACTCCGGGGATTGGAAGCGCACGGACATTCCGGGTACGCGAAGTCGGGCAGGGATATTCTGTGTTCGGCAATCTCGGCATTGACGATCAATCTTGCAAATTCCGTCAGCGAGTTTACGGAGGATGATTTTGCATGTGAAATTGTCGAAAAGAACGGGGATTTCTCGTTTCGGATCAGGGGAGAGATTTCGAAAGAGTCGATTCTTCTCTTAAAAAGCTGTGCTTTGGGTTTGCAATCCATTGCAGAAGAATACGGAACAACATTTATTACCATTAAACATGATACAATCGATTCATCAGGGAGGTGAAAACATGATTAAGATGAACCTTCAGTTATTCGCTCATAAAAAGGGAGTGGGATCCACCAAGAACGGTCGTGATTCCGAGTCGAAGCGCCTTGGTGCAAAGAGAGCCGACGGTCAGTTCGTTTTGGCCGGCAACATTCTTTACAGACAAAGAGGAACCAAGATTCACCCGGGCAACAATGTGGGCAGAGGCGGAGATGATACTTTGTTCGCAACTGTGGACGGTATCGTAAGATTTGAAAGAAAGGGCAGGGATCGGAAGCAGGTTTCCGTTTACCCGAGAGAGAATGCGTAAGTAAAGAGAGAGGCGGTCTTTGGACTGTCTCTTTTTTAATAGATTTTTCGGTTGATAGACTTTATGTAATATGGTAATATTTATATCTATGGAAGAGAATTTTTATAATTTTTTCATGTAGATAACAAAAATGGAGATGAGGTATGGAGAACATAATCGAATTACTGGAAAGAGGAGAATATTCCGGACTGTCGGAAGTTCCGAAGGACATTTTACACGGAGATATGCCCGGGGACAAGGTGGAAATCGGTGCCGGGCATATTGCAAAGGCAAGGACCATTTTCCCGAAACTGGCAAAGGAATTGCTTCCGTTTGTAAAAAGCAATCCGAAACAAAGAGCGGTCGTCTGTGTTTGCGGCGGATCCGGTGTGGGAAAATCGGAAACGGCATCACTGCTTTCCCATTTCTTTCGAGAGGCGGGAATCGGATCCTATACATTGTCCGGGGACAATTATCCGCGCAGGATTCCGATGTATAATGATGCGGAGCGTCTGCATATATTCCGTGAATCCGCCATCAAAGGGATGGTTGCGGAAGGAACGTTTGGCAAGGAACGTTTTGATATCATTCACGCATTGCAGTTACAAAACGATGATGCGAATCCGGCACATATAAACACCTATGAATGGTATGAATCCTACATCCGAAACGGCAGAAAGGGATTGGAAGGATATCTTGGCACATCCGCTGAGATTCGTTTTGAGGAAATCGAAGATATTCTGAAGCGTTTTAAAGACGGTGAGGACAAGATCTGGCTGAAGAGAATGGGCAGAGGGAATACCGAACTTTGGTACGATGAGGTGGATTTCTCAAATACCAAGATTCTGGTGATCGAGTGGACGCACGGCAACAGCGATCATTTCAAAGGCGTGGACGTGCCGATTTTATTGAATTCCACACCGAAGGAAACATTGGAGCACCGAAGATCCAGAAACCGTGACGGAGCCGTTGACAGTCCGTTTACCACTCTGGTTTTGGAAATTGAACAAAAAATGCTGGAAGCACAGGCGCCGAAAGCAAAGATCATCGTATCGAAAAGCGGAGAACTGTTAAGTTTTGACGAGTACCGCAGATTAATGGATGCGGGCAGAATATAGAGGGGATTATGAGTACATTACATATTTCAGCAAATAACGGGCCGATGCTGAATGCCTATCCCGACAGTTTGGGAGGTACATTGGCGGATATTACGGAATTACTGAGCAGAGAGGAATTAAAGGATGTGTTTGCATCGTTTTATATTTTGCCGAGTTTGTTCAATACGGATTTGGACAGAGGATTTTCGGTGATTGACTACTCTCTGAATCAAATGCTGGCGGATAAAGAGGATTTGGAGGAATTGCAAAAGCGCGGAATCGACTTGAAGCTGGATTTTATTCTGAACCATGCATCCGTGCTTTCTTCCCAGTTTCAGGATATCATCAAAAAAGGAGAAGAGTCCGAATACAAGGATTTCTTCATCAACTGGAACAAGTTCTGGGAAGGTCATGGGGAAATGACGGCGGACGGATATATTCAGCCGGATGCAAAGAAGATAGAGCACATGTTTTTCCGCAAACCGGGCTTGCCGATTTTGATGGTGCGTTTTCCGAACGGTGAAAATGTTCCATACTGGAACACCTTTTACCAGGAGGTAAAATATCCTCTTCTGGATGCGCAGGATTTGATGAAAAGCGGTGAAATCCAATATGCAACGGCAAATTACCTGGCAAAAATCTTAAATGCCGGCATACAGGAGGGAAAGACACCGGCACAGATTTTGCAGACGGATGCGTCGTCTCTGAATTCACTGACAAATGAGCAAAAGAAATCCGTTCTGGATCTGGTGGAGTCCGGGCGCATGTACCTCGGTCAGATGGATTTGAACATCAAATCTCCTTTGGTGTGGAAATTTTATGATGAAACCCTGCAAAAACTTTCGGAATACGGCGCAAAGATCGTGCGTTTGGATGCATTTGCCTATGCCCCGAAGGAACCGGGTGAAAAGAATTTTTTAAATGAGCCGAGTACATGGGAAGTTCTGGATAAAGTGCGGAATCTGGCGGATCAGTACAATCTGACCTTGTTGCCGGAGATTCATGCCGGTTACGGTGACAGGATTCATGAGGTGATTTCCAAAAAGGGATATCTGACCTATGATTTCTTCCTTCCGGGTCTGGTGATCGATGCCATCGAAAATCAAAGCGGTGAGAATTTGAAGAATTGGGCGAATGAGATACTGGAAAAGAATATACTCACGGTAAATATGCTGGGTTGTCATGACGGAATTCCGCTGCTGGATTTGAAAGGGATGATTCCCGAGGAGAGGATTCAAAAGATCATCGATACGGTGGTGAAAAGAGGCGGATTGGTGAAAGATTTGCACGGGCAAAAGAATATCTATTATCAGGTCAATGCAACCTATTACAGTGCGCTTGGGGAAGATGACAAAAAGATGTTGATGGCAAGAGCCGTTCAGCTGTTTATGCCGGGTAAGCCGCAGGTTTGGTATTTGGATCTGTTTGCCGGAACGAATGATTATGAGGCGGTGAAACTTGCCGGAAGCAGCGGACATAAGGAAATCAACCGGACAAATCTCAGCATGGCGGATATTGAAGAGCGGATGAAATTGGATCTGGTACAGGATCAGCTGAAGCTTCTGGCATTTCGTTCGAAGTTCAAAGCGTTTGCGTTTGACAGCAGGATTACCGTGGAAGCAAATGCGCATACCATGAATTTCACATGGGAAAAAGACGGATGTGCGGCAAAGCTGTTTGCGGACTTCGAGAATATGCGCTTTGCAATAAAGGCAAAGGATGAAAGCGGCAAGGAAGTGTTCTCCTTTGAAAATTAATGTGCGCGTCGGGAAAATTTGCTCGACTTATCGGGAAAAAGTCTTTACTTAAACGTAGTTTTTGTTTACAATAAAAGACAACAAAGTGAACTGGGCTAATTCTTCTTTGGAAGGATTAGCTTCGTGTTTCGTATGGACAAGATTAGGAGGACTATGTTTGCAGACAGCGCAAAAATCATAATCCGTTCCGGAAAAGGCGGAGACGGGCATGTGAGTTTTCGAAAGGAACTGTTCGTTCCTGCGGGCGGACCGGACGGCGGAGACGGCGGACGGGGCGGAGATATTATTTTCGAAGTGGACAAGGGATTGAACACACTGACGGATTTTCGTATGGTGAGAAAATACTTTGCCGAAGACGGGGAACCGGGAGGCAAAAGAAAATGCCATGGAAAGGACGGAAAAGACCTTCTGGTAAAGGTACCGGAGGGAACGGTCATTAAGGATTTACAGACCGGCAAGGTGATTGCCGATATGAGCGGGGAGAATCAAAGAGAGATCATTCTTCGCGGCGGCAAAGGGGGGCTCGGCAATATGAATTTTGCAACAGCTACCATGCAGGTTCCGAAGTTTGCCAAGCCGGGACAGCCTGGAAAAGAGCTGGAAGTGATTCTGGAGTTGAAGGTACTTGCGGATGTCGGTCTGGTCGGATTTCCGAATGTCGGCAAATCCACTCTCCTCTCAAGAGTGAGCAATGCCAGACCGAAGATTGCGAACTATCATTTTACGACATTGGATCCGCATCTGGGTGTTGTGGACGTGGCGGACGGTGTGGGCTTTGTCATGGCGGATATTCCGGGACTGATTGAGGGAGCGGCAGACGGTGTGGGTCTCGGGCATGATTTTTTGAAACATATCGAAAGAACCAAGGTCCTGGTGCATGTGGTGGATGCGGCTTCCACGGAAGGCAGGGATCCGATTGAGGATATTCTGGCAATCAATAAGGAATTGGACGCCTATGATCCGGAATTGCTAAAACGTCCCTGGCTGATTGCCGCCAATAAAATCGATTCCATCTATGTGGAAGGAGAAGACCCGATTCAAAAATTGCGGGATCGATTTGAGCCCGGGGTGAAGGTCTGTCCGATCTCGGGGGTGACGGGTGCCGGCATCAGGGAATTGTTGTTCGCAATTGCGGATTTGCTGAAGACCGTGGACCGTACGCCGACCATATTCGAGAAGGAATATGTGGTGGATTATTCCACCGATCGGGATTTGCCGTACACGGTGGAAGTGGTGGACGGTGTGTTTGTGGTGGAGGGACCGAGAATCGAGAAAATGCTCGGATACACGAATCTGGATTCCGAAAAAGGATTCGACTTTTTCCAGAAATTCCTGAAAACCTCCGGAATTCTGGAAGACCTGGAAAAGGCGGGAATTCAGGAGGGAGATACCGTGAGAATGTACGGTCATGAATTTGATTACTACAAGTAACACGCAAAACGCCGCGCTTCGATCGGGAGTGTTCGGCGTAAAGCGAATGCGGGGCAGATGAAAGGGAAATTATGACGAGTAAACAAAGAGCGTATTTAAAGGGTCTGGCGATGAAAATCGACCCGGTTTTGCACAACGGAAAGGCATCCCTGACCGATGAGATTGTGTTGGCGGTGGCGGAGGTTTTGGAAGCAAGAGAGTTGATCAAGATCGCCGTATTGAAGAATTGTACGGACGACCCGAAGGAGATTGCATCCGCTTTGGCACAACAAACCAGGAGCGAAGTGGTACAGGTGATCGGTAAAAAAATCATACTCTACAAGCAGGCGGATGAGCCGGATAAACGAAAGATTAAAATCATCGGATTCGAAAGATCCTGAAATGAGGGATAAACATCAGCAGATTCGAAAGAACCTGAAATGAAGGATCAACATCAGTGGATATGAAAGAACAGGAAGCGGAATGCTTTGTATCACGGATCAATGGAAGAGGTTTTGCAGAAGGTAGAGAAAAATGCGACAGATTGGAATACTCGGAGGTACATTTGACCCGATTCACAAAGGGCATATCGCCCTGGCATTGAATGCGAAAAAGAAGTTTGAACTGGATGAGGTTTGGATGATGCCGAGCCCGAATCCGCCGCATAAGGCCGAAAAAAAAATCACGGATTATCGGTTACGGTCAAAAATGCTGAAAATTGCATTGCAGGATTATCCGAGTCTTCAACTGTCGGAATTTGAAATTCAAAGACAGGGAAAGATTTATACCTATGAAACCTTGCAGGGATTGAATGCAAGCTTTACGGATGTGGAATTCAGTTTTATCATGGGAGCGGACTCCTTATTTGAAATCGAAAAATGGGTCAGACCGGACATCGTAATGCGGGAAGCGAGAATACTTGTGGCATTTCGGGAGTATGCCATGGATGAGGAAGGTCGGGAGGCGACATTTTCGGAATTGAAAAAACAAATTGAGTATTTAACAGCAAAGTATATGGCGAGAATTTCGATCATTCGATATAATAGAATGGATATTTCTTCCGGCATGATACGGGATATGGTTGCATCGGGAATGGACATTACGGAATTTGTAGACAAAGATGTGGCGGATTATATCGCAAGGCATAACTTATATAAAGTATAGGGGCAGGGATGGATACAAGGCAAATCGAGATGATCAGGGAACGATTGAAAGAAGAGTTATCTGCGAAAAGATATGAACATACCGAGGGTGTGGCGTATACCGCGGCGGCACTGGCGATGTGTCATGGGGAAGATTATGAAAAAGCGTTGATTGCGGGCTTGCTGCACGACTGTGCAAAGGGATATTCGACGGAGCAGCTGGAGAAGAATATTTTTCGCAATGGAATCAATCTGAGTGAAGAGGACAGACTCTGCCCTCAGATTTATCATGCCATATACGGTCCGATTCTGGCAAAGGAGAGATACGGTATTGAGGATGAGGAA
>JBHAEV010000074.1:0-2735 GCA_041855735.1 Lachnospiraceae bacterium
AAGACGGCACAGTTTCCGCTTTTGATGCAAAGAGCGGAAATCTGAACAAGGGCATCGGGTCTTGCTTCGAAAATGATGCCGACGACCCCGATCGGAACGCTCTCGCGAATCAAGGTCAGACCGGCATCCAGTTCTCGTTTTAATGTCTGCTTACCGAGGGGATCTTCGAGGGAGATCAGGCCGTTTATCCCCGCGATGACATCCTGCAGCTTGTGCTCGTCAAAACGCAATCGTTTGATGACGGAATCCGGCAGGTTTTGCGATTTGGCACGGTCAAGGTCGATACGATTCGCCCGGAAAATTTCATTCTGATTTCGGAGCAAAGCATCGGCGATATTTTGCAGCGCAAGATTTCGAGTATGGACATCAAAGGCGGCAAGAGAATAGGAAGCTTGTTTCATTTTTGCGGTGATTTCTTGAATATTCATGGTTTGCCCTTTCCGATCGTGTTTTCCGTAACATACGATTCATTTGCATTACAGTATTCCTTTGTATCATAAGCGAATTCATTTTGTTTTGCAAGTTTTCTTACACTTTTCGAAAGATGGTATGAAATTAAGGCTTGTGGAGATATAATAAAGGTGAAACGCTCATATGGAAGGATAACATGAATTTTATAAGCAAATGAAAGATTCGAAAGAGGTGATGTATTGGAACCGTTTATAAAAAATATTATTCCGATGATCGAGGCGAAATACTCTTCTTTTACCGGAATCGAAAAAACGATCGGAGATTTTTTTATCCACAATAAAGAGCAGATGGATTTTTCATCCAAGGCAATTTCCGCCAGACTCTATATCAGTGAGGCATCGCTTTCCCGTTTTGCCAAGAAATGCGGTTTTGACGGATATCGCGAGTTTATCTATGAATACAAGGCAACGCTTTCGGAGAGTGAAAAAAAGACGACGGGAATTACAAGAACGGTGTATGACACCTATCAGGAGTTGCTGAGCAGGAGTTACAGCCTGATTGACGAGAAGCAGGTCACAAGGGTTGTGGATTTGGTGAAACATGCCGGGAGGGTGTATTCGTTCGGCAAGGGGAGTTCGTCCTTGGTGGCGAGTGAGATGGAGAGCCGTTTTATGCGAATCGGCATTGACATCGATTCCATTGTGGATTCGGATCGCATGAAGATGCAGACGGTTTTTCTCAATGAAGAAAGCCTGGTATTCGGCTTTTCTCTAAGCGGCGGCAGCTCCTCCGTATTGTATCTTCTGAAGGAGGCGCATGCAAGAGGTGCCAGAACGGTTATGGTCACGGCAAATGATGACAAAAGCTTTCAGGAGTATTGTGATGAAGTTGTGCTGGTCGCATCCACCAGCACCCTGCATTACGGAAATGCATTGTCTCCGCAGTTTCCGCTGCTGGTCATTCTGGATGTGATCTACAATGAGATTGTGAGTTCCGACAAGGGACTGAAATCCGCCATTCACGAATACACACTTCGGGCACTCAATGCGGAGTAAAACAGCAAAACATGCCGAAGAATCCTGCAAAATATGCTGTGGGGAAGAAGGCAAAACATGCCGCAAATAATCCTTACTTGATAAAAACAGGTTCAGTCAGTATAATAATAACAGCTATTTTTTGAGAAGAGTAAAGGAGTTACCAATGAGAAAAAAACATTTTATTGCATTATTTGCCACAATCTCCTTTTTATTCATGACAACGATGATTACTCATGCCGCAGGCTGGGAACAACGGGACGCGTCATGGTATTATCGAAAGAGCGACGGTCAGCTCGCGGTCAATGAATGGCGAAACGGTGCCGACAATATTGCCAGATGGCTCGGCACGGACGGCAGGATGGTTTCAGATGCATGGGTTGACGGCAACAACAGCTATGTGGATGTGGAAGGCCGCCGGGTGGAGAACGATTGGATCAAGCTGCAGACCGTTGTGGGAGATCGGCAGATCACCGAGTTTTACTTTTTTGATTCCAAGGGCAGAAAGGTGACAAACGCATGGAAGAAAGTCGGGGAGAATCAGGTTTATCTCGGGGATGACGGAACGCTTCAAAAGGGATGGATTGAAGATGGCGTTTACTATACCGACGAGAACGGTTTTATGGTAAGAGGCTGGCAAAAATTATTTCCGCCGGACTATGTGGCATCCGACGAGGTTCTTCCGTTTACCGAAGCCAAAGATGACAGAGTCTGGTATTTCTTCGGAGAGAACGGGAAAAAGTTCACATCGGGTGCGGAGGGCAAGGTTAAGCTGAGGACCATCGACAATGTAAAATATTGTTTTGATGATGAGGGGAAGATGCTGACCGGCTGGGTGAATATGACGACCAAAGATGTATCCGAAACCACTATAAAGGACTTCATGTATTTCAATTCGGACGGAAGTCAGAGACTGGGCTGGTTTTCGCTCAACCCGCCGAAGAACATCATGCAGACTTATGAAAACGAGGTGGAATGGTTTTACTTCGACAATAACGGAGTGCCGAAGGCAAGCGCGGACACGGTGCTTCGTACGACGGATTTTGTAAAGATTCAGGACAAAACTTTTCTTTTTGCAAACAATGGTGTGCCGGTATACGGTCTGGTGAGGATTTACAACGGTAAGCATTATGACATTTATTATTTCGGAAATGCAAGCCAGAGAAACTTACAAAAGGGAATGATCGAGATCATGGAACCGATCGGAGATGTCGTACAATATTATTTTGACAACAAAGGCAAGGGCTTTACCGGAGTGAAGGATGACAAATTATTCTATATGGGTAAGCT
>JBHAEV010000075.1:0-4141 GCA_041855735.1 Lachnospiraceae bacterium
GGCACCGCCGACATGCCCCGACAGCAAAGATATCACATACCGCCCGCTCTCATCCATCACCAAAACCGACGGATCCAGAAATTTATCCTTCACATACGGTGCAATGCTTCGAACGGCAATGCCCGCGGCGGCAATGAAAACAAGCGGCTCCCGATGTTCAAAGGCCAGTGCAATCCTTTGTTTGATGGATTCGACACCAAAGTCTTTTTCCACAACTTCCATATTCCGCCCCGGATCGTCCGGTGATTTTTTGTACTCCCGACAGGATTTTTCAAAATGGCGATAGGAACGAAGAGCATAACCCTCCCGGCTCAACAGCCCGCAAAGTCTGTGATTCAAATCTCCGCCTTTTTGGGTATAACTGATGACATTAATGATTTTTTTTAACATACCAGCTCCACCTTTGACCGGTTCTCGCGGTCTTTCTTCACCAGAATCTGCCTGTCGATTCTTTGCTTTAATTCCGCAACATGGGAAATGATGCCGACCAGGCGGTTTCCGACCGTCAAATCCGAAAGGGCTTTGAGCGCCTGATTCAGGCTGTCGCTGTCCAGGCTTCCGAAACCTTCATCCACAAACATCGTATTCAGCTGTATGCCTCCGGCGCGCTCCTGAATCTCATCCGCAAGTCCCAGAGCCAGAGACAGGGATGCCTTAAAGGACTCTCCTCCCGACAATGTTTTTACGCTTCGAACACTGCCGTTGTAGTGATCAATCACATCCAATTCCAAACCCGTCTGGCTTCGAAGATTTGCCCCGGTTTCCTTGCGTTTGAGCTCAAATTGCCCCGAAGTCATGAGCATGAATCGAATATTTGCCTTGCGAATGATTCCCTCAAAGTATTTCATCTGTACGAAGGTCTCCAGCATCAGTTTTTCCTTGCCCGGCACGCTTCCGTTTGCCGTATCCGAAAGCGATTTGAGCATCATCAGGCGTTCTTTTGTTTTCTCCTGTTCTCTTTGATTGCGATGTATGTTTTTCAGGATACGGGAATTGATTTCCAGGGCGGATGACCATGTTTTGATTCGACTCATGCATTCGGATTTTCGGATTTTAAGTTCATTCACCTCATTCTCCAGTTTTGTAACATATCTTTGCAGTCGTTCTTCCTCAATGGCATCTCCCGGTTTTGCATGATCTGCGGCAAGAAAACGGACTTTTTCCGACATTTTATCGGATTGCTTTTGCAGTTCGGCGAGTGTCGTCGTCAAAACCGTAAGTTTTTCACTGATTTCGGCAAAATCCGCCTGCTTTTGTCGGATTTTTGCGATCTTTTCCTCGGAAATCGTTTTTAAATCTTTGATTCGAATTTCAAAATCCGGATCGTCCGTTTCCAGCCCCGCTTTCCGAAAGAAATCCTCCAATTCCTTTTTTCGGGTATCCAGGCTTCCTTCCGATGCAAATACATTTCTTTCGAGTCCTTGAATCCTGTTTTGCAATTCTTCTTTCCGCAAAGTCATGACCCGATGCTGTTCTTTTTGCTTCTGCAATTCCAGCTCCGTTTGGACTTTTTGATTCTCTTTTTTTGTCAAAACATTCCACTCTTCCTGATATTTTGCCATGACTTCCTGCAGGCCGGTTCCCAGTATCACCAGCAAAGATCGTATATTTTGATTTGCATTCCCGCCACCGCTTGCGTTTTTGAGCTGTTCAAAGCAGATCGCATCCCCAAACCCGCGAACATCCTTTAAACGCTCCTTAATCTGAGGAAACGCGGCATCCAGTTCGCCGACAAGCCGGTCTTGCCCGGAAATAACGTCGAAAATCTCTTCGATCCGATGATGCATATATTCCGCCTTTTCCTTTGCAACGGCGCGCAATTTTGCCACTTCCACACTTTTTTCATTCATGGCCTTTAAGCAAATGCTTACCTGTTGTTCCGAATGTTCCAGATCTTCTTCGGAGACGGAAACATCGGTAAACTTTGCCGGATTCGGATGAAAACTCGAACCGCAGACCGGGCATGCCTCATCGGTTTTCAAGTCCTTTGCCAGAATCCCCGCGATATTGTCGGCACGAAGTTTTCGCATCTTCATCAACCGGTCTTCTTGTTCCGAATACTTTGCCTTCAAATCTTCATACTTCCTTACCTGAAGTTCTACCTCCTCCTCCCTCGCTTTGATTTCCTTCTCCGTTTCCAGGATCGCTCGAATACTCCTGATATGCTGTTTGACCTCATTCCATCGGTTTTCCGTTAAAGTCCGCGCCGCTTTCACATCCTCGAACTGTTTCAGCAGGATTTCCGTTTTTTCCTGTTTCACAGTATTTTCCGCCAGCAAAACGCTTTCTTTCTCAAGTCCGACTCTTTCCTTCTCCAAAGCCGCCTTTTGCACCGAAAGTTTTTTTCTGTCCTCCGCATAGGAGAATGCCTTCGAAATGCTCGTCAGATTCTGTTTTTCCTCTTCCAGTTCCTCTTCTTCCCGATCGCCGGGCTGAATTTCATTCTTTTTGGCATTTGCCCTTGCAATCGCAAGCTCCGTTTTTATTTTGTTTTGCTCGATCTGCATCCATTCCGAACATGCCTTTCTTTCCTCTTCCAGACTTTGCAGCAGATTTTCCGATTTTCGCAATGCTTCCTCGGCATTCGCAAGCTGTACCTCCCCCTCGCCGCACAAACGCGTCAACTGCTCGATGCTCTCCGTCAGCGGCAGTTCGTTGTTTTTCAGCTTCTTCGCATCCGAAAAATCGCCCGCTTCGACATCCTTGAGATACTGTGACAAAGCCAGCTCGTTTTTTTCATATTCCGAACGGGTTTGATGGTACTCCTCTTTTAATCTCGCGGATACCTCGTCATACAGTCGGGTCTTGAAAATATCCCGAAAAATCTCCTGTCTTTGCCGGGTTTCCGCAAGCAGCAGTTTTAAAAAATCCCCCTGCGCAATCATACAGATCTGCGAAAACTGATTCCTGTCCAGTCCGAGAATTTCCCTGATTTTCGCATTGACTTCGGCATTTTTCGTGATCACCTTTCGATTCGGCAAAATCAGTTCGGATGCGGCAAGTTCCCTGGTCGTACCGGTACCTTTCTTCGCCCTTCTCTCATAGTCCGGATTCCTTTGCACGGTATATTCTTCGCCTCGAAGCTCAAACACCAGTCTTACGAATGTCGGAGTATCCAGATTTGCATATTTTGAGCGAAGTCCCCCGACCTCCCGGACATCCCCGCTCGGCAAGCCGAACAGGGCATAGGTGATTGCATCGAATATGGTGGTTTTTCCGGCTCCGGTATCACCGGAAATCAGATACAGTCCGTGATCCCCGAATCTGCGAAAATCAATGACCACTTCATCGGCATAGGGACCGAATCCGCTGATGGTAAGCACGCAAGGTCGCATATTATTTCTCCTCAAAAATATTTTCAAATAGTTTGGTGATGTATGATTTCTGCTCCGGTGAAAGTTCCTTGTTATTCTGCAGCAGATACAATTCCTCAAAACTTTCCAAAGGACTTTTGTTCATCGTTCTTTCGGCGTCAATCCGTTCACTGTTCATGGTTCTCGCATTGGAGTATTCCAGGCTCATCAAGTTCGGATAAATCGCCCTCAATTTATAAAAGGCATCCGGCTGTTCCTCTTCATCTGTCAGGATTACCCGGATATAATCTTCGGTGTTTGTATTTTGATAATTCTCTTTCCGGGTCAATGCTTCGTAAGTCCCCTTCAGGCTTCGATAGTCCCTTTTTCCGGTAAGTGGCAATTCCTCAATGTGAATTTCACACTTTTGATCCGGTCTCGGCTGACCGATTTCCACCAGCAGGGCAACTTTTTCATGATGCTCTTCGGAAAACGAATATTTGTAAATCGAACCGCTGTAACGGATTCTTTCATTCATGATCTGCTGCGGTTTGTGAATATGCCCCAGTGCCACATAGTCAAAATCGCCAAGCACCTCGGCGCTGATATTGTCCAATCCGCCGACACTGACCTCCTCGGAATCCGATCGCAATGCCCCTGTGATAAATTGATGGGCAATCAGAACCTTTCGCCTCGGCCCGGCTTTCGTATCCGGCACCGCCTTTGGCAAATCCGGCCTGTTATCATCAATATATCGAATTGCCGCTGCGAACATATCCGTATAATCCTTCCAGTCCGATTCCTCGAAGTATCGACGTACCGAAATCGGCTTGATGAAAGGAATCATA
>JBHAEV010000076.1:0-6027 GCA_041855735.1 Lachnospiraceae bacterium
GGAAAGCTTTGCAGACGGAAAATGATGCAGAATACAATAAAACTGGTACTGGTGGACGATGAGCAGATGGCTCTGAATATGTTGAAAAATCTGATTCCGTGGAATACCCTGCATCTGGAATTGGCGGGAACGGCAAGTGACGGCAAAATGATGCTGGATATGCTGAAGTCGTCCGGGGAATTGCCGGATATGATCATCACGGACATTCGTATGCCGAATATGGACGGTCTGGAGATGGTTCAAAAGATACGGGAGATCAACAGCAATATTAAGATTATCCTAAGCAGTGCATTCTCGGATTTTGCCTATGTCAAAGAGGGACTGAAGCTGGGATGCAGCGATTATTTGCTGAAACCGATTGACGAAAAAGAATTAATACGGGCATTGAAAAAGGTCATCGGGGAGATTGAAGGTGAAAAAGTGGAAAAGAGAATTCTGGAGCAAAGTGCAAAACAGCTTTTTCGGATGGATTTGTACAAATATATGTGTTCGGGCAAAAGAAGTGAAAATCTGGATACCGGCAAAGAAAGACATGCCTTTTTGAATACGGGGTATCTTGTGCTGTATATTCACAAAGATTATACGGATTTTGACGAATATCTTCATACTACGAGCATGGAGATGTTCAAGGAACATTTCGTGGAAGTTGCCCTGGATGAGGTCTTTTCAAAACAAATTTGCCGCGATTATGTGTTTTACGACTATGGCGAAGAGGGTTGGATCCTGATTATTCAAAATGATTCTCAGGAAAATATGCCGGACATCTGCGCTTTGATTTCCTCACAGATCCAGGAAAAGCTGCAGCTTCCGGTTCATCAGTATTTCAGCATGATCGGAAAAAGTATCGAAGATCTGCCGCTTTGCTTTCGTCAGGTCAAGAGGATGCAAAAGTATGCATTCTCTTTTGAAGATGCAAGTTATCTGGGGTATGACTATAACTGCGACAAGCAGAAGCTGGAGGAGATTCGCAAACTCGAAAAGACGCATAGGGACGGTTCGGATGCGGTTGAGATTTCCAGGCCGTCCTCCTATTCAAGGACCGTGGAAAAAAGTCTTGACTATATTCAAAGTCATTATAATCAAAACCTTTCTTTGGAGGAAATCTGCATGCATGTGGCAGTCAGCAAAAATTATTTCTGCTATCTGTTCAAGAGGGAGGTGGGTCAAAGCCTTTGGAATTACCTGACGAAAATCCGTCTGGAGCAGGCGAAAAAGCTGCTGGAGGAAACGGATATGAAAACCTATGAAATTTCCTTTGAAGTGGGATATGACAATCCGAACTATTTTTCCAAGGTGTTTCGCAAATACTGCAATCTCAGTCCGAATGAATATCGGAGGGAACTGGGGCGTTAGGGGGCTGTGAAAGGACATACTATGTACAAATACCTGTTGGTTGCATTAAATGCAAAATTCATCCATTCCAATCTGGGGATTTATTCGATTGAAGCGTATTTGAAGCTTCATAATCCGAATCTGGTCGTGGAGAAACTGGAGAGCAATATCAATCACAATGCGGCGGTCATATTGCAGGGGATCTATGAATCCGGTGCGGAGGCGGTGGGTTTTTCGACCTATATCTGGAATATCGAGTATGTATTGCTTCTTGTCCGAAATTTACGAAAACTATGTCCGAATGTGACAATCATTCTCGGCGGACCGGAGGTGACATACAAGGCAATCCGACTGATGGAAGAATACCCCGAAATTGATTTTATCATCAAAGGAGAGGGAGAGAAGAGTTCATCGGAGTTATTGCAATATCTGTGCCGGGACATGGACATGCGGACTGCAAAACATGGAAGTCGGATTTCCAAAGAGGTTTTTTCGGGTGAACAGCCGGGAGCAACGGATTGCAGCGAAATTCCCGGGCTCTGTTACCGGAATGGCGGTAAAATTGCGGAAAACGATGATTCCTCGCCCATGGACATGGATGAGCTTCCTTTCGTGTACCCGAATTTGGGCAGGGAATTTACGGAGAATCGCATCATCTATTATGAGAGCAGCAGAGGGTGTCCGTTTCGCTGCTCTTATTGTCTTTCATCCATCGGTTCGGATTTGAAATTCCGCGGATTGGACAAAGTAAAGCGGGAAATGCAATACTTTCTGGATAATGAGGTAAAACAGGTGAAATTCGTGGACAGAACATTTAATGCAAAGAAATCCCATTCTCTGGAAATTTTAAAATACATCAAAGAGCATGACAATGGAGTGACGAATTTTCATTTTGAAATGGAGGGGGACATTCTTTCGGAGGAAGAGATTGCGCTGCTGACATCCATGCGAGCGGGACAGGTGCAGCTGGAGATCGGTGTACAGACCACAAACGAGAGGACATTGCGTGAAATTCGACGATTTGCCGACACGAATAAACTCGAAGACAATATGCGAAAACTCAGAACATCGGGAAATATGCATTTGCATTTGGATTTGATTGCCGGTCTGCCTTTTGAAGATTTTTCTTCTTTTCAGGCATCCTTTAACCGCGTGTACGCCATGAAACCGGACGAGCTGCAATTGGGATTTCTGAAAGTGCTGGACGGCTCCCATATGTGGGAGATGGAAGAAAAGTACAAAATCAAGCGGTTCGATACTCCGCCCTATGAAATTCTTTCCAATCACTGGATTCAATATCCGGAGCTGTTAATTTTAAAAGCGGTGGAAGAGATGCTGGAAGTTTATTACAACAGCAGGCAGTTTGAAGAGAGCATGACATTTTTGGAAGGCAGGTTTGAAACCGCTTTTGCAATGTATGAGGCGATGGCGGGCTATTATAAGAGGAGAAATCTGTTCCCGGAAAAACACAATCGAATGAAACGATACGAGATTTTGTATGATTTTTGTTGCGAGCTGCTACAATCGGGGAAGCTATCGCAAGCGGATTTGAAACATCTTCGGGATTTGCTGACGATAGATCTTTACAAGCGGGAAAAGGTGAAGTCCGGATCTCCGTTTTGTATGCAGGATCGGAGCCGTGACCCGAATTATAAGGAATTGTTTCGGAAAGAATGCATCAAAAGGGGACTGAAGAATCATGAGGCACATCTGGAGCTGCTGGGAAACGGAAGGAGGGTGTTTTTTGATTACACCAGAAAAAGTCCGTTGAGCAACAATGCCGTTTATTTTTATGTGTAAAATCACAAGGTGAAAAGGCGTTCTCGGTATTATTTTTTATTTGTACGGATCTGCGTAGATATGCTAAAGTGATAGCGGTAAAAAAAGAATAGGTCAGCGAATCAATGCAGGAGGGCAATATCGTGGAGTTTAACAAAAAATTGATTTTGGAAGACGGCAGTGAGTATTTCGGGAATGGTTTCGGTGCGAACCGGTCCCGGGTATGCGAGATCGTATTTAACACATCCATGACAGGCTATCAGGAGATTCTGTCCGATCCGTCGTATACGGATCAGGCGGTGGTGATGTCATATCCTCTGATCGGAAATTACGGTGTGACGGATGAGGATTATGAAAGCAGGATCATTTCTCCGTCCGCACTCATCGTACGGGACATCAATGACAATCCTTCGAATTTCCGATGGGCAAAGACTTTGCCGGAGTTGCTGGAAGAAGCGGGTGTGCCGGGGATATCCGGAATCGACACCAGAAAGCTTGTCCGAAGCATTCGGGATCGCGGAACCATGAGATGTCTGATTACGGATGCCGATGTTTCTCTTTCGGACGGACTTTCTGAGATAAAAAGAGCGGCAATTCCTCATGATTCGGTGAAACGGTGCAGCTGCACGAAGAAATGGTACAGCCGTACCTCGAATCCGCTTTACAATGTTGTGGCAATTGACTGCGGAATGAAGAGCAATATCGTAAAAATGCTGAACAAATTGAAATGCAATGTTACCGTGGTGCCGTATCATACTTCAAGCGAAGAAATCCTTGCCCTTCGCCCCGACGGGGTGTTTGTTTCGAACGGGCCGGGGGATCCGGCGGATGTTTTGGAAGTCATCGAAACATTAAGGGGGCTCAGAGGAAAGACGGCGATGTTCGGGATATGTCTGGGGCATCAGCTTCTGGCTCTTTCCTACGGTGCAAAAACCTACAAGCTGAAATTCGGTCACAGAGGCGGGAATCATCCGGTGCGCGACATTCGGACCGGGAAAATTGAAATCACCGCTCAGAACCACAGTTATGCGGTGGATGAAGCATCGCTGCTTCAAAGCGGAATGCAAATTTCGCATATCAATGTTTTGGACAATACCGTGGAGGGCATCGAATGCATTGCGGACAATGTTTTTTCCGTACAGTATCATCCGGAAAGTGCGCCGGGACCGCAGGACAGCACATATCTGTTCAAACGATTTACGGATTTGATGAAAGTGAGCAGACAATCGCGCGAAATGTAGTTTTTTGCATGAGGAAAAACGGGGATTCGCGTTGGAATCCGGCAATGTTTTAAGGAGGATGAAAATATGCCAAAGAGAACGGATATAAAAAAAGTGCTTGTAATCGGATCCGGGCCGATTGTCATCGGGCAGGCGGCGGAGTTTGACTATGCAGGAACCCAGGCATGTCTTGCACTCAAAGAAGAGGGGTATGAGGTGGTGCTTGTCAACTCCAATCCCGCAACCATAATGACGGACACCGCCATTGCCGACAAGGTGTACATGGAGCCGCTGACCCTGGAATATGTGGCGAGAATCTGCCGCTATGAAAGACCGGATGCAATCGTACCGGGAATCGGAGGGCAGACGGGACTGAATCTTTCGCTTTCGCTTTACGACAAAGGGGTACTGGATGAGTGCGAAATCGAATTGCTGGGAACCGATGCCGACTCCATCCGGAAAGCGGAGGACAGGGAGAAGTTTAAGGCACTGTGCGAGGAACTGGGAGAGCCGGTTGTGCCTTCGGCAACGGCAACAAGCGTGGAGGAAGGACTGGAAACGGCAGAAAGAATCGGCTATCCGGTGATTCTTCGCCCGGCATTTACTCTCGGCGGAACCGGAGGCGGATTCGCATCGGATCCGGAGGAGATGCGGGAAAAGATGAAGAATGCACTTGCCCTTTCACCGGTGCATCAGGTTCTTGTCGAAAAAAGCATCAAGGGATATAAGGAAATTGAATATGAGGTCATGCGGGACGCCAATGATACGGCGATTACGATCTGCAATATGGAAAATCTGGATCCTGTGGGGATTCACACCGGAGATTCCATCGTTGTGGCTCCCAGCCAGACTTTGACGAATAAAGAATACCATATGCTGCGTGACAGCGCTCTGAAAATCATCCGGGCACTGAAAATCAAGGGCGGCTGCAATGTTCAGTTCGCCTTGGATCCGGAATCCTTTGATTACTATGTGATCGAGGTGAATCCGAGAGTGTCGAGATCGTCCGCACTCGCCTCCAAGGCAAGCGGGTATCCGATTGCAAGGGTGTCCGCAAAAATTGCGATCGGTATGGATCTTGATGAAATCATGCTGGCAAACACTCCCGCCTGTTTTGAGCCGGCACTGGATTATGTGGTAACCAAAATGCCGAGATTTCCGTTTGATAAATTTACCATGGCATCCAATGAGCTCTCCACCCAGATGAAGGCGACCGGGGAAACCATGAGCATCGGAAGAACCATGGAAGAAAGTCTGCTGAAGGCGATTCGATCGCTTGAAATCGGCAATGATCACATCCAGATAAAAAAATTCGATGTGAAAAATCTGACGGGCAAAGACAATGAGGAAGGAAAAAAAGAGGCGATTGAGAAACTTCTGAAATATATTGAAGCGGGAACGGATGACAGAATCTACGCCGTCTCCAGACTTTTGCAGCTTCAAGTGGATCCGCAGGTGATCTACCAGAGAACCAAAATCGACATGTTCTTTTTGGATAAGATCAAAAGAATTGTCGATTTCGAGCGGTTGATGGAAGAGTCCTGCAAAATGAAATCCGATTCGAATCGGACAGGGTGTGGAATTTGACTATTCCACCGTGCATGCGGTCAAGACGATCCACGATATGGGATATGAAGCGATTGTGATCAACAATAATCCGGAAACGGTGTCCACGGACTACACTACCGCGGACAAA
>JBHAEV010000077.1:0-11210 GCA_041855735.1 Lachnospiraceae bacterium
ATTGCTCGGCTGCCCGAGCAATGTATTGCTGAGCTGATATGCCGATATGTAATGGCTGATTTCATCCGGCGCGGAAAGCGGAGGCAGTACAAATACATAGAGCAATCCGAAGGAAAGGATGGTGAAAAAAAAGGTCTTTTCCAGGGTCAGCGTAAAAATACGTCGGATTTTGGCAATCCATCCTCCTTGTTCGTCCGACAAACAGCGATACCGCTGCAGGCATGTGATACTCAGCAGCAACACAAGAAGGAGTGCCGCTCCCAGCCACCTGTATGCCCGCAAAAGCCAATCATCTCCGCTGTTATACGCACCGTCGTAAACAAAAGTATAATGCCACAGAAAGAGAAATCCGAACAGAATCAGGGTTATCGGATAGATCCGGATTTTTTTAATAATGTCCTTCATATGTCTATTTCTTCTCCGCGATGTCTTTGGCAACCGCCATGGCTTCGGAGCTGACCTCATTTTTCTTTGTAAAGCGATTGATTAAATCCGGCACCATATCCAATGCCTTGTTCACCACATCCTGATTCCGGACATTCACCAGTTTGGTCACACCGTTTTGAATCACAAGCACGGCTGCCGGGCTCATCTTCGTCGCCATACCGCCCGTATTCCCGTCCTTTTTCTCACGGGAGCTGCTGCCCACACCCATGCCGAAGGAAACATCCACCAAAGGAATGATAATGGCATCCTCCACAGTCAGAGGTTCTCCAACCACGGTTTTGGTGCTCACCACCTTTTCGATTCCGCAAAACAATGCTTCCACGTCCGAAACAAAATTTTTGTTATCTGCCATTTTTCCAATCCTCCCTGATTTTCTTTATACTTTTGTACAATCTCCAAACATCTCGTCTTATGACAACCATCATGATGTACCATAAAATATTCCCCAAACGAATTCGCCCTTTTGCGTGAATTTCGGCATCGATGATCTCTCTCTCAAAATCCGACTCCACCACAATTTCCGGGATAAATGCCGAACGTACCGTTCCGAGCAGCGCGAGGGCAAATCCGGTATTTGCCGGATCTTCAAAACCCAGCAAAACTTTGCCCCATATTTTATTCGGACATATGTGTTTGAGCACATTCCTCACGAATCCGCCCAAAATACGAACGGCATTGCGATTCCTCTCATCCTCGATCCGACTTTGAATCCGGCGGATCTTGCGTCGGTATCGTTCCAGTCTTTCCTCCCATTCCTCCGTGCTTTGCACAAAGTCGTCCCATCCTTCTTCCCATTTGCTTTGGATGGCATCCGCTTTCTCAAGTATATGAAAGAAGTCGATTTCCACGATCCTCTCCGCTTTCGGGCGGTTTTCATCCCGGTGTCGAATGGAGCGAAGTCTTTCCCGCAATTTTGTAAAAACATTGGATTCGGCATGTTCGGCATCGTTTTTCATATCCCTTTTCAATGCCGACAGGATTTCCTCTTCTTCACTTTGTGTCAGCTGCTTTCCGGACTCATCTATCCTGTCCGCGTCAGTCTCTTTCGGAGTCCTTGGCATACCCTGAGCAGCCTCACTCGCCGGTTTCGAAGTCTTTGTCTCATCCGTTTTCAATGTCTGCGCATCGTCCGCATCCTCATCTTCGTCCTGCGTTGTATCCATGTGAAAAAAGCGAAAAAAAGCGAATCTCCCCGTGATGCTCAAACCGTCCTCATATTTACAATGAATCTCCGCCAGTCGAAACAGCCACGAAACCCTGCCTTCCGCAAAAAAAACCTGATTCTTCGACTCCCCGTCCTTTGCCAAACGGCTTTGCCCGTCCGACTCCTCGTCCTTTGCCAAACGGCTTTGCCCGCCCGACTCCCCGGTTTTCGGAAAGGTCACACCGTCAAACCGGTATCGAAACGGAATCAGTAAAACAACAGCCAAAAGCAGAAGTATCAAAAGCAAGAGTACAAGCAGAAGAATTCCGATGGCATGAAGAATCCCGAGTACCGCCGCAATCATACGCCCGCTCCTTTGCTCTCATTGGCACGGCAGTCGATACCGTCCGATTTGCTGTTTTCCTCCGGACTTAAAAATCCGGCAATATCCGTTTCCATTCCTGCCGCAAGCGCATCCTTTACAATGCGTTCCACCATACGAAAGGCTTCCTGCTTGCCAAGCGCGAAGCCGACAACGGTATAGTCCTTATCCGCATACTGTTTTTGAAAAAGCAGATAATTGTAAACAATCTCGACCTGATGCTCACAAAGAAGGATGACATACAATGTCGGGCTGAATTTGTTGTTTTGTAAATTCGCAATCATCTCCGTTTTCTTTGAAGCGATATGTTCCCCGATGTATAAGTTCTCCCGGAATTTCATTCATCCTCCAATCCCTCAGGAAGGAATCTCCATAACCATTCTTCGAAGTAAGTCCAGTGCCGCCGTAACACTCTGCTCCCGAATCTCGGTACGATTTCCCGCAAAGCGATGTTCTTCCACAACAATTCTGTCACGCAGAATGCATCCGATAAACACCAGTCCGACCGGCTTTTCTTTGGTTCCGCCGTCCGGTCCCGCAATTCCGGTTACACTGATGCCGCAGTCCGCACCGGTTTCGATGGCAAGACCGGTCACCATCTCCTTTGCCGTCTGCGAACTTACCGCCCCGTATTTTTTCAATGTGGTCTTTCCGACATTCAGGCGCTTTCTCTTGGATTTGTTGGTGTAGGTCACAAAACCCTCTTTAAATACCTCGGATGCACCCGGAACATCCACGAACCTTGCCGCCAAAAGTCCTCCGGTACAGGACTCCGCGGTAGCCACCGTAAGCTCATGCTTCTCCAGAAGTTTCACCACGATGGTTTCCAGCCTGTCCTCTTCTCTTGTGGAATAGATGAATGCGCCGAACTTCTCTTTGAGCTTTTTTTGGAACGGCTTGATCAATGCTTTCGCCTCATCCTCGGTATTGGATGACGCTTTCAGCACAATGTGAATTCTTCCGTCATGCATTTCCAGAGTATGGCTGACTTCTTCGTGCTCTCCCAAAAGGGATGTCACTTCTTTTTCCACTTCCGAAAAGGAAACACCGACCAACTTGATGGTTTTGTATCTCGTAACCTGTGCAATTTCCATTGATTTACCTCACGATTTTTCTGCTTATACTGTACACATGATCCATATGCATGCATCTTTGCCGTCAAATATCACCCGATGTGATCACTCTGTGATTCTTGATCAGATAGTCCGCAAGAGAAATGATGGTCAAAGCCAGCATGGCCATGATCAAAACCTGCTCCGCAACCGCAAATCCGGTATCCAGAATCAAAACAATGACGGTTATCATCTGAACCACCGTCTTGACTTTCCCCCATGCGCTTGCGGCAATGACCACGCCCGCATCGGATGCCACCAGCCGGAATCCGGAAATAATAAACTCCCGCGCAATAATCACCAGCACGACAATGCTCGGCAATCTCCCCAGCTCAATCAGACAGATCAACGCCGAGCATACCAGAAGTTTATCCGCCAGGGGATCCATGAACTTTCCGAAATTCGTGATCAGGTGATCCCTTCTGGCAATATAACCGTCCAATGCGTCCGTCAATGCCGCAAGTACGAAAATCACCAAAGCGATGAATCGAAATCCGTTCTCCGGAGCAGAATTCATAAGAAAGAACACAAAAAAAGGAATCATCAAAACTCGAAGTACGGTTAGTTTATTCGGTAAATTCATCATCTTCTCCAATCAAATCATACTCGGATGATTCCACGATTTTCACATTTGTGAAATCTCCGGACATATACTCGCGATTGCTTCGAACAAAAATCATACCGTCCACTCCCGGATTATCCATATACGATCTTCCGATGTATACATTTTCATCCACCAGTTTCCCTTCAATCAGCACTTCGAGTTTTCTTCCGATCATTTTAGAAAGATTTTCTTTGGATATCTGTTGCTGCATCCGCATGATTTCATCTCTTCTTCTGTGCTTGATCTCTTCCTCGATCTGATCCTCAAATGTCGCCGCCGGTGTTCCCTCTTCCTCGCTGTAGGTAAAGACGCCCAGTCTTTCAAATCGCATCTCCCGGACAAAGTCTTTGAGGATCTTAAAATCTTCTTCCGTTTCCCCCGGAAAACCGGTGATGAGCGTGGTTCGAAGCACGATATCCGGAATATTTTCCCGCAATTTGCGCACCGTTTTTTTGATATTCCCGGAATCGGTTCTTCTTGCCATTCTTTTTAAAATCTTGTCCGATCCGTGCTGAATCGGAATGTCCAGATAATGGCAGACCTTCTCCTCGGATTTGATCACTGCGATCAACTCATCCGTGATCTCCTCGGGATAACAGTACAAAATGCGTATCCATTTCAGGTCTTCAATCTCGGAGAGTTCACGAATCAGCTCCGGCAATGCCTTCTTGCCATAGATGTCCGTGCCGTAGAGCGTGGTTTCCTGCGCCACCAGTATCAGTTCCCGAACCCCTTCCCCGACCATTTTCTCTGCAACATCCACCAGCTCTTTGATCGGATAACTGCGATAATGTCCCCGCAGGCTCGGTATGATGCAATAGGTGCAGTTCTTGTCGCATCCCTCGGATATTTTCAGATAGGCGTACCAGCCGCCGGTGGAGTTGATTCTCTTTGCCTGAATGCTCGGCAGGCGATCCAATTCCAGAAACTCCCTTTGCTTTCCCTCACAAAGCGCATTTTCAATGGCCTGTCCGATCCTGTCATAGGAGCCGGTTCCGACCAGAGCATCCACCTCCGGAATTTCTTTTAAGATCTCGTCCTTGTAGCGCTGCGCCATACAGCCGGTGACGATCAGCGCTTTTACACCCGCCTCCTCCTTCAGTTTCGCCATCTCCAGTATGGTCTGGATGCTTTCTTCCTTTGCATCATTGATGAAACAGCATGTATTGACAATGATGACGTCCGCATCCCGCTCGTCATCCGTAAAGGTGTATCCCTTTTGTGCGATGCTTCCCAGCATCATCTCCGCATCCACCAGATTCTTATCACAGCCCAGGGATATCAAATTGATTTTCATGAAACTTCCTCATTCATTGTAATTTCGGGAAATGCATTCTCCGTCCGTTTCTCGTAAAACGCGTTTGCCCGACTGAAAAGAAGGGCAGAAACAAGTCGAATCCGAAACGTTCTGCCCCAAGTTTATTTTATTCCTCCGTGTCAAAGATCTCTGCAGAGACATCCGCATCATCCGCTTCGTCGGAAACGACGGTAATCTCCGCCTCCTCCGGAATCTCCGCCACATCTCCATCTTCGACATTTGGAACGGAATCGGAATCCTCTCCCAGAATAATCTTCACCTTTTGATTGTAAATTTCATCAATGGCGATCGAAAGTGCTTTTTTCTTCTTCAGGCCGAGCTTGTTTTCCTTGATGATTTCTCTGGCTCTCTTTGCGGTCGCGATGACGATGGAATATCTGCTCTGTACCAGCTGATCCCCTTCTTCCGCATCTCTGTTAACAGCCTGAATGATCTCCGAATATGATGGATGTAACATTTTCTATCCTCCGCTTTCTGTTTTTCTCCGTATTTTCGTATCTGTTTATTCACTGCACATATCTTCCCGAATCTCCCGAATCAAATCCATGTTGTGAGAAAGGCGAAAATGTTGACTTTGTATTAAATGATGCAGCCGGTCGGCTGCCTCACGGATTTCATCATTGATGATGATAAAATCGTACTCCTCCATGCTGAGGGCTTCCTCCTTTGCGCGAAGCAGGCGGTTTTCAATCTGCTCGGCGCTTTCGGTTCCTCTTTTGTGCAATCTCTTTCGCAACTCTTCCTTGCTCGGCGGAGTAACGAAAATCAATGTCGTTTCGGGAAATTTCCTCTTCACCTCAACCGCACCCTGCACTTCAATCTCCAAGATCACATCCTTTCCGCCGGAAAGCTGCTCCTTGATATAATGAATCGGCGAGCCGTAGTAATTGCCGACATACTGCGCATACTCAATCAGCTCTCCCCCGGCTATCATGGCTTCAAACCTCTCCCTGCTCACAAAGAAGTATTCTCTTCCGTCGACTTCGCCCTCTCTCGGCTTTCTCGTTGTGGCGGAAATGCTCAAAGCGTAATGTTCTCCATATGTCTGAAACAGCTCCTTCATCAAAGTGCCCTTTCCCGCACCTGAAAAGCCGGAAATAACGACCAATAAACCTTCTCTCATTGTTCCCCTATCCATTCTCCGTCTCGTCTTCCGTTCCCGCATCTTTCATCTATTCGATGTTTTGGACTTGTTCCCGGATCTTTTCAATCTCCGTTTTGATGACGATTGCCTTCTCGGAAATGGAGGTGTCTCCGGATTTTGATAAAATCGTATTCGCCTCCCGATTCAACTCCTGGGCGATAAAGTCCAGCTTTCTTCCTACGCTTTCCTCGGAATCCAGCTCTTTCTTCGTTGCCAGAATATGGCTGTGAAGTCGGACGATCTCCTCGTCAATCGCAATCTTATCGGCATAAATGGTCACTTCCGTGATGATTCTCTGTTCGTCGATGTTCGTATTTCCCAATAAATCCTCAACCTTGGATTTTAACCGGTTCCGATATTCCGCAATCAATTCCGGTGACCGCAGCTCAATCTCTTTCAAATTCAGTAAAATGCAATCCAGCTTGTTGTAAATGTCTGCAAGCAGACGCTCTCCCTCCACCTCTTTGGACTTTACAAAATTTTCGCATGCCTCCCGGATCCCCGCCTCCAGATACACCCAAATCTTATCTTCCTGTGTATTGGACTCTTCCATCACAAGCACTTCCGGGAATCTGGATAAATTCGACACCTTGATGTCATTGACAATTCCGAATTCCTCCGACATGGCTTTGCAATACTCCAGATATTCCCTTGCGATATGCCCGTTGTAACGAAGACCGGTGAGCAAATCGTGATAGTCCTCGAAATTGATGAACATATCAATCTTGCCCCTCTGGACATACTCTCGAACCAGATTCCGAATCTTCGCTTCGAACACATTGAACTTTCTGGGCATCTTGATCCCCAGATCCAAATACCTGTGATTGACCGATTTCAGCTCGATATTCAGACGAAAATCATCCGTCAGCCTCTCAGACCGTCCATAGCCGGTCATACTCTTTATCACATCAGTTACCCCCATTATCATATACAGTATACTTTTTTTTGATTATTTCGTCAATGGAGGAATCAATCCAACCCGTTTAACCGTATGCAGTTCTCATACGCAAGACTCTGCAATGCCGTATACAAAGACTGGACATCGTAATTGGTCGGAAAACGCATGTCAAATTCCTCGAACTCCAGATTGTAGCCGCGCATATTCGGGCTTTTTATGTATTTTATTTTCAATTCCGCATCATCCAGATTGACACCCGCACTTTCCATGGTGACCTCCACAATGGCGTAATACGGTACGGATTTGACACTCATTCTGGTACCGGTCAGACCTTTGGAATCGGTAATCACGATTCGTCGATCCGTGAATATCACCGCATCCCGTATGATCTTGTATCCGATATCGATGGTTTCTCCCTCCATCAGATACATGCCGTATTCGTTCATCAGGCTGTCTACCGGTATCTCGGTGTAATTTTCCAGCACACCGCCCTCAATCACACGACCGAAAATCGAAGTCCAGAATTTATTCCAGATCTTCGTAAGCGTCTTCCCGATTGCACCGAAAAAGAAATTCAATACCCAGCCGATTGCCTTAAAAATCATATTCCCTCCACTCCGACAGCCGTCACCGTCTTTTCGGCATCATTCGCCTTTGTCCTTGACCTGCGAGATCAAAAGCTCCGGTTTGGCAATCATTGACCAGTTTGTATGATAGATCACAAAACCGGGTGCACCGGACGGCACTTTCTTTAAGTTCGCCCTCTGGATATAGTCCACCTCCACCTTCGGTGCCGCATTTCCCTTTGAAAAATAAGCTGCCAATGCCGCCGCTTCCTCAAACGTTCTGTCCGTCAGCTCTCTTTTGTCGCTCTTTACAATCACATGGCTGCCCGGCATCCCCTTGGCATGAAACCACCAGTCTTCGCCCTTCGCCAGCTTGAATGTAATATAATCATTTTGGAGATTGTTTTTTCCGACAAAGATGTCAAAGCCGTCCGTAGAACGAAAATGCAACGGCTTTTGAATGAGTTTGCGGCTGTTGTCCTTCACCCCCGCCTTTCGTTTCATATATCCGTAGGACGTCAGTTCATTTTTGATCAGAGTCAAATCGTCTTCATCCGTCGCAAGATCCAGGCTCATCGAAATGCTTTGCAAAAGCTCCAAATCAAACTCGGTCTTTTTGATTTCCTCACTGAGTGCCTCGAAGGTTCGCTTTTGCTTTGCGTATTTCTCATAATACCGCTTGGCATTGTCCGCCGCATTCATATTTCGATCCAGCAAAATGGTGATGGTTTTGTTGTCATCATAGTAGTTTTCGCAGACCAGTTTGTCTTCTCCTCCGGCCAGAGAATATCCATATGTGTGAATCAAATCTCCATAAACCTTGAATTTCTCTTTTTTCTCGCTGTCCCCGATTTGCTTTTGCTGCAAATCGTATTTCCGGCTTACCCTCTCCAACGCCGTTGCCACGATTTTACGAAGGTCCGCGGACTTTTGACGGATTCGCACCACCGCATCCTTGGCTGTGTAAAATTCGGCAAGCAAATCGGAAATCGAATCGAAGGCTGTGACTTCCAAATCCCCTCCGCCTTTGCAGGATTGCAGCCTCAATGAAGCAAAATCCATCGGCACCCCGTTCTTATAGATGATATTCGGCGTAAACTCGTGATTTTTCACTTCTTCCATCAGATTGGAAAAAGTGCGGTACAAATGCTTTTTTTCGATTTCATTCAAAGCAAAGAAGCTGCATTCGGTGGACAGACTCGCTCTTTCGCAGATTTCCGCCGCAATCAGCGGACTGATCCCCTCAAATGTCATAAACAGCAGCTTCGAGAGCGGATATTTCTCCTTGTCCCCGAGTTGCAGGAATTCTTCCTCCGTAACGGTAAAGAAATTGCGCTTTTGCAGCTCCTTCGGCAAAAAGTACTTCCGGTTCGGAAGCACCTCCCGAAGTGAACTGACCGATGCCGAAACCCGCCTGATGCTGTCAATGATGATATTTTCCTCATTGGTAAAAATGATATTGGAATGCTTCCCCATCAGTTCCACATAAAGCTTCTTTCTGCATAAATCCCCCAATTCGTTCAAATGTTCCAGTTCAAAGCAGACGATTCTCTCCAGACCCATCTGGTAAATGTCCGCGATGCGTCCCGTGCCGATGTGCTTTCGAAGCAACATGCAAAATGCCGGCGCCACCATCGGCGAGGGCTTTTTTTCCTTCGTAAGATACAACAATGGAAGGGACGGCGATGCCGATACCAGCAAAAGTTCGGTTCTGCCATTCCCTTTGATGGTGAAAAGAAGTTCGTCCTTATTCGGCATGGCAATCTTTCCGATTCGGCCTCCTGCCAGCCTTTGTTTGAGTTCATATACCAAATTTGCGATTACAATTCCGTCAAATGCCATGTTTTTTATCATTCCTTTCGCTTCGCTCAGGCACAAACAAGTAATGAAAAGACTTGTGCCCCTCCTCTTTTAGATTTAAAATGTTGTTATGGAATAGCAATACACTACAGAGCACGGAAGGAGGAGTGGCGAATTTTATTCGACCCCGTATGTTTATATGTGCCGTCATCCTTACAAGCACAAACAAGTGGGACATTGAGCCCGGACTCTTATCATTGGTAATAAACCATGTTTATTTAGTCGCAGGATGACAGTCAATTTTGCTATTCCTATTTTTAGTTAAGGTGGTGATACTTATGATGAGGCTCGTCTACCCCATCTGCTGTGGACTTGATGTTCACAAAAATGTTATCGTTGCAACCATCGTTTCTACTAATGCTTCCGGAATATCTGAGTACAATCAAAAATCCTTTTCCACCATCAACTCGGATATTCAAAACTTTCACGACTGGCTTATTGAGAATAATTGTTATCATGTTTGCATGGAATCCACCGGTAAATATTGGATTCCTATTTTTAATTATCTCGAAGCCGACATAGATGTCTGCCTTACACATCCTAAATACGTGAAAGCCATCAAAGGTAAGAAGACTGACAAAAAAGATTCTAAGTGGATTGCTGACCTTTACAAATTCGATCTTGTCAGATGTTCTTTTATCCCTCCAAAGGACTTCCGGCAGCTTCGCGAACTGGCAAGATACCGTTTTAAGCTGGTCTGCATGAAATCTTCGGAAAAAAACCGTATCCAAAACTGTATGACGGTTTCCAATGTTGGCATTGCCGGTATTCTTACTGACCCTTTCGGAAAAACTGCAACTGAGATTATATCCTATTTATTGGAACACACCTCTGAATCAATGGATGAAAAAGCTGTTCGCAAGCTTATCAAGAAAGGAGCAAAAGCCAAGTCCGATGAAATCATTGCTTCCATTAAGGGCTATAACATCGAAACCGATCAGGCAAAAAAGCTTGAGCTGGCTCGCGGACATTTGGATTATCTTGAAGAAATGATAACCCAGACTGAAGTTGAACTTTATGCCAGAATCAAACCTTATTATGAGTTTGTTGAGCTTATATCTACTATGCCCGGTATGACAGCGCTTAGTTCCACGATTGTCCTTGCTGAAACCGGCGTAAATATGGATATCTTTGATGATGCAAAACACCTCTGTTCCTGGTGTGGACTTTCTCCTGTCAACAATGAATCTGCCGGTAAGAAAAAATCTGTCCGAATTGCAAAAGCAGGTGCGTACCTGAAGCCTATGATGGTTCAATGTGCTCTTGCAGCAATCAAGAGCAAAAAGCAGCCATACTTTGCAATCAAATACAGACGAATCAAAAAACGCCGTGGTCATAAAAAAGCCATTATTGCTGTAGCACGTATGATGATGGTCTGCATCTACCACATGATTTCTGAGAAGAAATCTTTTGATCCAACTGATTACGAGGAATTGATGGACCCTCATAATCACCAAGAGCGAGTTGTCTTGAATGAAAGCAATGTCTTCGCTTATCTTGAAAGCTTAGGTTACGACAGTTCAACACTTGTTAAACGCAACGATAACTAATATTTTTACACTCTCATATGTCTAAATTTTTGAGGGATCAATGACCCCTTAGGTAAGTGCGTCTTAAAATCAACTTTTCTTTTCACTCTTTCTCCGTGCCCATGCTCTCTGAATTTTATGAATATCCTCATACCTGTTTACTAAGCATTTTACCCCAAATGCACTCTTTTTGACAAGATAAACTC
>JBHAEV010000078.1:0-13651 GCA_041855735.1 Lachnospiraceae bacterium
AGTATCTTCCTCACATCCAGCTTCCTTCAGATTCCATCTCACGATGGACACCCTTGCTTTCGGCTATATCCTTCCCACTACCGGGCGGATTCGGGACTTTAACCCGTTAGAAACGTGCGCCGCTAGGCGCACAACATCAAATGCGAATCCGTGATATCAAACGGATTCGCATTTGCACTACACACCCCAATCCTCGGGATCCACAATGAAATTTCCCCGGCTTTCCAGAGAGAAAGGATTGTTGCGTTTCGGAGTCAGAAGTACCACCTTGTATTCCCCCGCTTTTTTCGGATTCTCCACACCCGGGTTGTCCGAAAAAGCCTGCGGATGGATTCCCGGAATTCCCTCACACAAATTCCGAAGAGATTTCGGAATGCGAACGACGGCAAGTCGATTTTTGGCAAATGCACGCTCATGGATGTGCCTGATTTTCCCCTCAAATACAATCTCTTCGATTTCATTCTCCATAAAAGCCTCTTTCCCGATGCTCTCAATATTGCTCGGGAAAATCAGTTTTTTCAACTTATTCCCCTTAAATGCTCCTTCGGCTGCATAGCGAAAACTTGCCGGAAACACAATCTCTTCGACGGCATTGTCCGCAAACGCAAACTTATTGGCATACACCACACCCTCGTGCAAAACCAGTCGTTTGATTCTGCAATTCTTAAATGCCCGAAATTGAATATGGGTGTAATTGCCCGGAATTTCCACCTCCTCGATTTCCATGTCGCAAAACGCCCCCTCGGCAATCCAGGTCGGAACTCGGCCTCCCGCTCCGACACTCGGCAATACCACACGTTTTTTCTTTTTCAGTTTCTTCATCCCGTCTTTCGAAAAACCGGAAATGGTATACTCCACATCCGGATTTCCCTGATCATCTTCCGTTCCGATCACTTCGAATTCTTCAAAGCTGAAATCCGCCACTTCCCAATTGCTTGAAAACAGCGAATCTTCATGATTTGCATACAGGTCTTCCATCCTTGCCATCGGTACATTAACGGTTGAAATCATGGCATGCAGATTCGGAAACATCCCCGGAATTCCGCGCATGACACATATCGAAAGAACCAAAGCGACGGAAACCAATATCTTCATAGCACACCCCTTTTCATGATTTTCCTGCTCACCCCGAACACACCTTTTGCGGCACCGTTTCGGACACACTTGGTTGCATCCTCTCGATGTGCATGCATTGCATCCTCATCTCAAAGTGTCGGCTCGGGAAAGCTCGCATTTCATTCGTATTTTTTTCATTTTTTACAATTATATTGTATATATTCAGTATAAACGGCATCGGATCGAAATGCAAGATTGTACGAAAAAAAGTGCGAAAAATTCGCACTTTAAACGGATCGTTTTGCCGATCATCTACTTCCCGTATTTTCCCATCACATCGCAAAAATCAAATGTCGCATAGTAATCCTGCGGCGTTTCGGCACGACGAATCATCTGCACACTGCCGTCCTCCTTGAGCAAAAGCTCCGCCGAGCGCAATTTCCCGTTATAATTGTAACCCATGGAAAAACCGTGGGCACCCGTATCATGGATGAAAAGATAATCTCCCATCTCAATGTCCGGAAGTTCTCTGTCAATCGCAAATTTATCATTGTTCTCACACAGGGAACCGACAACATCCGCCTTGATCGTATGGTGCGCTTCTTCCTTGCCGAGTACCGAAATATGATGATAGGAACCGTACATTGCCGGCCGCATCAAATTCACGGCACAGGCGTCCACACCGATGTACTCTTTGTAGATGTGCTTTTCGTGGATGGCTTTTGTCACAATCCCGCCGAACGGTCCCAGCATAAATCGTCCCAGTTCCGTATAAATCGCCACATCCGTCATTCCTTCGGGAGCAAACACTTCCTCGTACACCTGTCTTACGCCCTCTCCGATGGCAAAAATGTCATTCGGCTCCTGATCCGGACGATAAGGGATTCCGATTCCGCCGGAAAGATTGATGAACGCGATCTTCACGCCGCAGGTCTTTTTCAGTGAAACCGCCTGCTCAAACAATATTCTTGCAAGCTTCGGATAATATTCATTGGTCACGGTGTTGCTCGCCAAAAATGCATGGATTCCGAATTCTTCCACTCCCTCCGCTTTCATAATACGAAATGCCTCTTCCGCCTGAGCCGGTGTCATACCGTACTTGGCATCTCCGGGATTGTCCATAATGCCGTTGCTCATGGTAAACACACCGCCCGGATTTAAGCGAATGCTCATCTTCTTCGGCAATCCCCCGCATTCTTCTCTCACCTGATCGATGTGGGTGATGTCATCGATATTGATGATCGCTCCCAGCGAATGGGCGAGTGCAAACTCACCGGACGGGGTGTTGTTTGAGGAAAACATGATGTTCTCCCCAAGGATACCGCATGCGTCCGACATCTCGAGCTCGGTCAAGGAAGAGCAGTCCGTTCCGCATCCTTCTTCCTTTAAAATCTTCAAAATAAACGGATTCGGAGTTGCCTTTACGGCAAAATACTCTTTAAATCCCCTGTTCCACGCAAACGCCTTGAAAAGATTCCGGGCATTGTCCCGAATCCCTTTTTCATCATAAATATGGTACGGAGTCGGGTAAATTCTCTCGATTTCTTTCACTTTTTCCAAACTTACAAACGGTCTTTTTCTCATATTTTCAATACCTGCATTACATTCGTGTGCGCCGCCGCCTTAATGTCTTCATCGGACTGCGGAACGATGCCTGCCGTCACGACCACCATATCGCCGCTTTTGAGCAATTCCTTGCGCTTTAATGTGCTCAGAGAATCCGCAACCAGCTTATCGGTGGAATCCGACCTCTCTGCCTTGACCGGCACCACCCCCCACAAAAGCATCATCTGACGAATGGTGTGCGTACTCGGCGAAAGTCCGAATACATTGGCGGACGGACGCCATTTGCTGAGCATTCTTGCGGTAAATCCGCTCACGGTCGGTGTGACGATGGCATCCGCCTCGATCGCCTCCGCCGTTCTGACCGCCGCAAGAGATACATTGTTGGAAATATTCTTTGCATTCATGCCGGTAATCTTCTTCTGGCGGTAAATGCTGTAATCCATATGTGCTTCGGTTTCTTCGGCAATCCGAACCATGGTTCTGACCGCTTCCACCGGATATTTTCCCATTGCGGTTTCGCCGGAAAGCATGATCACATCCGTCCCCTCCAAAATGGCGGTGGAAATATCCGTAACCTCCGCTCTGGTCGGTCGCGGATTTCGAATCATGGAATCCAGCATCTGTGTTGCCGTGATTACCGGCTTGCATGCATCACTGCATTTTTTGATGATCATCTTCTGTACACTCGGAACTTTCTCCACCGGTATCTCCACACCCATATCTCCGCGAGCCACCATAATTCCGTCCGCCGCTTCGATGATTTCATCAATGTTCTCGATTCCCTGCGCATTCTCAATCTTCGCTATGATCTGAATCCTGGAACCTGCCTCATCCAAAATGCGGCGAATCTGACGAATCGCATCCGCATTTCGCACGAAAGATGCCGCAATAAAATCGAAGCTGGACTTGATTGCGAAATGAATGTCTTCAATATCTTTGTCGGTCAATGCCGGCAATTTCACATCAACGCCCGGAACATTGACCCCTTTCTTTTCCCCCAGTTCTCCACCATTGATCACTTCGCAGTGAATTTCTTTGTCTCTCACATCCACAACGCGAAGCTCGATCAACCCGTCGTCGATCAAAATGCGGCTTCCGGATGAAACATCCTCACAAAGACCGGCATAATTGATGAATCCCTTATTCTCATCTCCCACACATTCATGAATGCTCAAAACATAGGTCTGACCGGTTTGAAGTGTCACTTTCTGTCCGTCTTTCAACTTGCCCGTACGAATCTCCGGTCCCTTGGTGTCGAGCAGAGCCGCTATCGGCTTGTTCAATTCTTCTCTGACTTCTTTCAACAGATTCAGTCTGCTCAAATGCTCTTCGTAATCCCCGTGAGAAAAATTGAATCTTGCGACATCCATGCCGTTGAGTGCAAGCTCTCTCAACAAATTTTTATCATTGGTATTCGGACCCATCGTGCAAATTATCTTTGTTTTCTTCATGCTCTTACCTCTTTCTGCTGCTCATAAGGAATTCTGGTTGAAATACTTTAAAATCTACCCCGATTATATAATACACGTTTCAATGCGATTGTCAATCACTTTACTCCACATGCTTGTGCGTGTACAAATGCTCGCTGCAATACTCGAAACTGCCATTGCATTTGGAGCAGTAACGAAATTCCAGATCCGGATTGTCCTTTTCCGTTCGGTTACAGACACAGCATCGATGCACATGCCCTGCCGGCTTGATTTTAACACGGAAATCCTGTTTTCTTTTGACATCAAACGCACGGTTCCAGTTTCTCGTAGCCAGGTAGAAAACAATAAAATTCAATATGCTCAAACCGATCGTCAAACGGCTGACATTGCTTCCGATGTAAAATTGAACCGCCATCACGATGATATAGATGTATGCCATGGCTTTGGCTCGAATCGGAATGATGAACATTGCCAGAAACTGTACATCCGGGAATGTAAACGCAAATGCCAAAAAGATGGACATATTGAGATTCTCCGGAGTAATGATCCAGTCATAACCGCTCAGTCCGAACGCAAAATAGCATATAAAAGCCGCCAGTATATGAAAAATCATTCCCATAAAAATAAACAGATTAAAACGGAATGCTCCCCATACCCTTTCCAGGCTTGTTCCGAAACTGTAATACACATACAGCATCAGCAGTCCGAAATACAAACTCGTGGAAGGCGGATAGACAATCCATGTCACCAGTCTCCAAATCTGACCTTTCAGGATTAAACCCACATCCAGATTCAGGTAGGTATAATAAAGCAGTGGCGAAACGACACTGAGTATAAAGCCGACACCGTAAATAACGGTTAAATACAGCATCAAATTCCGTATTGCAAATCTGCCGAACTTTCTTTCTAGGGAGCGGATAAAATTCATGAATAACCTCACTTTCGTCTTCGATGAAAACAGTTTATCGGTAAAAATGTGCTTTGTCAAATCAAATGTGGAGATTGCTCCGGCGTAATGTGACATTCCCCCCTGCACACGCTATTTTGTATGTACCGTATTCTTCCCGATAAATTAAATTGTTTTCCGTACTTTCCTATGATAAAATCACGACTGTAACAATTATATTTTTCTTTTCCTATTTATGAAAATAATTTGCACCAACAAGAGTTTTTTATTGAAACCCGGGAGAAATCGGTGTTTCCGAAACAGCGGCATTACATCGGTGCTTCCCAAAATACTCCTTTCACTGAGGTATGTATGACAAAACAATATGCACTCGGAATCGATGTCGGTTCCACAACCGTAAAAGTTGCCATTCTGGATCAGGAGAAAAATATTATTTTTTCGGATTATGCCAGACATTTCGCCAATATTCAATCCACTTTGGCAACACTTTTAACCAAGGCGAGATCCACACTCGGATCAGTAAATCTCATTCCCAGCATCACCGGCTCCGGCGGACTTACCCTCGCAAAGCATCTCGGCATGAATTTTATTCAGGAAGTCATAGCGGTGGCGTCCTCATTGCAATTCTACGCTCCGAATACGGATGTAGCGATTGAGCTCGGCGGCGAGGATGCCAAGATCATCTATTTCAAAGGCGGCATTGACCAGAGAATGAACGGTATCTGCGCGGGCGGTACCGGCTCTTTCATCGACCAGATGGCTTCCCTTTTGCAAACCGATGCAACCGGACTCAATGATTATGCCAAAGATTACAAGGCCATTTATCCGATTGCCGCAAGATGCGGTGTATTTGCCAAATCCGACATTCAGCCGCTCATCAATGAGGGTGCCACCAGAGAGGATCTTGCCGCTTCCATTTTTCAGGCGGTGGTCAATCAAACCATCTCCGGACTGGCCTGCGGGAAGCCGATTCGCGGCAATGTCGCCTTCCTCGGCGGGCCTCTGCACTTTTTGTCGGAGTTGAAAAATGCATTCGTCCGCACACTCAATCTTCGCGAAGATGCCATCGTCGCTCCCGAAAATTCGCATCTCTTCGCCGCCATCGGCGCGGCTTTAAACAGTAATACCGAAGCGGTTTTCGGCAGTATCGACGACATCCTGAAAGCGACGGATATTACACGCCCGACGAACACCGCAAAGCCGACGGATATTACATGCCCGACGAACATCGCAAAACCGGCGGATACCGTGAAACCGGCAAAAATCACAGGATCGGCATGTTCGGCATGCGCGGCAAAGTCGACGAATACGGCGAAAACCGGTGAGGACTTCGACCGTATCATTACGAATTACACTCAACATGACATCAATTATGTCCAGGATACATCCGGAAAAACACACAAATGCGCCAATGCCTGTGAGAGAACTTCCGCATCCTCCTTCGCAGCGGAGGAATCCTCGTTTTATCCGGTTTCGATTTCCTCCCTGATTCAAAAACTCAGCGCCGGTGTGGTCATGGAGCATGAGGTTGCAAGAATCGCACCCCTTTTTGCCGAAAAATCGGAATACGAGAAATTTGCGGCACGTCATGCCGAATCCTCCGTAAAAACGGCATCTCTAAGCGATTATGAGGGCAATATTTACCTCGGCATCGATGCCGGTTCCACCACAACCAAGATCGCGTTGATTGATGAGGAGGGTTCTTTGCTTTGGAAATTTTATTCCGCAAACAACGGTTCCCCGCTCACCACCGCCATTTCGGCATTGGACGAGGTACGAGGACTCATCCACCCGAACGCGAAGATTGCCTACTCCTGTGCCACCGGTTACGGCGAGGCGCTCTTTAAATCCGCCTTCATGTTGGACGAAGGCGAGGTGGAAACGATTGCCCACTACTATGCAGCTTCCTTTTTCAATCCGAACGTGGATTGTATTCTGGACATCGGCGGTCAGGATATGAAGTGCATCAAGATAAAGGATCATACCGTGGATTCGGTCATGCTCAATGAGGCCTGTTCGGCAGGCTGCGGTTCCTTTATCGAAACATTTGCCCATTCTTTGAATTACCGGATTGAGGACTTTGCGAAAGAAGCGCTTTTCGCCGAAAATCCGGTGGATTTGGGCACAAGATGTACCGTTTTCATGAATTCCAATGTAAAACAGGCACAAAAGGAAGGTGCCAGTGTCGCGGATATTTCCTCGGGACTTGCATACTCCGTGATCAAGAATGCACTGTTTAAGGTGATCAAAATCACCGATGCCAAGGATCTCGGAGAAAATGTCGTGGTTCAGGGCGGCACATTCTACAATGACGCGGTTCTTCGTGCCTTTGAACTCATTTCCGGCTGCAAGGCGATACGTCCGGATATCGCCGGCATAATGGGCGCTTTCGGCGCGGCTCTGATTGCCAGAGAACGGCACGAAAACAGACAAACCACCATGCTGAGTCTGGATCAGGCGGTAAAACTGACCTATGACACGACGATGACCCGATGCAAAAAATGCAACAACTCCTGCGTGCTGACCGTCAATCGTTTCGACAAAGACCGCAAGTTCATTTCCGGAAATCGCTGTGAGCGCGGACTCGGCATTGAAAAATCGAAAAATACGGTACCGAATCTCTTTGATTACAAATACCGTCGGCTCTTTGATTACAAACCGCTGGAAAATGCACCCCGCGGTGAAATCGGTATCCCGAGGGTTTTGAATATGTATGAAAACTACCCGTTTTGGGCGACATTCTTCACGAAACTCGGTTTTCGAACGGTGCTTTCTCCGATGTCCACCAAAAAGCTTTATGAGCTCGGCATCGAATCCATCCCGAGCGAATCCGAATGCTATCCGGCAAAGATTGTGCATGGTCATGTCACATGGCTCATCCGAAAGGGAGTTCGTACTATTTTCTATCCGTGCATTCCTTATGAGCGAAATGAAAGACCGGATGCCGGCAATCACTACAACTGTCCGATTGTCACTTCCTATGCGGAAAATATCAAGAACAATGTGGAAGACATCCGGACCGAGGGCGTGCGGTTTTTGAATCCTTTTATGGCATTTACCGACGAAGCCGTTCTCACAAAACAATTGGTAAAGGTGATGAAAGCCGATTTTAACATTTCCGCAAAAGAAGTAAAAGAAGCCGCACACCTGGCGTGGACGGAGCTTTTAAACTCCAAGAAGGATATCGAAAAACAGGGCGAAGAAGTGATTGAATGGCTCAAGACAAATCATCGCCACGGCATTGTGCTGGCGGGAAGACCGTACCATGTCGACCCGGAGATTCACCACGGCATCCCGGATATGATTGCCTCCTTCGGAATTGCGGTGCTGACCGAGGATTCCGTTTCGCATCTGACTCCGATCGAGCGACCGGTAATCGTAAGCGACCAGTGGATGTATCACTCCCGTTTGTATGCGGCGGCATCCTATGTAAAACAGGTGGATTTTTTGGATTTGATTCAGCTGAACTCTTTCGGCTGCGGTCTGGATGCGGTAACCTGTGATCAGGTCAGCGATATTTTGACGGGTTCCGGCAAGATCTACACCGTTCTCAAAATCGATGAAGTCAACAATCTCGGAGCCGCGAGAATCCGCGTGCGCTCCCTGATTGCCGCGCTGAAAGTACGTCAAAAGAAACATTATTCCAGACAGATTGCGTCCGCCTCCTACCATCGGGAAATGTTTACCAGAGAAATGAAGGATTCCTACACGATTCTCTGTCCGCAAATGAGTCCGATCCACTTTGATCTCGTGGAGCCGGCACTGAATGCCTTCGGATATCATATCGAAGTCCTGCAAAACGATACCCGCTCTTCCATTGACGTCGGACTGAAATATGTCAACAACGATGCCTGCTATCCGTCCCTTGTCGTGATCGGGCAAGTCATGGAAGCCCTGCAATCCGGCAAATACGATCTGAACAAAACCGCCGTCTTTATGAGCCAGACCGGAGGAGGATGCCGTGCCAGCAATTACATCGGATTCCTTCGACGTGCTCTTGAAAAAGCGGGAATGGCACAGATTCCGGTTATTTCCGTCAATGCCAACGGCATGGAAACCAATCCGGGCTTCAAACTCACCGTACCGATGTTAAAAAGGGCTCTTCAGGCCGTCGTTTACGGTGATGTGTTCATGCGTGTGCTGTATGCGACCCGCCCGTATGAAAAGATCGCAAACTCCGCCAATGAACTGCATAAAAAGTGGAGAGCCGTCTGCATCGAATCCCTCGGCAGGAAATCTCAGCCGTTCGGCGAATTCAAGAAAAATATCCAAGGCATCATCCGGGATTTCGACAATTTGCCGAGAAAAGATATCAAAAAACCGAGAGTCGGAATCGTCGGAGAGATTCTGGTGAAATTCCTTCCACTTGCCAACAACCGCATTGTGGAACTTTTGGAACGGGAGGGCGCGGAAGCCGTCATGCCGGATCTTTTGGATTTTTTGCTCTACTCCTTCTACAATGTCAATTTCAAGTCCGACAATTTGGGCAGCTCGAAACAGTCCGCCTTTTTGTCCAATGTCGTAATCCACCTTCTGGAAGGACTTCGAAAAGATGCAAGAGAGGCATTGGAAAAGAGCAGGCACTTTATCGCTCCGTCCAGAATCCATCATCTGGCAAAGATGGCAGGCGAATTCGTTTCTCTCGGCAACCAGACCGGGGAGGGATGGTTTTTGACCGGAGAAATGCTGGAACTGATCGAAACCGGTACGCCGAATATTGTCTGCGCACAGCCTTTCGGCTGTCTGCCGAATCATGTGGTGGGCAAGGGCGTGATCAAGGAGCTTCGACGTGTCCACCCGAACGCAAACATCATTGCCGTAGACTATGACCCGAGCGCTTCCGAAGTAAATCAGCTCAATCGCATCAAGCTGATGCTGGCTACGGCAAGGAAAAACATGGAGGCCGAAACAATGGAACATCGTTAGGGAAACGCGGATGAATGCGTATCCCTAGAGCAGGGGCGGGAAACCGCCCCTTTTTCTATCTTCAAAACCCGTACATTTCTTTGATTCATCCTTTTCTCAATTCCGTCCGTTCCCGTAACTCATCCAAAAATATTTATAATTTTCGTAAAGTTTCTATATTTACAAATTTCCCTCTTGTCACATATGCTGAAATGAAGTTTCGTTTTTTATTTATTACTTATAATTGACATTGTTCTTCCATGAAGAATATAATTGAATTAAAACATTTTACTGTTTTTATTCAAAAATTACTAAGAAAGAAAGGATGCTAACTTTATTTAAATTCATATTTTTTAGCAGAAGTGACATGAATGAAGATGAAAACAAAATCGAAAAACACACACTCTATCCTAAACTTTAGGAAACATATATTTCGTAAAGTTTTAGCATTCGGTTTGTCCGTAAGCTTGCTTGCCGCTTATCCACTGTATCCGAATTCCGGCAATCCGGGTTTCGACAGTCTGACTGCATATGCAAACGGCACAAATGTGCCCAACAAAGAAAAGCTGATCAAAAACGGCACCATTCTCCACTGCTTCAGTTGGTCCTTCGACACCATCCGTGAGAAGCTGCCGGACATCAAAGCTGCGGGATACACCGCCATCCAGACCTCTCCGGTCAATGCCGTTGCCAGGGGCAAGGACACACAGATGAAGCTGATGGGAACCAATCCCGATACCGGTAATCACGACGGCGAGTACGGCGCATGGTACTGGCATTATCAGCCGACCGACTGGAAAATCGGCAACTGGCAGCTCGGCTCCAAAGAGCAGTTCACTGCCATGGTGGAAGAAGCGGACCGTCTGGGCATTCAGGTCCTGGTCGATGTGGTGCCGAATCATACCACACCGCTGCTTGATCAGATTTCACCGGATTTTGTGAATGCCGTGGGCGGCTGGGATGATATGTACCATGAGAACGCGCATGTGGATGTCAGTCTGCCGCTGAAAACGAACAACAGCACCGCCGGCACCATCCGCCACTTCAATGACCGGCTGGAGTGCACCAGCAAAAGCCTTTTGACCTTGGCGGATGTAAATACCGAAAATCCGAGTTTTCAGGCGTATTACCTGAATTATCTGAACGAACTGATCGACATCGGTGTGGACGGTTTCCGCTATGACACCGGCAAACACATCGCTCTCCCGAGCGATCCGCGTGATCCGAAAACGGCAAAAGAGGGACAGACCAATGATTTCTGGGAAGTTGCCACCGGCAGACAGTCCGTAAACGGCGTAACCCTGAAAGACAAGGACAATCTGTTTATCTACGGCGAGATCCTGCAGGATACTTCCGTTTCGGACACCGGATATACAAAATATGTTTATATGACCGCCAGCAACTACGGCAAAACACTCCGTTCCAAGCTTGCCGTCGGAAATTCGTATGATGAACATTATCCCGGCGTTTCCGCCGATCTCGACAATGTTTCCCTAAATGCCGGAGAACTGACCGGATGGAGTCACGCAAATCCGGACAAAATCGTCACCTGGGTGGAATCCCATGACACCTATTTTAACGAAGGAGAATCCGCACATCTGAGTGATCAGAAAATCCGTTTCGGCTGGGCAGCCATTGCCGCCAGAGAAAAGGGCACTCCTCTCTTCTTCAGCCGTCCGGCAGGATCCGACGGATGGAACAATCGTTTCGGAAACAATGTACTCGGAGTTGCCGGCAATGATGAGTTTATGCATCCCGAAGTCAGAGAAGTCAATCTCTTCCGCCAGGCAATGGGCGGACAGCCGGAATATTTAAGAAGTCACTGGGACGGAAAGGTCTATCAGATCGACCGCGGAACAGAGGGTTCGGTCATCATCAATGCCGATATCGAAAGAGATGTCACCCTGCCGACAACCATGGCTGTCGGAAATTACAAGGATCATGTGTCCGGCGAAGTATTTCAAGTGGTACAAAACGGCAATGAACGCCTGCTCCAAGGCAAACTGAAAGCCGGTGCCGTTGCGGTCATCTACAAAGCCGATGCCGAATTGAATGCGGTCAACTCGATCAATAAGCCGTTTTTCTTCGATCAGCATACGGAAGTGACCCTGACGGCACAGAATACCGTAAACAACCGATATATAACCTCCAACGGAAAATCCGGAAGCTTTACAAGCGGCGACAAGGTCCTGCTGACCTCCAGCGCCGAGAACACCGCCTTTATCATTCTTACCGGAACCAAATCCGACGGCACACAGATTGAAAAACGAGTTGAGTTTTCACGAATCCAACCCCTGTATGATGTCTACTTCGAAAAACACGATTCCTGGACAGATGTGGGGATGCATGCCTATGCCGAAAACGGCCCCACAACACAATGGCCCGGCATTGCAATGGTGCCTCTCGGTCACAATCTCTATGGCGCGAAAATCCCGGAAGACATTCTGAATGCGCGGGGAAATACCATGCTGATTTTTGCCAATGTCCGCAATGCAGGCGGAACTCTGACTTCACTTGGTGATCAAGATCCGGGATCCGGATCCGGTTTCTTTCTCTATGACGAAACGAAATTCACTCCTTATTTCTATGATAAAGATGTGCAGGAGCATTCCGAGCGCTGGAAGCCGATTCATCTTGATTTCGTCCACAATTTTCAGCCGTTGATCGTGAACTTGGAAGCAGACAACCACAATCCGGTGGAAGGTGAAGCGGTATCCTTTACCGCAAGCGTATCCGGCGGAAACTCAAACGGAAGCACTGCGGGCTATCGGTTCAAGTTCACGGTGATACAAAACGGACAGGAAGAGGTTGTTCAGAATTTTTCTGAAAACCCTGTCTTTTCGTGGGCAAAACCGCTTTCCGGAAATGCATACATCAAAGTGGAAGCGAACGACAGTTTCAGCGACGCTGCCACCAAAACGATTGCCCTTCACTGGAGTGCCAAGGAAGACATCGCCTTTGATCGAAATTATGATGTATACTTCCAAAAGCCGGCGGGCTGGCGCCGAAACAGCATTCATGTGTATGCCTATAAACCTTCCGGTTCCGGTGTAACGGAATTGTCCGCATGGCCGGGCGAGCCAATGACCTACATCGACGGCGATGTCTACGGCTACAAACTGCCGGAAGACAAAAAAGACTATCTCGTCATCTTCAATGATGCCGAGAACGGTGCGGATTCCTCCAAACAGCAATACCCGTATGACGGGCAACCGGGACTTCCTGCTATTAAGGGCGGCTCCATGTATTTGGAAAGTTTCGGAAATTTGGAGAGCAAAGCCTGGAGAATGGTTGCAAAAGACCCGATTCAACATGTTACACTCACCGCTTCCGCCGCATCACCGCAGACCCAAAACACACCGGTAACATTCACCGCAAATGCGGCCGGCGGAGTCGGAAATCTGAAGTATCGATTCAGCAAGGTGGAAGGAGCCGTCGCCTCCTCCTCCAACGCCCAAGCCATATACAGCGTGATTCAAGATTTCAGCGACAGCAACACTCTGACACTCACATCGGATGAAGCGAAGACCTACACCATCAAAGTGGAGGTAAAGGACAGTTCCTCGGACTACCATTACACCGATACAACCGCTGCATTTGCCGGTACATCCATCGTCTTTGCATGGGAAGCGGATCCGAACGAACCGGCGCAGCCTCCGGTGAACCCGAGTGATCCGACGCAGCCTCCGGTAAGTCCGGGCAATCCGACGCAGCCTCCGGTGAACCCGAGTGATCCGGCGCAGCCGAGCAATCCGACGCAGCCGGCGAATCCGGGCAATCCGACACA
>JBHAEV010000079.1:0-11966 GCA_041855735.1 Lachnospiraceae bacterium
CAAGATTCTTCGCATCGACACGTCGAAGGCGGAAAAGCTTCCGGGAGTGAGGGATGTTATTACCGGAGATTATTACAAAAAGAGAGGCGGACTGTATCTGGAGGACAAGAACTTCCTGGCGGTCGGAACGGCGAAGTATAAAGGTGAGGCGGTTGCCGCGGTTGCGGCGGAAACACCGGAAATTGCGGAAGAGGCGTGCAGATTGATTGAGGTGGAGTACGAGGAACTCAAGCCGGTTCTCGGTCCGTTGGAAGGAATGGAAAAGGATGCACCTTTGGTACATCCGGATTTGCACAAATACAAAGTGGCTCCGATTTTTCATCCGGTTCCGCACACAAACATCTCCCATCACCATGTGCTGAGAAAAGGAGATGTAAAAAAGGGCTTTGAAGAGGCGGATGAGATTTTTGAACACGAATTCCGGGTGCCGCATGTGCAGCATGTTCCGATTGAACCGCATGTGGCGATTGCGAAGTATGATGTGGACAATAAGCTTACGGTATGGGCATCCTGTCAGTCGCCGTATGCCGTAAGACAGGCGTTGTCGGTGTCCTTTGACATTCCGCTGCACAAACTGCGCGTTATTTCACCGTATGTGGGCGGCGGTTTCGGCGCAAAGGCCGGAACAACCATCGAGGGAATTATCATTCCGCTGGCGATGCGTTGCAAGGGACGTCCGGTGAAAATGGTGTATTCCCGGGAAGATGAGTTTGAGAATGCCTATGTCAGACAGGGAATGGTTGCGAGGTTTAAAACCGGTGTCAGAAAAGACGGAAAAATAACCGCTCAGGAGATTCAATACTATTGGGACGGCGGAGCATACACCGAGTATGGAGTAAATATTGTAAAAGCTTCCGGTCTGGCATGCACGGGACCGTACCACATCGAAAATGTGGCGACGGACGCATACTGCGTTTACACAAATCACCCGGTGGGAGGACCGTACCGAGGATTCGGTATGTGCGAGATTCATTTCGGATTGGAACAGAACCTGGATATGATTGCAAAAAAAATCGGCATCTCTGCGGTGGATATCCGAAGAATCAACGGACTTCGTCCGGGGGATAAGACGGCGACGGGAGAGGTTCTGGAAGCCGTGGCGTATCAGGAGTGTCTGGAAAAGATTGCAAAAGAGCTGGAGTATGACAAGCCTTGTGAAGATCCGGGACCGGGAAAGGCTCGTGGAAAAGGAATCGCGGGAGGCTGGAAGTCACCGTCCATGCCTACGAACGCCGCATCATCCGCAATCATCCGGATGAATGAGGACGGCACATTCTACCTTTCAACCAGTGCGCAGGATATCGGTCAGGGCTCGGACACCGTAATGACTCAGATTGCAGCGGAAGTGCTTTGCGTGTCGCCGGACAGAATCAGCATCAATACAGGGGATACCAATCATACACCGTATGAATGGCAGACGGTTGCGAGTCGAATTACATATTGTGCGGGAAATGCCGTGAAGCTTGCAGCGGAAGATCTGCGAGACAAGATCATCGACCTGGCACAGATTAAGCTGGGAGTGTACAAGAGAGATATCCATCTGGAAGACGGCTATGTGGTGGCGACAAGACATCCGGAAAACCGGGTTCCGATTGAGGTGTTCTCACTGGGATTGACTTTGCCGGATGGCTCCGGTGTGGGAGGACCTGCCATCGGCGTCGGCAGATTCAGTTTGCCGAACAATATGGCCTACAATTTGGAAAACAGTCAGGGTGATAAGCCGGTAGCGTTCTGGACGATGGGAGCAAACGGTGCCGAAGTGGAGGTGGATCTGGAAACAGGACATATCAAGGTTTTGAAGATGATTTCCTGCTTTGATCCCGGCAAAACGATCAATCCGAATCTGTTTAATGCGCAGGTGGAAGGAGCGATGGTGCAGGCTCTGGGAACCGCGCTTTTCGAGGAGCTGAAATTGAAGGACGGTAAAATCCTGAACAAAAGCTTTGTGGATTATAAAATCCCGGCAGCGGATGATATGCCGGATGTGCTGGAATCATTCACCGTGGAAAAGGAAGAGGAGACGGGACCGTTCGGTGCGAGGGGCATCGGCGAGCCGGTTATGGTGCCGGGTGCACCTGCCATTGCCAATGCGGTTGCCAATGCCATCGGATGTCGTTTCCATCGGATGCCGATCACACCGGATGATGTACTGGCGGCTTTGAGAGAAAAAAATAAATAAGGAGGGGTACAATGAGTGAGGTAAAGAAGGGCGTTTTTGACACGCGAAAGGAGTTTGGTACAGGAAAAAGTATTATTCTGGGATTGCAGCATGTGTATGCGATGTTCGGAGCCACCGTTCTGGTTCCCCTTTTGACCGGGCTTAGCGTATCGGTGACCTTGTTTTGCGTCGGTGTGGGCACATTGCTGTTTCACTTTATCACTCAAAAGAAAGTACCGATATTCCTGGGTTCCTCTTTCGCGTATCTGGGAGCTTTCGGAGCCATTGCTCCGCTGATTGACGGAAAACCGAATGTGGAAAAACTCCCGTATGCCACGGGCGGAGTCATGGTGGCAGGTTTTGTGTTTATGATTATTGCGTTGCTGATCCATCTGTTCGGATTGAAAAAAGTAATGAAGCTTTTTCCGCCGATTGTGACCGGACCGATTATCATGCTGATCGGTGTGATTCTGGCACCGACCGCGCTGGCCAATATCATGGCCGCCAATGATCCCGTAATGTATGGCATCGGAATTCTTTCGATTGTTATCATTATTGTGTGCAATATATGGGGAAAAGGGATGGTTAAGGTACTGCCGATTCTGATTTCCATTATCATATCCTACATTGTGGCATGCATTTTCGGAAAAGTGGATTTTTCGGGGATGCAGGGTGCGAAGATTATCGGTATGCCTCCGTTCTTTATGCCGAAGTTTGAAGCGGGAGCGATCATTACCTGTGTCGTGGTTTCTCTTGCTGCCGTTATTGAGGCCGTAGGAGATGTCGCCGCAACCGGTGCGACCTGCGGAAAGAACTATATTAAAGATCCGGGACTGGTTCGGGAGTTTCTGGGTGACGGTCTTGCGGTGTCCATATCCGGATTCCTGGGCGGACCGGCGGTTACGACCTATTCGGAAAACATCGGAGTGCTTGCGCTGACCAATATCTATGATCCGTTCGTATTGCGTGTGGCTGCGGTATTTGCGATTATCATGTCCTTCAGTCCGATGATCGACCGTTTCATCAATACGATTCCTTCAGCGATTATCGGCGGAATTTCCTTTATTCTTTACGGCATGATTTCTTCCATCGGACTCAGAACCATTGCCGACAACAAGATTGACTTTTCCAATTCGAGAAATGTAATCATAGCGGCAATTATCATGGTATCCGGACTGGCTTTCAATGTTCACAATCTTGTGATACCGGTCGGAGGTGTAACCTTGACATTCGGAGGTCTGGCATGCGCATCGGTATTCGGAATCATTTTAAATGCCGTTCTTCCGGGGCAGGATTATGAATTTGAAGAATAAGATATGATTTCATGAATTTGTACATTTTCGTTCCATCCATGGGGGCTGTGAATCCTTACGGTTCCCGTGGATTTTTTGTTTCAAAAAACAGAAAAAGGCATTGTGGAAACTGCACAAAGAAACGCCGTAAAATAATATTTCTGCTAAAATATAGCATATCGAGAAAAGAAAGGAGCAATGGATATGATGTATGACGGAAAAAGACGGGAAAAAGAGGAACGCATCCGGGCAGTCCGGGAGATTGCACAAAATAAAGTAATTGACAGCAAGAACATAACAGAGGCTCTGAATCTTTTGATCAAACCGGAAGACATCGTTATTTTGGAGGGAGACAATCAGAAGCAGGCAAGATTTCTTGCCGACGCGTTATCCCGGGTTGATCCCAAAAAGATTCACGGATTGAATCTGATTATTCCATCCGTATCCTTGGACGCACATTTGGATCTTTTTGACAGCGGGATTGCCGGGGAGCTGAATTTTGCTTTCGCCGGAAAGCAGAGCGAACGAATCGCAAGTATGCTGAAGGACAAAAAAATCAAGATCGGAAACATCCATACATACATCGAACTCTACGCAAGGCTTTTTGTGGATCTGATTCCGAATGTATGTCTGGTCGCAGCCGAAAAAGCGGATCAAAACGGCAATCTTTTTACCGGCGCGAACACGGAGGACACTCCTTCGCTTGTGGAAGCGACGGCATTTAAAGACGGAATTGTCATCGCACAGGTGAATGAGATGACAAAACGCGTGGATCGTGTGGACATCCCGGGAGATTGGGTGGACTTCGTTGTGGTTGCCGATTCTCCTTTTGAAACCATTCCTTTGTTTACAAGGGATCCGCGTTATATCAAGGATGTACATATTCTGACGGCCATGATGGCGATCAAGGGTGTGTATGCGAAACACAAGGTTAAAAGACTGAACCACGGCATCGGTTTTAACGGAGCCGCGATTGAACTTTTGCTTCCGACATATGCACAAGAGCTCGGTCTGAAAGGGCAAATCTGCACGGATTGGGTGCTGAATCCGCATCCTACGCTGATTCCCGCCATTGAATCCGGTTGGGTGAAAAATATTTTTGCATTCGGCGGAGAAGTCGGTATGAAAAAATATGTGGAAGCAAGACCGGACATTTTTTACACGGGAAGGGATGGGAGTATGCGCTCAAACCGGATGATTGCGCAGCTGGCGGGGCTGTACGGAATTGATCTCTTCCTCGGCGCGACGCTGCAGATGGATTATTTCGGCAATTCCTCCACCGTGACCAAAGGACGGCTCAGCGGATTCGGCGGAGCGCCGAATATGGGACATGATGTGGGGGGAAGAAGGCATTACAGCTATGCGTGGAGCAGTGCGAAAGGGAATACGGATTCCCTGAGAGGCGGAAGGAAACTGGTGGTGCAGATGCTGAACACGACAAGCAAAAAAGGACCTTCTTTCGTACCGGAGCTGGATGCGGTAAGCATCGGCAGGGAAGCGGGAATGGCGGCTTCGCCGATTATGATCTACTCGGAGGATATTACGCATGTCATTACGGAACAGGGCATTGCGTATCTGTACATGGCTAATTCCAGGGAGGAGAGAAGAGAGCTGCTCGCCGGAATTGCTCAGGGCATCGAACTGGGTGAATTTGCAACGAGAAGCCGCATCGAAGAGCTTCGAAAAGAAGGGAAAATTGCGTATCCGCAGGATCTTGGAATTGATGTGCAAAGAGCGAACAAGGACATGCTGGCGGCGAAAAGTCTAGAGGAAATCGCGGATATTTCCAAAGGCTTGTATGAAATACCGGATCTGTTGAAATCATAGAGAGTTCAAAAGCAAAAGGGAGGGCATATGTCAAAAGAAAAAATCGACGGACTGATTGCGATGAAGTCGGCGCTTCGCGGGGAAGGAAATCTGCAGGCGATCAACAAGCAGCATAATGCCGGGAAATATACGGCAAGAGAGAGATTGGCGATGTTGTTTGACGAGGGGAGTTTTGTGGAAACGGGTTTATTCGTCAAGCATCGCTGTCATGTATTCGGCATGGAGAAAAAGGATTTGGCGGGGGACGGCGTGGTAACCGGATACGGACGCATCAACGGCAGACTGACGTATGCATATGCACAGGATTTTACTGTTTCCGGCGGGTCGCTGGGAGAAATGCATGCGAATAAAATTGTTGAAATACAGGATGCAGCGTTGAAAGTCGGCGCTCCGATCATCTGCATCAACGACTCCGGAGGTGCAAGGATACAGGAAGGGGTGGATGCGCTGGGCGGTTACGGCAGGATTTTCTTCAACAATACGAAAGCATCGGGCGTGATTCCTCAGATATCGGTTATTTTGGGACCGTGCGCGGGCGGTGCGGTGTACTCGCCTGCCATTACGGATTTTATATTCATGGTGGACGGGATCAGTCAGATGTTCATCACCGGACCGATGGTCATCAAGGCGGTAACGGGCGAAGAGGTCAGTCCCGAGCAGCTCGGCGGTGCGAAGACGCACAATGCGGTGAGCGGAGTGGCACATTACCGGGCGGCGAACGAAAAAGAATGCATCGAGAAGATCAAAAGGCTTTTGAGCTATTTGCCGCAGAATAATATGGAATTTCCGCAAAAATATCCGGTAAAAGATCGTTTTGAGCGGGATGAAGAGGCGCTGAACGAAGTGATTCCGGAGAACAGCAACAAAGCGTATGATATGAAAAAAATCATTCGCCTGTTGGCGGATCGGGAGGATTTCATGGAATACCAGGAAGAGTATGCCAGAAACATCATAACCGGATTTTCCAGAATCGGCGGCAGAAGCGTCGGTATTATTGCGAGTCAGCCGAATTTTATGGCAGGTTGTCTGGACATCAACGCCTCCGACAAGGCGGCCAGATTCATTCGTTGCTGTGACGCATTCAATATTCCGATTCTGACTCTGGTGGATGTGCCGGGCTTTTTGCCGGGAACGGCACAGGAGTACGGAGGAATTATCCGCCACGGGGCAAAGATGCTGTATGCGTACAGTGAGGCGGTTGTGCCGAAAATCACATTGATTCTTCGAAAGTCCTACGGCGGTGCATACATCGGCATGTGTTCGAAACATCTGGGAGCGGATGCGGTCTATGCATGGCCGGGAGCGGAAATTGCGGTAATGGGAGCGGAAGGAGCGGCAAACATTATTTTTGCCAAAAGCATCCATGCCTCTCAGGATCCGGCGGCAGAGAGAGCTGCCAGGATCAAGGAATACGAAGATCAGATGATGAATCCGTACATCGCCGCAAACAGGGGATATGTCGATGATGTCATTGTTCCTTCAAAATCCAGGGAGTACATTATCCGCAGCCTGGAATGTCTGGAAACGAAACGAGTGGCGGCGGTTCCGAAAAAACACGGAAATATACCGTTATAGAGAATACAATGTGACGATGTGGTTCATAAATCAAATTCTGACAGGAGGGAAAATGTACGGAAATACAATCGCAACTCTGAGCGGTTTTACGGAATCGTCGTTATTTGTGCCGGCGGTGTTTGTCGCGTTGTTTGTGCTCCCTTTTATGGTTGTCAAAGTATTCAAGATTGCGACGGGCGGGAAAAAGGAAAGCGAAAAAAGCGAAAATCAGAAACGGACGGATCGGATGCGGGGAGAAACACAAAAGGATGCGGTGTTGCTTGTGCAGCCGGTGGGTGTCAGTATGAGAAAACAACCGAAAGTGGACGGATTGGAGTGGCAGAATGTGCAGTGTGACCATGTATGGAGCCGTACATGGGGGAACGGCGGTGGACATCCATGGAGAGAATGTGCCGGGGCGACAACATTGATTTTTTGGAACAATGCGCCGAAGCAACAAAGCGAGGAGAGGATGGCTGTAAGCGAGAAGGGAGGAGAATATCGTGAAACATACCTATGAAGAATGGACGATTGCGGCATACCATCAGGCGCTCAACCGCAAAGAAATGCGATGCGAGGATATGGTTCGGTACTATATCGAAAGGATCGAAATGTATGACAAAGGGGAAAAGCCGCTCAACTCGATCATCTGCATAAACCCGAATGCTTTGCGGGAGGCGAAAAGACTGGATGCATTGCTTGCAAAAGGGCATGCTGCAAAAGGTCTGTTCGGTGTTCCGGTTTTGATCAAGGACAATATTGAAACCGCGGACATGCCGACGACGGCGGGTTCGAAAAGTCTGGAAGGTTTTTTCAGCGGCAGAGACAGCTTTATTGTAAAGAAGTTGCGGGATGCGAATGCCATTATTTTTGCGAAAACCAATCTTCACGAGTTTGCCATCTGGGGGGAGACGATCAGTTCCGTTTTGGGGCAGAGTTACAACCCGTATGATTATACAAGAACTCCGGGAGGATCATCCGGCGGAACCGGCGCGGCTCTTGCGGCAAATTTCGGGATGGTCGGACTGGGAACGGACACCATCAATTCCATACGATCTCCCGCATCGGCATGCTGTTTGTGCGGAATCCGACCGAGTATCGGACTGGTCAGCCGAAGCGGAATCGTTCCCTATTCTCTGACACAGGATACGGCGGGGCCTCTGGCGAGGACGGTTTCGGATGCGGTGAAGGTACTGGATGTGATTGCGGGCTATGATCCGGAGGATGAAAGTACAAAGGAGGTCGGCAAAGATCGACAGATTGTGTACGAAAACTATTTGAGCCCGGACGGTTTGCTCGGAAAGCGACTCGGTGTTCTGCGAAGTTTTATGGGAAAATCCGAAGAACATGATGAGGTCAATCGCGTGATGGAGAATTGCTTCAAAATTCTGCACAGTGCCGGGGCGGCATTGGTGGACATTGAGGAGGAGTTTGACTGTGCCGATCTTGTGGAACATGTGAGCCTTCACCTGCATGATCTGAAGGCGGATCTGGAACGATATCTGGGCAGTTTCGGCGATCGCATACCGGTGCATACCATAGCGGAAATCATGGAAAGCGGAAAATACAGTCCGGATATTCATGAGAATCTGCAAAATGCATTGGCTTTGGCAAAAAAACCGGAGGACTACAAAAAAAGAATGCAACTTCGGGAGGAATTGCGTGAGAAGATTACCGAAATTATGGATTTTTACGGATTGGACGCAATCATTTATCCGCATCAGCAACAATTGGTGTGTAAGGCGGGACAAAGCCAGAAACAGCGAAACGGGGTGATTGCCAGTGTGACCGGTTTTCCGGCCGTCGTGGTTCCGGCAGGTTTTTCGAAAGCGGATGCCGACGCGGTATCGGGTGTTCCGATCGGTTTGGAGATTCTGGGCAGGGCGTTTGATGAAGGAATATTGATTGAGATTGCCTGCGGATTTGAAGCGGCTTCCAGGATACGAAAAGAACCGGTGCTGTTCTAATTGTGGAACTTCCACAACTGAATTGACTTTTTTGGCAGAGAACCTTATGATAAATATATGTAGAAAACGGCATGTGATGGAAGATGATTTGTTAATTATGCGGGAAGAGATATATGGAAAAAGGTATTGGTATTTCGGTTCATGAAGTTTTGGAACTTGCCATTCTCAAAGATGCCAGATTGCTCGGCGGACGGGAGGGACTGGAACGAAAAGTTCTTTCGGTCAATGTTATGGAGGTTCCGGATATCGTCAAATGGGTTTCACCGGGTGAATTGCTGTTGACCACCGCGTATCCGATCAAGGACGATGTGGAAGTTCTGATGGATTTGATGAAAGAAATGAAAGACTCCGGTGTTGTGGGGTTGGGAATCAAAACGGAGAGATTCATCGGAAAAATTCCGGACAGAATCATTGATGAGGCGGATAAACTGGGGTTTCCGGTGTTTGAGATTCCGGTAAACATATCCTTTTCCGAAATTATCACTCCGATATTAAACAGCATTATTAACAATCAGATGATGCTGGTTGAAAAGATGCAGGATCTTCAGCAGGCATTGATCGATATTATGTTAAGCGGAGGAAATTTGCAGGAAATTTGCAAATTATTGAACGGATATGTCGGAAACAGCATTGCGATTTTTAATGAGCAGTTTTTATCCTATGTGATCAATACTTCACCGGAAAAGGAGGCGGACATTGCCAGGATTATTGTTCATGACAGAACCAGACGACTGGATGAGATCGGTGAAGTGTCCAAGGAGGTCGTCAGAATGGAAGATTCCGACACCATCTGCGGGAAGAAGTACAGCAGGCTGATGATTCCGATTTTCAGCGGCAATGAACAGTACGGCTACATCTATATCTGGGAAGATCATAAGCGCATCACGGAGATGGACATGTTGACGGTAAAATCCGCAACCAGTCTGGTGGCGCTGGACATGCTCAAAAGAAGTGCCGTATATGATATGGCAAACAGCCATAAGGCGGGTTTTGTGGAAGATCTGCTGTCGCATGAGGAATACAAATGCCAAAGAGCGATAAAAAACTCAAAATATTTCAATTTCAACAAGGATTTGGAGCACAAAATTGTATTTATCAAAATCAATGTTTGGCACAGCAAAAAAAGCTATACCAATGAAACCTTTTATAAAATCAGCAATCATATCGTTGTTTTAATCCGGCAACTCTCCAAAAAATACCTGTTCAAGCCGATTTATATCAACAAACTGGATCATGTCATCATCGTTTACGAAAACAATCTTGCAGGCGGTGCGGTATTTGACGATTCCGAAACATTGTTTTGCAGGTTTATTGAAAACCTGTGGCAGCAGGTCGAGCAGAGAAAGCTGCAGGAGTATGTGAAAATAGGAATCGGGAGATCCTACAAAGATCCGACGGAGCTTTATAAAAGTTTTAAAGAAGCCAGGCAGGCGGTTGTGGTGTCGAAAAAGGAGAATGCGGTTCAATATTATGAAAATATGGGAGTATACCGTTTGTTGACATCGGAGTCCCTACGATCGGAATACCGGCTCTTGTACAAGGAGTATTTTGAGAAGATTGTGCAATACGACGAAGAACGGGATACCGACCTGGTGAAAACGATAAAGGCGTATTTCGAGTGCAACGGCAATCTCCAAAAAGTGGCGGATTTGCTGCATCTGCACTACAATACGGTGGCGTATCGAATGAAACGCATCAAAAAAATGACAAATATTGATTTTGATGATTCCAATGGCAGGTTTTTACTGCAAACATTATTGATAATTTACGAAATTAATGCAGATGAAGAATAGTATAAACGCAAAATGTATTTCAAAGGATGTGGCTCCTTTTTTGGACGGAAGCAAAGGTGCGGTTCACTCCGTATTCAGTTCGGCGATCAATCTTTCGTTCGGGGATAAAATCATTGTTTTATTGGGAAAAAACCGGGGATCCCTGCCGTACAGTGTGTTGCTGGAAGGTGAATTTGCGTTGGAATATCTGGGTTTGAAAAAGGATGAATTTGTTATTATCGATGCGAAGGGGATTCATACGGAGAAATTGTTCATTGATATCGAATCCGCATCGGAAGTGGATTTAAACATTGTTTCCAGCTTGAAACAGCTGAGAAAACCGCAAAATTTTCGGCGGGTGCTCAAACGTTTCGCCGTTCAAATCCAAAAATTCAAAAACAGGGACGGACTGGCCGTTCTGCTCTTCGACAAACGGCTCCCGTATCATGTGGAGGGAGATTGTAGCCCCAATGTGTGGAGCGGGTTCTTATCGGAAAGGATGGGAGAGTTTCTCTTTCTTCTGGAAAGAGTGATACGGCGTGAGGAAGCGTTTGATGCGGATGCCTTTGTGGAATGGGGGAAGAATCTTGCCGGCTGCGGACCGGGACTCACACCCGGGAGTGATGATTTTATCACCGGAGTATTCGCCGGACTTTACGGGAAGGGGCTTTCCGGGGAGATATCGCTTCGAACGGCCGATAAAATTTGCAGATATATTGCAATGGGTGCAGTGCAGAAAACCACTCCGATCAGTATACAGTTTTTACGGCAGAGCGGGCAGGAACGATTGTTTGCCGAAGATGTCATCAAGCTTGTGAAGGCAATTTATTCCGGGGACTGCGAGGCGATGAAACATGCCGCCAAAACGGTAGGAAGCTTCGGAGGCACATCCGGCAGCGATATTATGACGGGAATGTATTTTACACTCTCTTTGGGAAATGCAAAGGATTAAAGCCGTTTCATGCGCGATTCGTTAAAATGCATGTTTCTTCACATCGGTTTGCTGTTTTATCGAATACGGACGTATGGCGAAACGGTTGCGAAATTGGTACGAGGAGGAAGAGAAATGGTTAAGCTGGAAGTCAGAGCAAACTCATATTACGATTCGGTTGTGCTCATGTTGATCTCGAAAGAGCTGAAAAAAATTCCGGGGGTGGAAGAGGCTCTTGTGGGCATGGGGACGGATCTGAATAAAGAAATCAGCCGCAATATCGGTTTGCATTCGCCGAAGTTGGAGGAAATCACGGGCAATGACTTTTTCATTGCGGTGAAATGCGAAGAGGAATCCGCGGCAAAAGCGGCGATTTTAAAAGTGGATGAGATGCTGAACAAAAAGAAGGAGGCAAGTTCAACAAATTACTATCCTCCGACTCTGAATTCGGCCTTGAAGATGGAA
>JBHAEV010000080.1:0-9028 GCA_041855735.1 Lachnospiraceae bacterium
AAGGTTCAGGGATTTGATCATTTCCGATTATGTGCAAACATTCGATCATAAAAAGGAGAAACAATTTGCCGCCATAACCATCCATATCGGGCGCAGCATGAAGTTCGTCTCGTACAGAGGAACGGATGATTCTCTGATCGGATGGAAGGAGGATTTGAACTTAAGTTTTCTTTCGGAAACACCGGCGCAAAAAAGTGCAATCGATTATTTGAATCGTGTAAGGGTTTATAAACATACCAAGCTGATCGTCGGAGGGCATTCGAAAGGAGGGAATCTGGCAATCTATGCTTCGCTCAAATGCAAACCGAAGATACAGGAACATATCGTGAAGGTATATTGCAATGACGGCCCGGGTTTTACGAGTGACATGGTAAGTGAATCGGACTATGAGAATATGAAAGGGAAAATTTGTACGATTTTTCCGTATGAGTCGGTTGTGGGAATGCTGCTTTCGCACGATGAACATAGCAAGGTGATTGCAAGCAAGGGAAGCAATATGGCGCAACATCTGGCGGATCATTGGGAAGTGATGGGAACAAAGTTTGTGGAGATGAATGGGCATTCCGGGTTTTCCCTGATGGTTAAGAAATCGGTGGATGCCTGGCTGCAGAAAGTGGATGTTTCAAGCAGAAGCATGTTTGTAGATACGCTTTTTCAGTTGTTCTTTGATGCCAAAATTTACTATCTGTCCGATTTTTCCGGATTGAAACCCAATGAGTTTCTGGCTTTGTTGAAATCGGGGAAAGAATTGGACCGGAATAATCAAAACATATTGACAACTACGGTCGCCTCGTTTTGGTCGGAAGGGAAGCAGGCGATTATGGATACCATCAGCGAATTTATGGAAAAGAATAAGCCGAAATCAAGTCTGGTGGATCGAATTTTGCACAAGGATTCCAAAGGCGGAGAAAGTGCTTCGGTGAGCGAAGCCGGCATTTTAGGAACGGAGGATTCCCGATAACACAGGAGATTTCCGATAACAGTGAAAAACCGACCATGATTGTATTGGAGAACAATCATGGCCGGTTTTTATTTTGCATATTGTACAATCAATTCAATGATCCGGTCGATGCCGTTGGATTGTCCGGAAGAACACATTTTTTCAATATAGATATCCTTGTTGTGATAAACTGTATGAATCGCTTTTAATAAGTTTTCCTCATTTAAATTCTCCTCCGAAAGCACATAGGAAAACCCTTGCTTTTCAAAGGAATTTGCATTGAGGATCTGGTCTCCGCGGCTGGCGGCTGCCGACAGTGGAATGAGAATATTCGGTTTTTTCAAAGCCAAAAGTTCGCAAATCGCATTGGCTCCCGCCCGACTGATTACCAGATCCGAAAGTGCGAATAAATGTTTGAGATCCTCGTTGACATATTCAAACTGGGCGTAACCGTCAAGATGCTCCAATGATTTTTCCGCATTGCCCTTTCCGCATATATGTACGATGTTAAAATTCTTCAAGAGAGCATTCAGACTTTTTCGGACGGCCGTGTTTATTTTAACGGAACCCAGACTGCCGCCGATAATCATTAGAGTCGGCAAATCCTTTGCGAACTGTGTAAGTTCCTTCCCTTTTTGGATGTCGCCGGCAAACAATTCTTCACGCATCGGGGAGCCGGTGAGTTCCGCCTTATCTTTCGGAAGATGGGAAAGTGTTTCGGGAAAATTACAGCAGATTTTCGTGGATTTTTTGATGGAGAATCGATTGGCAAGCCCGGGGGTCAAGTCCGACTCATGGGAAATAAGCGGAATCTTTTCCAAAGAGGCGGCAAAGACAACGGGTACGGCTACGAATCCGCCTTTTGAAAAAATGATATTCGGTTTAAACGCTTTGATGATTTTTCGGGCTTCCAGGAAACCCTTGATAACCCGAAACGGATCGGTAAAATTCCGGATGTCAAAATATCTTCGAAGCTTTCCGGTGGATATGGATTGAAATGCAACATCGGCTTTGGTAACCAGTTCCCTTTCGATTCCGGTTGCGGAACCGACATATAATACTTCATATCCAAGCTGCTTTAATTTCGGGACAAGCGCCAAATTCGGCGTTACATGACCGGCAGTACCGCCGCCGGTCAAAAGGATTCTCTTGTTTGTATGCATGTGTAATCTCATTTCCCTTCTTTACGAATTAAATCGAAATAAGTATAATACAAATATAATAACTGTTCAATACGCAGAACGGCAATGCGGAAAAATGCAAAACAGAAAAATACAAAATAGAAAAATGCAAAACGGTATTGAACGCAAAACGCAATGCGGCGATGGAGGCGGAGTGAAAAACTTTAAAAAAATCGGCATTATCGGAGCGATGAAAGAAGAAATTGAGAAAATTCAGAATTCCATGAATCCCGGCACGGATTTTCAAATAAAAACAATTGCGGGTATGAAGTTCGTGGAGCTGGAGATCGGAAATAAATCCGTGGTTGCGGTGCAATCGGGTGTCGGCAAGGTGAATGCAGGTGTTTGCACCCAGATTTTGGTGGATTTGTATGGAGTGGATCTGGTGATGAACACGGGAATTGCAGGGGCATTGCACAAGTCGGTGGATGTCGGCGACATTGTAATTTCGACGGATCTGGTGCAGCATGATATGGATGCCACCGGATTCGGTTATGAAAAGGGACAGATTCCGGGGATTCCGATCACGGCGTTTCCGACCGATGACGAGCTGAGAAAATTGGCTTTCGAAGTATGCGAGGAGGTGAATCCGGATATCCGTGTATTTACCGGACGCATTGTCAGCGGTGATCGGTTCGTTTCGGATTCGGCGTTAAAAAAACGTCTGGTTGAGGATTTTTCCGGGTATTGTACGGAGATGGAGGGGGCGGCCATTGCACAGGTGGCTTATTTAAACAATATCTCCTGTCTGGTGTTGAGAGCCATGTCGGACAAAGCGGATGAGGAGGCTCATGTCAGCTTTGAGGCGATACGGCAAATGGCAATTGAACATTGTACGAAACTGACGCTCGGGTTGATTCGTCGACTGCCGTAAGACGCGAAAGAGCGGGGGATTACCACCGACCGGCTGAATACGCGGGAGCGGGAAGGCCATTGCCGATCGTCAAAAATACGCAGGAGCGGGAACGCCATTGCCGACCGGCGCGAATACAAAAGCAAAAGGGTATTGGTTCCGGTATGAAAATATGCTATTATAGTAGAAACCTGAAAAACGGTGATTTTGTACCGGGTTTTAATATGGCCTGTGTCGTCTATACTCGTGAATGCATTTCATTGCCGATCTTTTGATTTCCATTGTGCATGCATTCACTCGTTATTCGTCTGTGCCGGCAAATATTTCAGTTAATGAGTAAAAATTGTGTTTTTTGTTGTTTGAATCATCATTACTTTGTAGGAGGATATATGAGCAAAATTCGATTTGATTACAGTAAGGCTTTGCAATTTATCGGCGCGGATGAGTTGCAACACATAAAGGATACGGTTTTGTCGGCAAAGGATAAGCTGGTTCATAAAACCGGCGCGGGAAATGATTTCCTCGGTTGGGTGGATTTGCCGGTAAATTTTGACAAGGATGAATATGTAAGGATCAAAGCCGCCGCCAAAAAGATTCAATCCGATTCGGATGTGCTTTTGGTCATCGGAATCGGCGGTTCCTATCTCGGTGCAAGGGCTGCCATCGAATTTTTGACCAATTCCTTTTACAATTCCCTTGCGAAAGAGGAGCGGAAAACACCTCAGGTTGTTTTCTGCGGAAACTCGATTTCTTCAAAATACCTGGAAGATCTGAAGGTATTGTTGGGGAACAGGGATTTTTCAATCAATATCATTTCAAAATCCGGAACAACAACGGAGCCGGCGATTGCATTTCGCGTGTTTAAGGAATTGCTGATAAAAAAATACGGCAAAGAGGAAGCAAACAAGAGAATCTATGCAACCACGGATGCCAAAAGAGGGGCCCTTAAGAAACTGAGTGATGAAGAGGGTTATGAGAGCTTTGTGGTGCCGGATGATGTCGGCGGAAGATTTTCCGTATTGACGGCAGTCGGTCTTCTTCCGATTGCCGTTGCGGGCATTGACATTGATGCGTTGATGGGTGGTGCCGTGTCGGCAAGAGATCAATGTCTGAAGGCGGATTTTGAGGAGAATGATGCATTGTTGTATGCGGCGGTTCGCAATATTCTGCTTCGAAAAGGCAAAAATATCGAGATTATCGCCAACTATGAACCAAGCCTGCACTTTGTCTCCGAGTGGTGGAAACAATTATACGGAGAGAGTGAGGGAAAGGATCAAAAGGGAATCTTTCCTGCAGCAGTGGATTTGACCACCGACCTGCATTCCATGGGACAATATATACAGGACGGTGCCAGAATCTTGTTTGAAACCGTTTTAAATATTGAGAAATCCGCGGCGGAAGTTTTGATCAACAAAGAAGAGGCGGATACGGACGGCATGAACTATCTTGCAGGCAAAAGCGTGGATTTTGTCAATCAGTCCGCCATGAACGGAACCATTCTTGCACATACGGACGGACAGGTTCCGAATTTGATTTTCCATATCCCGGAGCAGAATGCACATTATCTGGGTGAACTGTTTTATATCTTTGAGTTCGCCTGCGGTGTCAGCGGTTATGTGCTCGGCGTGAACCCGTTTGATCAGCCGGGTGTGGAGAGTTACAAAAAGAATATGTTTGCACTGCTCGGAAAACCCGGCTTTGAGTCGGAGAGAGAGGAGTTGTTAAAGAGACTGAATTAGTATTGTTTATGCCATCGGGCTGAAATTACTAAAATTCTAAGACAGGCGGTGAATATGGCGAATCAGATTACGAACGTCAAAAGCTTTTTGGAATCGGCAAAGCAAGAAGTCACTCTTGCAAATGAACTGGCCTTACAGGAAGATGGTTTGGTACAGGAGTTTAATAAGGCGGAAAAAGCGGTGCAGTCCGAAAAAAAATCACTTGCCGCTTTGATTGAATCCACAATTTCAAAACGAAGATCCGAAATCACGAGTTCCTTTGATGCGGAATTGAATACGACACTGGATAAACTCAATAAAGCAAAGAGCAGGAGACAGAAGGAAAAGGATGCGAAGGTAAAACACCGCATCGGTGACGAAACCGCGGATTTGATGAAAGAAAATCAGGATTTGAAGCATAGAATAAAGGATATGTTCAAGAAGGACAAGGTTCCGGCATTTTGCAATTCCGACTGGTATTACTCCTTGTTTTTCCCGTCCAATGTCGGAGATTTTCTGAAACTCCTGGTATTGTTTATGATTTTTTATGCAGCCGTACCGCTTGGGATCTACTACTGGATTCCGGAGCGAAGAATCTACCACCTGGCAATTATCTATCTGGTCTGCATCTTTGTATTCGGGGGGATATGGGCGATTGTTCACAATCTCACGAAGCTTCGCCATTTGGAAACGCTGAAGAGTTGTAAGAACCTGAGGCGGACGATTCGAAACAATAAGAAGAAGATGGTTTTGATCAAGAAAAGTATTAAGAGCGAGTCGGATGATTCCGTCTATGCTCTGGACGATTTCGACAGGGAAATCATCCGGATCGAAAATGAACTCAATCTTGTCAGGGAACGAAGGCAGAAGGCCATTGATACATTTGAGAGGGAGATCAAGCCTGCAATAACCGAAGAATTGCAAAATGCCTCCAGGACAGCGATGGAAAAATCGGAAGCGGAATTTGCAAATGTGAAAGCGAAACTGGAGGAGGTGAGCTCCCAAAGAAAAATAAAATCCATGTTTATTGCGGATACATATGAAGGATTTCTCGGAAGAGAGTTTCTGAATCCGGACAAACTGGATCGATTGATTCATATTTGCGAGGAAGGCGAATTTCATTCCGTAAGCGAAGTTTTGGAGCAGTATAGGAGAAGGAATGAGTAAACGCGGAAAGAAGAAATATGGATGATTTTGTGAAAACCAAATATTCCACAAAAGACAGAATAAACGAACTTCGTTCTCTGGACGATATTCCGTTTCAAACGGATGAGCAACCATCAACGACTTCGGATGCGCCCTCGTTTTATGAAGAGGGGGCAAAAGGGATGGTTCCCGACAAGGTCGAAACGACAACGCAAAAAGACGACGGAAATATCGAAGAAGGTGAAAAAGAGACTTCCGAAACGGCGAAGGATTCGTTCGCACCGAAAGTGATCAATGTTTCGGAAGTACGAAGAAAAAAACGGGCGGTTCCCAACCCGGAGAAACGCAATCCGAGAAGAAGTGAATTCCGATTGTCACCGAAAATCAGGGTATTTTTTACGGTTGTGGTAATCGGGAGCATTCTTGGGGTTGCGGCGTACTTTCTTCAAAAGAATTATTTCAAATGGAACGACTACACCGTGGAATGGTCCAGGGACATCCGCAAGGGGAGTTTCGTCGGTTATGAGCGCTTTCGCGGAAGTTTGCTGAAATATTCGAGGGATGCCGCGGTCTATATGGATCAGGAGGGGAAAGAGCTCTGGACTGTGGGGTATGAGATGAGCAATCCCTTTGCCATGGCAAGTGATGATTATATTGCAATAGCCGATAAGCAGAAAAACAAGATCATTATTTTCGATAAAGACGGAAAAGTGGCGGAAATCAATACCATCAATCCGATTTCCCGTTTTGTCATTACAAAATACGGTGTGATCGCAACCATTGAAGAAGATATCGCTTCAACATATATCAATTTTTACAACAGGGACGGCAAACAGCTTCAGATTACGGTAAAGTCGAAAATGTCCGGAAACGGATATCCCACAGATTTATCCATTTCGCCGGACGGTAAACTATTGATGGTCGGGTTTGAGTATATTGAGAGTGGAAAGCTGAAGGGCAGGGTTGTGTTTTATGATTTTTCGGACGCATCCGCAAGCACGGATAACCGTGTTATTGCCGGATTTGACGATGAATTTAAGGACAGTTTAATCGGACGTGTGAAATTTATCGGCAAAAACAATGCCTTTGCCGTATCCAATCGCGGATTGAGCTTTTTTAAAATCAAAGATTCGAAACCGACATTGCACAAGAGTTACCATTATGAAGAGGATATTTTGAGCATTGCTTACTCCGATAAATACATTGCCGTGATCACAAAAGGAAATGTGGATGGCAAAACCAAAACTCTGACGGTGTATAATCCGTCGGGAAGCTCGGTTTTCAGCAAAAAGTTTGAAAAAAATTATAAAAGTTTTGACATAGACGGGGATTATTTCTTTCTGTACACCGACAGAGATTGTACAATTTTCAATCAGTTGGGAACGGAGAAATTTTCCAAAACACTGGATTTTGATATTTCCATTATTTCCAAAACCGGAGATATGAATAAATTCATTGTTACCGGTCCGTCTCAGATGAAGTGTATACAATTAAAATAAATCCGAATGAATTCGGGTCATGGAGGTGGCATGGAGAAGATTTGTATAGGGGTTGATGTGGGAGGAACCAGCGTAAAGCTCGGCATGTTTAAACTGAACGGAGAAAATTTTAAAAAGTGGGAAATTCCGACGGACAGGACGGACAATTGCAAAAATGTGGTCAGAGATATTGCCGGGTCAATCCGTGAGGAATTGGAAAAAGAAGGATATACCCTTACGGACTGTGTGGGAATCGGAATGGGGGTACCGGGTCCGGTTATTCCCGGAGGATATGTGGAGGTTTGCGTAAATCTGGGTTGGAGAGATTGCTATCCATCCCGCGAACTTTCCGATATTCTGGAAGGAATCCCGGTTGAACTGGGCAATGATGCGAATGTTGCGGCGCTCGGCGAGTCATGGCAGGGCGGAGCGAAGGGATTTCGGGATGTGGTTCTGCTTACCCTGGGAACCGGGGTCGGAGGAGGCGTGATTCTGGATGGCAGGATTGTTGCCGGAAGGCATGGGATTGGCGGAGAGATCGGGCATATTCATGTCAGGGAAGATGAAACGGAGTATTGCAACTGCAAGGGTCGCGGATGTTTGGAACAGGTTGCGAGCGCCACGGGAATCGTTCAGGAAGCAAAGAGGTTCCTGGCGGCATCGGATAAGGAGTCGAAGCTTCGCAAGTTCGAGACGCTCACATGCAAGGATGTTTTTGATTGCGCGAAAGAGGGTGACGAACTTGCTTTGGAAATCGTGGATGTCGTGGCAAAGTATCTGGGGATGGCACTTTCTCATCTGTCCCATATTGTGGATCCGGATATCATTGTACTCGGCGGTGGAGTATCCAAGGCGGGAGATTTTCTTTTGGAAGTGGTTCAAAAGAAGTACGATCAATTCACGACCATTTCTTCCAACAAGGCATCGGTTCGTCTGGCGACACTCGGCAATGATGCGGGAATTTACGGTGCGGCAAGGATGTGCATTGAATAGAAGCGTTAAGGGCGGAACTTTTTCAATCGAAGTTTTTTAAAAAAATCGGTCATAAGGGATGTGCATTCTTCATGAAGGCTGTCATCAAGCGTGATCACATCAACCTGATGATTAAACCCTTTGATGTGAAAAAGGTCGATTACGGACCCGGCACATCCCGCTTTTTGATTGGTGCTTCCGATGACGAGTCTGGGGATTCTCGCCTGCAGTATCGCTCCGGCGCACATGGGGCACGGTTCCAGCGTGATATACATGGTGCAGTCTTCCAGTCTCCAATCTCCCAGTTTTTTGCACGCTTTTTTGATGGAGAGGATTTCAGCATGGGCGAGTGTGCTTTTGTCCGCATTTCGTCGATTGTAGGCCCTTGCGATGATTTGGTTTCGGTACACAATGATACATCCGATTGGAACGTCGCCGATGGATTCCGCTTTTTTTGCCTGTTTGATCGCTTCTTTCATGAACTTGTGATGCAGGGTTTCGGGCATGATATTTCTCCGTTTGTTTCTTTAGACATGGAACGTATTTTATGATACTATGTTTACCGGGTAATGTAAATGAAAATAGAGTGATATAATAAATAGGTAATTGCGAAACTCACTGACGTTCGTTCGCAAATTTGATTAAAAATAAGGCAGAATTCGTGTTAAGCGCGAATTCCTTAATGAAAAGTGAACACGTTTAAATTTTGGCGTACTTTAATAAAGCATAAGGGATATGAA
>JBHAEV010000081.1:0-3218 GCA_041855735.1 Lachnospiraceae bacterium
ATCAGCCTGTATTACAAGCAGTTTTTCCGAATATGTAAAAGGAATGGCGGAAGTAAAACTTTTTGGGAAATCCGGCGGTATGCTGAAAAGTCTGGAGAGTCATCTTGATGAAAGTCTTCGCTGGGAGATTACAAATTATAAAAAAGCAGCATTGCCTATGAGTATGTACAAGAGCATCATTCTCTCTCTCCTGACTTTTGTAATTCCTGTAGGCGGAATACTAATACTTGGCGATCCCGGCAGTGATACCGTGTTGGCGGTCATTATGACATTGATCGTTGTACCGGCTTTGTATGAGCCGCTGCTGACCTGTGTCGACTATTCTACTCAGATCAATCTCGCCAAAGCGGGACTTGTTCAGATCGAACAGATCATCGATGAACAAGAATTGAAAGTGAGAAATAGTTCGGAAATAATGATGGGAAGCGACGTCGTATTCGACCATGTTTCGTTTTCCTACGAAAGCGAAGCCGATCCGTCAAGGAAAATGGCATTGAATGATGTTTCGTTTGTGTGCAAAGAGAACGAAATGACCGCTTTGGTGGGTGAATCGGGGAGTGGGAAATCCACAATCGGACAGCTGATTTTAAGATTTTGGGATGTGGAAAAAGGAAGCATAAAAATCGGGAGCAAAGATGTAAGGACGATAGAAACCAAAGAACTGATGGAACACATTGCATTTGTTTTTCAAGATACCCATATTTTTCCCGACACCGTGAAAAACAATATTTCAATGAATGGCAGCGCTTCGGATGAAATGATCATGGAAGCTGCAAAGAAAGCACGTTGTCATGAGTTTATCATGAATCTTCCAAACGGCTATGACACCATCATCGGCAGCGGAAACATGAAGCTGTCCGGCGGGGAGGCACAGAGAATCTCCATCGCAAGGACCTTTTTGAAAGATTCAGACATCATAATTTTGGATGAAGCCCTGGCGTATACCGATGCCGAAAATGAAAATCTGATTCAGGAAGCGATTAAAAACCTGATCCGGGATAAGACCGTTATTGTGATTGCTCACAGGCTCAAAAGCATCATGGATGCGGATCGGATTCTTGTTCTCAAGGAAGGACGAATCATAGAAGAAGGGGCACATGAGAGCCTTATGCAAGCAAAAGGCGAGTACAAGGCTTTGTGGGATTTGCAATTTGAAGCCGAGAACTGGGAAATCGAAGGAAAGACAGGTGAAACGCAGTGAAAGAAATCATAAGAAAATTTACGATGGGGCATACCAAACAGATGATAGAGCCCGTAATGTGGCATTTTTTAGAAGGCTTTGTCATGACCTTTCCGGCGGTGGCGGTCTATTTTGCCATAACTTTGTTTGTCGAATACTTTGAAAATCCTGCTGTGATTTTTGATAAAGGGTATTGGAACATCGCGATATGGATGCTTGCGTTTTTCCTGCTGCAGCTTGTAATCAGCACACTGACATTTTTAAGAACATTTCTGCCGGCAGCGATCAACTCGACAAACAACAAAAAGGAGTTTATACAAAAGATCAAACAAATTCCGCTCGGATTTTTCTCGAAAACGCATTCCGGCGAGCTGATCAATACCTTTACGGGCGATTTTTTAGCGATGGAACAAAGTATGGTTGCGGCGTTAACCGGACTGTTCGGAGTGGTGTTTTCCTGCATCCTCACTTCGGTTTTTATGTTTTACTTTAACACCGCGATGGCAGTAGCGTTTTACATCACTATCCCGGTCTCCGGTGCGGTCATCGCGCTTTCCTTGAAGGTGTTCGGAACGTTAAGTGTTCGTTTGAGGGAGGCGAAGGACGGTACGGCGCAATGGCTGAATGAGTATCTGTCCGGTATGAAGGTGCTTCGAAGCTATAACCAGATCGGCGGCGGTTTTTCCAGGCTGAAAGCGGCCTACGAGCATTTGATGGAAGTCAGCATCAAAGGAGAAATCATCGGCGGGGCACTGCTGGGACTTGCGCTGACCTTTGCACGACTCGGGCTTCCGATCATGTGTTTTGCGGGTTCCTATCTGCTGTTGGGCGGAGAGATCAGCTTGATCGCATTTTTAAGTATCATCATCGTCGGCACAAAAATCATCAGCCCTCTCCTGACATGGATCCGATACATGGCAGTGCTTCGTTCCCATTATGTCAGTGCCGTCAGAATCGATACCGTCATGAAAGAAAAAGAATTCTCCGGAAACCGGGAAATAGACGAAATCGAGGACATTCACTTTGAACATGTCCGCTTTTCTTACATTGCCGGTCAAAGTATCATCGACGACATTTCCTGTGTGTTCAAGAAACATTCACTCACCGCAATCGTCGGTCCGAGCGGAAGCGGCAAATCCACCATGCTGCGGCTGATCGCGCGATTTTGGGATGTCGATCAGGGCGCTGTGAAGATTGGAGATACCCCATTACATGAAATCAACCCGGACGCCTGGTTAAAACAGATTTCCATGGTGTTGCAGGATGTTTATCTTTTCCATGAAACGATACGTAATAATATCATTTTCGGAAAGGAGAACGCAAGTGAAGACGACATGATTCGCGCGGCAAAACTTGCCGGTTGTCATGAACTGATCGAAAAATTACCGGACGGCTATGAAACGATGGTGGGGGAAGGCGGTTCCACCCTGTCGGGCGGGGAAAAGCAAAGAATATCCATCGCCAGGGCGATTCTCAAAAATGCTCCGGTTCTATTGCTTGACGAACCTACTTCCAGCCTGGATGCAAGAAATGAGGTTCTGGTGCAAAAGGCGATATCCCATTTAGTGAAAGATAAGACCGTCATCATGATTGCGCATAAACTAAAAACGATAAAGAACGCGGACAAAATCATCGTTTTGGATCAGGGAAGGATCGTAGAGGAAGGAACCCATAACGAATTGATGGAAAACCAAAGTCTTTATTGCAGGATGTGGAACCTGCAAAACAAATCAAAAGAATGGAAAATTTCATAGGAGGACACACCGGTGAACAGGCTTTTCCGTTTCAAACGATTTTATTTTTGACCAGGAATCCTGCTGTATCCAATACGGTTTCCTTTGCCGAGCGCGGATTCCATCCGAGAAGCCTGCGGGCCTTGGTATTGTCCCTGTGATATTTGAGACCGATCATCGTGTTCAGCACTTTCATCGGCGGCAGGAATTTCGCCATGATGCCGATGACAAAATCGGGGATAACCATAGTGCTGACTTTATAGTCGGGATAGGTTTCCTTCAGGAGCTTTGCCATCCGTGGCATG
>JBHAEV010000082.1:0-20661 GCA_041855735.1 Lachnospiraceae bacterium
CATCATATTCTTCAATCAATGAATGATATACGGTCAACTCCAGATTTTGTTTATCAATTCCCAGTCCGCTCGACATATTTCCTTGCGGATCAAAATCCACGGCAAGCACTTTTTGACCGGATTCCGCCAATGCGGCAGCCAAATTAATCGCCGTCGTAGTTTTTCCCACACCGCCTTTTTGATTGGCAATTGCAACAACTCTTCCCATTTTGTACCTCCCATCGAATCTTTATGATAAGTATAACACATATGTCAAACGGAAACCATCGCTTTTTTGTTCTACATGGAACAAAATTGCGACGGTTTCCATATATTCCATCTGTTTTCATAACCTGTGTGACACTGTACAAAATCGCATCAACAAGAAAATTTCCGATATTTACAATGGGTGTTTGGACGGAGTTCCCGCTTTGCGAGGATACTTCTTCGGTGTGGTTTTCTTCTTGCGGACCACCACCAGACTTCGACGACTGTTCTCAAAATTCAACGGAAAATGCTCAATTCGTTCCGTTTCTCCTCCGAGAATCGAAAAAGCACAGGAGGCATTCTTCACTTCCTCATCAATATCCTGCGATTTGTACGCAATGAAGGATCCACCTTGCTTTACAAACGGAAGGCAATACTCCGACAAAGTGGAAAGATTTGCAACCGCACGGGAAGTCGCAACATCAAACACTTCTCTGTATTCCGTTTGAAATGCAAGATCCTCGGCACGAGAGTGGATAAAGCTGACATTTTCCAGTTTCAATTTTTCACTTAATTCCTGCAAAAAAGATATCCTTTTCTGCAAACTGTCCATCAGCACAAAATGCATTTTCTCATACATGATGGCAAGAACCATACCCGGAAATCCGGCACCCGTTCCGACATCAATGATTTTCATACCGTCCTTTAGAAGTTCGAATTTCTCGATAAGCATACAGTCCAAAAAATGCTTGTAAATGACATCCTTCATTTCCGTTATCCCGGTGAGATTCATCCTCTTATTCATCTCCACCAGTTCCACGTAGAACAAAAACAAAAGCTCTTTCTTCTCGTCCTCACACTCCATCTGATGCAGACACAAAGCCTCGTCCATTGCAATCATAAAATCTTTTTTCGAATAATTTTGGTTGTCCATACTTTTTCTCATCGCAAGTCAAGACTTGCGGATGATTCTTCCCTTCCTCTCTTTTATGCGGAATCTTCATTTCCCGTTCGATGCGGTGCATCGCTTTTAATTCTTGAAATGCTCTAAGATTTCTTTCGGTAAAGTGTTTCCAAATAGACCAGCAATACCGTGATATCTGCGGGAGAAACACCGGAAATCCTGGATGCCTGCCCGATCGAAACCGGACGCACGATATTTAATTTCTGAACGGCTTCCTTTCTCAGGGAATTCACTTTGCCGTAATCGATGTCTTCCGGAATCCGTCGGCTTTCCAGTTTTTTGAATTGATTCACCTGCTGTGCCTGTCTTTTGATATACCCGTCGTATTTGATGTTGATATTCACCTGCTTTTGCACATCCTCATTCCGTTTCGGTCTTTTCTCATCAATTTCCTCCAACAGATGATAATTTAATTCCGGACGTCGAATCAGTTCCGCCAATGTCGCCGAAGTTTTCAACGGTGTGGAATTGTGCCGAACCAAAAAATCCTGAATCCTTGCGTTGGCCCCGATAAAAGTAGATTCCAGGCGTTTTACTTCATTGTCGATTTCTTCTTTTTTTCTCAAAAACTTTGCGTATCTCTCATCGGAAATCAAACCGATTTCTTTTCCCATCGGAGTAAGGCGAAGATCGGCATTGTCCTGGCGAAGCAAAAGACGATACTCCGATCGGGACGTCATCATTCGATATGGTTCATGGCTTTCCTTGGTAACCAGATCATCGATCAGCACACCGATATATCCTTGCGAACGGTCAATGACAATCTCTTTTTTTCCAAGTATTTTCCGGGAGGCGTTGATCCCCGCCATAAGTCCTTGCACCGCCGCCTCTTCGTATCCGGAAGAACCGTTGAACTGACCTGCGGAAAACAAATTCTCAATCTCCATAAATTCCAGAGAATGCTTTAGCTGCCTTGCATCAATGCAATCGTATTCAATTGCATAGGCATTCCGAACGATTTCGGCATGCTCCAGTCCCGCCACAGACCGGATCATAGCCACCTGCACATCCTCCGGAAGAGAAGATGACATGCCCGCCAGATACATTTCGTTGGTATACAATCCCTCCGGTTCCACAAAAATTTGATGCCTGTCCTTATCCGCAAATTTCATGACTTTATCTTCTATGGACGGGCAATACCTCGGTCCGGTTCCCTCAATCACACCCGAGTACATCGGACTGCGATCAATATTGTTCGAGATAATTTCATGTGTATGAGCATTGGTATAGGTTAGCCAGCAGGAGATCTGCTCCTTTTGGATGGTACTCGGATCCGTTTCAAAAGAGAACGGCTCAATCGGAACATCACCTTTTTGCTCCTCCATTTTCGAAAAATCAATGCTTCTGGCATCGATTCTGGCAGGTGTGCCGGTTTTGAAGCGATACAGCCTGATACCGGCTTCTTTCAAAGAGGATGTTAACAACTTCGCATTCTTTAAGCCATTCGGACCGGTATCCTCACTGACTTCCCCATAAATGCATCGCGAAGACAAATAGGTACCCGTTGCCAAGATAACGGCTTTCGCATAGTATTTGGCTTTGGAAGTCGTTTCCACTCCGACACATCTTTTCCGTCCATCCTTTGTTTCGAAAATCAGTTTTACTACTTCCGCCTGCTTGATATGCACCTTATCCGTATTCTCCAGAACTTTTCTCATCTGAAGAGAATATGCGGATTTATCCGCCTGTGCCCTTAACGAATGCACAGCCGGACCCTTGGATTCATTCAGCATCTTGGACTGAATAAATGTCTTGTCAATGTTTCTTCCCATTTCGCCGCCCAGAGCATCCAGCTCGCGAACCAAATGCCCCTTTGAAGTACCGCCGATATTCGGATTGCACGGCATGAGTGCAATGGACTCGACGCTCACCGTAAACATCAAGGTTTCCATTCCCAATCTGGCTGCCGCAAGAGTAGCCTCCACTCCGGCATGACCGGCTCCGACCACTACAACATCATAGTTTTCCTCTATATAATTCATTTCTTTTCTCCGCCATTATTTCATACTAAATTTTGAAAAATTTTCTCGAATTGTATCAACAACAACACTTCCTCCTTCTACTTCCCCATGCAAAACTTTGAAAATACTTCATTGATTACATCATCAACAACACCTTCTCCCGTAATGCTTTTCAGACTTTCATAAGCCGCATACAGATCAATGGAATAGAAGTCTTCCGGCATATCACTGCAGATGCTGTTTAAAACCATGCCCAAATAGGAGTCGGCTTGAGAGAGAGCATTCCTGTGCCGAATGTTTGTGACATACACCTGGTCATTAAAACTCAGCTCTCCGTCTATGAACATTTGTTTGATTGTATTTTCCATCCGGGAAAGACCGATCCCATGCATTGCGGAAAATGCAATCACTTCCTTATCCGAATACTTTTTGATTTCATCTTCCGACAAAACCGGCTCCAAGTCCATCTTGTTCAGCAGGATAATCGCTTTTTTATCCCGAATCAATCGGAGAATCTCAATATCCTCATCGCCAAGCTTTCGGCTGGCATCCAGAACGCACAGGATGAAATCCGCATTCTTCGCCGCCTCCTTTGCCATATTTACACCGATATTTTCAACAAAGTCATCGCTGCTGCGTATTCCGGCAGTATCCGAAAGATTCAGACTGATACCGGATAATTTTAAATGTTCGGTCAGAATATCTCTGGTCGTACCGGCAATATCCGTAACAATGGCACGTTCCTTTCCCAGAAGAAGATTTAATAAAGAAGATTTTCCCGCATTCGGTCTGCCGATGATGACCGTATTTATCCCTTCTTTGATCACGGAACCATTTTGATATGATTTTATCAAACTTTGAATCTCATCCCGAATCCGAAGGATTTCGCATTCCAAAACTTCTTTATGACCATCCAGACTGTAATGCTCCGGATCATCAAGTGCCGCCTCAATATATGCAAGTTCCGTCAGAATCCTTCCGGTCAGATCCGATATCCTGCTTTTCAGTTTCCCCTGCAATTGGCTCATTCCCGATTGAAGAGCATAGTCATTTTTCGCTTCGATGATATCAATCACCGCCTCCGCCTGACTCAAATCGATTTTTCCGTTTAAAAAAGCCCTCTTGGTAAACTCACCCGGTTGTGCCAGATATGCCCCCGAACCCAGTACCGCTTCCAGTACTTTTTGAACAACGATGACACCGCCGTGGCAATTGATTTCTACCGTATCCTCACCTGTGAAACTTCTCGGAGCGCGCATAACACTCACAAGCACCTCATCGATGATTTCCCCTTTGTAATGAATGCGCCCGTAATGTATGGTATGCGTACTCACATTTATCAGCTTTTCTTTTCCTTTGTAGATCCGATCCGCAATCTCAACGGAATTCTCCCCGCTGATTCTTACAATTCCGATTCCTCCTTCGGATAATGCCGTCGAAATCGCGGCAATGGTATCATTAATTCTCATTTTCCCTCACAATCCTTTATGATAAAAGACCTTACAACTGTTTGCACTTTTGATCGGGATGACCAAAAAAAGAGCCATCAATGGCATACGCCACCAACAGCCCTCTTTCACAAGGCTTTTTATTCCTGTTTCTCCCGATGTTCTCCGGCACCGCGATAGCTTCGATCCTGAGATTTTCTGAATTTTGTATTCTTATGAAAACGATTCTTGGAAAAATGATTCTTCGGCATGATCGTAATGAATCGATTCGGTTCCTCCCCCTCACTCCTGGTTGTAATATAAGGATGATTTTGCAATGCGGAATGAATAATTCTTCGTTCATACGGATTCATCGGTTCCAAAGAAACCGGTTTTCTAAATCGCTTTACTTTTACCGCAACCGAGTTCGCCAGTGTTTCCAGCTTATCCCTTCTTTTTCCACGGTATCCCTGTGCATCCAGCTTTACGCGAATGTAGCGGGAAGTGGATTTGTTTACCACCAGACTGGTGATATATTGAATCGAGTCCAGAGTTTGCCCTCTTTTCCCGATGATAATCCCCATGTCTTCCTCGCTGTTCATCAGCATAAAGATTTCATTGGTCGTATAGTCAAAACGGGAAGTGATTTGAACGTCGAAATTCATGGTTTTGAGCAATCGGGTCACAAAATTTTCCGCAGTCTTTATGACAACCGAAGCTTCTTCCTCCGTAACCGGAACAATACTCAAGGCGCTTTCTTCGTCCGTTGAAGTGGTATCTTTTTCCTCGAGCACGACTTCTTTTTTTGCCCGTTCTTCCGTTTTTTTGGTATTGGAAGCCGGTATCCTTGCTTCTTTCGAAGTTTCGGTCAATTCGTCGGGCTTTGTCTTCTTTTCCGCTTTCGGCTTCTCTTTCTGCTGTTCGGATATCGAGTTGAGAGAGTGAATCAATTGCTCGGAATGAAGTTTATTCTCGCGTTTGAGCAATTCAAAATCGTCCACCCGCTGAATCACGCTTACTTCGATTTTACAAGGTTTTGCCCCGAAAATTCCGAATAGTCCGTTCGTCCCGGCATCCAACACTTTGATGTCGAGATTATCCTGTGTCGTACCAAGCTCAATCAACGCCTTCGTTACGGCATCATCATAGGTCTTTGCAGTGATTATGATCTTCTCCATGACAGTCCCCCTTACTCCGCTGAATCATTTCCCTTATTCTTTTTCTTATTCCGCACCTTCTCATCGTACATGGCAACCATATTCGCCTTGGCTGCCAAAGATCCCGGCTTTGCATTCTGATTGTAGTATGCGGTGGAATCTTTCACCTGCTTTGTTGAAATTTCCATTTTCTTTGCCAGTGCGGCTTCTTCCTTTGCGGCTTCCGTTTCCACATTCTTTGCCCTCATGATGGCTGCCTTGGAAATCGTCTGCGGAGGGAGTCCCTTCTTTGCACGCTTTGCATTTGCTTTCTTTACATTTTCTTCAATCAGAGTTTCCAGATCGATGCTGTTCAAATGTTTGTTGATAAAAATCTGCTGAACAATTCGAACCACGGCGGATGCAATCCAGTAAATGCCGATACCTGCCGGGAATGTAAAACAGAACACCAGGGACATCAGAGGCATGGTATTGTTCATGGCTTTCATCTGAGATGCCATGCCATTGTCATCTCCACCTCGGGAGGACTGGTTCTCGGTCATCAATTTTGTGGAATACCACTGGGTAAGTCCTGCCAGAATCGGAATGATCCATGCCCAGTTCGGCATAAGACCCTGCCACGGATTCGTCGCGAGATTGATTCCGAAGAAATAATTCATTCGCTCAATCAACGGGACATTGGTCTGTAAGACACCGGATATGGCGGGAATGGTCGACTCCAGGGTTTCCCAGTTGGAAGGTGTAAACTTATACAATAAGTCGATGACTTTGTCCGTCACCGTATAATCGAACTTATCCACCGGCAATCGATGTGTATTCGCCAATTCGGAGATGCTTTCGATATAGTTCGGCTGCGCCATCAGCTGTGTGGCGATGGCTGAAAAATACTGCTTCACACTCGGAACATAAGCGGGAATCCGGTAAATAACCTGATACAACGCAAATAAAATCGGCATCTGAATCAGCAATTGAACACAGCTACCGGTCATATTGGTTCCGTATTTCTCATACACCGCATTGGTTTCCGCCTGCATCCTCTGCAAAGATTCCTGATCTTTCTTATCTTTGTATTTCTTTTGGATGGCCTGAATTTCCGGCTGCATGACCGCCATGATTTTGGACGATTTCTGCTGTTTGATGGTGAGCGGCAACATAATGAAGTTGATGATGATTGTGAAGATAATGATACACAGACCGATGTTCATGATGCCGAATGAACTTGTAAACCGGAAAATCAAATCCATGATAATCCCCAGAATCTCCGCAACCCAACCAATGATAGGTGTGGTTGACTTTGTTAGCATGAAAAAAAACATTGTTTCCTCCTAAAACTGCATATTCAAAATATTTTTTTCTCGATCATCGAGATTGCATTTCAATACAAGATTTTCTTACGGAACCGGATCATACCCGCCTTTTGAAAATGGATTGCAACGAAGAATTCTCCAAAACGCCAACCCGGTTCCCTTTATCACTCCGTGTTTTTGGATGCTCTCGATTGCATACTGAGAGCAAGTCGGTGTAAAAGCGCAATACGCTCTGCCCTTTAACGGGGAGAGAAATTTTTGATAAAACCGAATCAAACCGATAAGTATTTTTTTCACCATATTATTCAACCATTATTTTATGTAATTTACATAAGTGCAGATACGCCTTTTGTATTTCGAAATAATCACTGTTTGCGATCCCGCTTCGAACCACAAGTATTATATCATAACCCTGAAGAATTTTATCACGGTTTAAACGAAAAATCTCTCTTAAAATTCTGGTATAGCGATGTCTTACCACACTGTTTCCGATTTTCCTGGAAACCGATATTCCCAAACGATTTCTCCCTTCCTTCTTTAACACATACATCACTAATTTCCGGTTCGCATAAGACTTTCCCTGTTTGTAAATCTCCTGAAAATCCTTATTGGACTTGACGGAAGGAAATCTCTTCATCTTAACCTCTTTGCTTTAAAGATTCGCTCAATAGGATAATAGGGGACAGTTCAGAAACTATCCCCTACTTCATCACTTTCGCAAAAGTTCTTAATGTACCATTATGCCGATAATTTTGCTCTTCCCTTTGCTCTTCTTGCAGCCAATACTCTGCGACCGCCAGGTGAACTCATTCTTGCCCGAAAACCATGTACTTTCGATCTTTGTCTTTTCTTTGGTTGAAATGTCATCTTCATCTGCATACACCCCCTTATCCGTATTTGTTATCAAGTTTGACAAACGAAGCATTTCCTGTTTCGATCTTCCGTTGATAAATATTCTAATACATTATATTGAAGTCGGTTCCATTAGTCAAGCTTTTTCAGTGCGGAAACCACCGCAACGGTGATAATGGCACTGACAATCGCTTCTCCGACCCCCTGGGTTCCGATAATTCCCATAATAATTCTGGATAAATTTTCAAAATCTCTTTTGCCTGCCAAAGCGTATTCCCTTCCGAAAAAAAGATAGATGCTTCCCATAACCAGAATGGTATTGGTCATGGAGCCGCAAATTCCGGCAAGCACAAGCGCAAGTTTTTCCCGCTTTTTCAATGCGGTATACACATAATAGGCAACCACGCCGATCAGAATTCTGGGGATGAAAACAACGATTAAACTTTTTACATTTCCCGAATACCCGCCGATGCTGACAAAGGGCGAAAATACAAAGGATGTCGGATTCGGCTGCAAAGTATTCCTGATCAAGCTGGACAAACCGAATACAAAACCGAGAAACGCACCGCTTTTCGGTCCCAGCATGATCGCTCCGACAATGACCGTAATATGTATGATGGTTGCATTCATGATTCCCAGAGGAATATACCCCAAAATCGGCACAATGGTCTGAATCAGCATAATGGAGATAAAAACCCCCATCAACACCGTATTTTTAATTTTTTTTCGATCGATATCCTTCATCTCCAACCTCCGAATTTCCTTTCCACAACCATGGGATTCATGTTATGATCCCCGTGGACTGAGTTTCATTATATCATCAAAAAGTTAGGATTTCCAATAAGTTCCTGAAAATAATCCATGAAGTTTTCCACAGATTTATCCACAATTGTGGCAAAGTCGGAAAAATTTTCCACAAAACAGTTGCTCGCAATATTTATCCACATTATGTGAATAGTTTGTGGATAGTTTGTTCGCATGCCCTCCCTTTTTCTCTTTTGTATCCCATAAAACCGCCCATTTCGGCTTGCTCACCTTCGTATATCGTGGCGTCGGATCGTAAAATGATTCTGTGAACAATCCGCTTTCCCTGTTTTTTTTCCACAACCGTCCACATTTCATCCACAGCCAATCCTCCACTTATCAATAAAACGATTCACATCCACATGCGGAACAATGATCCACATTACATTGCCTTGCCTTTCATTCTTTGATATAATCATAATCAAATCGACGATTGTAGGAGTACCTCATGAAAATAGAAATTATTAAACAAAAATGGACGGAGATCATTGAGTTTGTCAGACAGCAGAACAATGCAACGGCTGTTTCCTACGACACCTGGTTATCTCCTTTAAAGCCTACATATTTTGATAAAGGAGAACACGGGGAAGACCGTCTTCATATATACATTGATGTTCCCAAAATCACTCATTATCTTGAGGCCAGATTCGGTGCAAGCTTTTGTGTTGCCATCGGCGAAACCTGCGGAATCCGCTGCAGTGTCGTCTTTGAAAATATCAAGCTGGAAGACGCACCGCCTCCTACACCGATGCAAAAATTTCATGTGGAAATCGATGAACTGAGCAAGAAAGCGAATCTCAATTCCCGATACACTTTCGACTCCTTCGTGGTCGGAAAAAGCAACAGCATGGCGCATGCCGCTTCCATTGCCGTTGCCAACAACAATCCGACCATTGTTTACAATCCGCTGTTTATCTACGGCGGAGTGGGACTTGGAAAAACGCATTTGATGCATGCCGTCGCCAATCAGATCATCCGCAAATCACCAGACACCAAAATTCTCTATGTAACCAGTGAAGAATTCACCAATGATTTGATTGATGCCATTCGGCTTCGCAACAACAGTTCCACGGCGGAATTTCGAAAAAAATACCGGAAGATTGATGTACTGCTCATAGACGATATCCAGTTCATCAGCGGGAAAGAGAGTACACAGGAAGAATTCTTCCACACATTCAACACCCTGTATGACGGAAAAAAACAAATCATCATTTCTTCCGACCGACCGCCGAAAGATTTGCAGCCGTTGGCGGAAAGACTTCGTTCCCGTTTTGAGTCGGGTTTGCAGGTGGATATCCAATCTCCCGACTACGAAACCAGAATGGCGATTCTTCGTAAGAGAGAGGAGCTGGACGGATTGAACATCGACAACTCCGTCATGCAATACATTGCCAAAAATATCAAGAGCAATATTCGTGAGCTGGAAGGTGCATTGAATCGTATTGTGGCATACGGCAATCTCAATCGCACCGAAGTGGATGAAACGCTGGCACAGGAGGTTTTAAAGGATATCATCAGTCCGTCGGTGCCGACAAAGATTACCCCGGAATTGATTATCCAGATTGTGGCCGAACATTTTTCCCTGACGACGGATGATTTGCTCGGCAGTAAGCGGACCAAGGAAGTTGCGAATCCGCGCCAGATTGTGATGTATCTTTGTCAGGAACTGACCGATGTTTCTCTGGTCCAAATCGGAAAATCTCTCGGAAATCGCGATCATACCACCATTATCCACGGAGCAAAAAAAATTGCGGAGAATATCGGAGAGGATCTCGAACTTTTCAATCACATCGAAGTGATCAAAAAGAAGATCTCTCCACATTGATTCCACAATGTATCCAAAGAATATTGAAGATTTTTCACATAGATATTCGATTCCGTAAGTACGGTATTTCGTACTATACTGCACTTATACACATATTCACAGTCCCTAAGAATACTACTACGGAATTTAACATATATATTTCAACATGCAAAGGAGCCCTACATGCGATTAAGTTTTGAGAAAGAACAATTGCTCGTGGCAATGAATATTGTTTCAAGAGCCATTTCCGGAAAAACAACCAATCCGATCCTGGAATGCATCCTTTTCGATGCCGGAAAAGAAAGCATCCGTCTGATTGCCAATGATGATCTGGAGATCGGCATAGAAACCGAGGTGGCCGGTAACATCCTGGAACCCGGCAAGGTGGCCATTGATTCCCGATTGATTATTGATATTGTCCGCAAACTGGAAAAAAACGAGGAGCCGATTTTCATCGAGTCCGACCAAAACAACCATGTTCTGGTAAAATGCGGAAAAGCCAAATTTAATATTCAGGGGCACGACGGCGAAAAGTTTACCTATCTTCCGAGCATCACCAAGGAAAAATACATAAAGATGACACAGTTAAGTCTGAAAGAAGTGATTCGTCAGACGATTTTTTCCGTTTCCACCTCGGAAAGCAATAAAATTCTTACCGGTGAATACTTGACGGTACATGAGAATATTGCCAGATTTACCACCATCGACGGCTACCGCCTAAGCATCCGGAATATTATGTTAAAAGACAATTATCCGGATTCCAAAGCCGTCATACCTGCCAAAAGCATGTCGGAAATTTCCAGAATTATATCCGGTGACAATGAAAAAGATATTTATATTTATTTTCATGCGAATTATGTTCTGTTCGAGTTTGACAGCACCACAGTTGTGGCAAGAACCATTGAGGGGGAATACATGAATGTCGAGAAGATGTATTCTTCCGACTACAAAACCAAGCTGTTCATCAATCGACAGAAACTTTTGAATGCGATTGACTCCTCCACGACTCTGATCAAGGAAAACGACCATGTTCCGATTGTTTTCCACATCAAGGATGCCAATCTTCTGATACGGGCGAAATCCGTTTTCGGAGAAATGGATTTTGAACTGGATGCCATCAAGACCGGAGAAGATTTAAAAATCGCCTTCAATCCGAAATACGTTCTGGATGCGCTCAGAGCCATCGAAGAGGAAGAAGTGACTCTGTACTTTACTTCGGCAAGGAATCCGGTGTTTATTCGGGATGCGGATTCGAATTACATCTACAGTATTTTCCCAGTTAATTTTATCGAATAGCGAGAATAATATGAAAATCGTAAAAATAAAGGACGAATATATCAAACTGGAACAGGCACTCAAGCTTGCGGGAGCATTTTCCATGGGTTCGGATGCAAAATATGCAATAAAGGACGGGAAAGTAAAGGTCAACGGTGAAGCAAAATTCCAAAGAGGAAAGAAGCTTCGTAACGGGGATGTCTTTACCTACAATGGCAATGATTATAAAATCCTTGGAACTGAAGAACTTTAGAAATTACGAACGTCTGAGTCTGAGTTTCAGTGAACAGACCAATTTGTTTTACGGGAACAATGCACAGGGCAAGACCAATATTCTGGAAGCCATTTATCTGGCCGCCACCACAAAATCGCACCGCATGGCGAAAGACAGGGACATGGTGTATTTTGAAGAGGAGGAGGCACATATCCGGTTGGAACTGGAAAAACACGGAGTTCCCACAAGACTGGATCTGCATTTGAAAAAATCCAAAACCAAAGGCATCGCCGTCAACGGCATCCCGATCCGCAAAGCAAGCGAGCTGTTCGGGTACATCAATGTCGTGCTGTTTTCACCCGAAGACTTGAGCATGATAAAAAACGGTCCGTCCGAAAGAAGACGGTTTTTGGATTTGGAACTTTGCCAGCTGGACAAATTGTATTTAAATGCGCTGATTTCTTACAACAAGGTTCTGATGCAAAGAAATCGCTTGTTGAAAGAGATCCGGTTTCGTCCGGATCTGGAAGAAACATTGGATGTATGGGATTTGCAGCTTGTTCGCTACGGGTGTGAAATTATGCGAATCCGCAAGGAGTTCGTAGAGAATCTGAACATTCTCATTCGCCCGATTCATCGGCAGATTTCGGCAAACAAAGAAGAATTGACGATCTGCTATGAGGCAAATGTGGATGAGAAGGATTATGAAGAAAAGATAAAACATTCCAGGCAGGCGGACATCAAAAACAAAGTGACCTTGCACGGGCCGCATCGAGATGATTTGGGCTTTGTCATTCACGATGCGGGAAGAGCCGTCGACTTAAAACGATTCGGTTCTCAGGGGCAGCAGAGAACAGTGGCGCTCTCATTGAAGCTTGCGGAGCTGGAACTGGTGAAAAACACATCCGGAGATTATCCGATTCTTTTACTGGACGATGTACTGTCGGAATTGGATTTCGGAAGGCAGACGCATTTGATTCAGTCCATCCGGAATATACAGACCATTATTACCTGCACGGGTTTGGAGGATTTTGAAAATCTGAATCTCCCATTGCACAGAGTATTTCGAGTGCAATCCGGACAGGTTGTGATTGACAGAAATAAAGGAGAGAAATATGAGCTTGGAGAATAATGCAAATATGGAGTATGATGCATCGCAAATCCAAATACTGGAAGGTCTGGAGGCGGTTCGCGTCAGACCGGGAATGTACATCGGTTCTACCGCAGCCAAGGGATTGCATCATCTGGTTTATGAGATTGTGGACAACTCCGTAGATGAGGCCCTGGCGGGTATTTGCTCTGAAATTACGGTGACAATCGGAGAGGATAATTCCATTCGGGTTCGGGATAACGGACGGGGAATTCCGGTGGACACACAGGAAAAGGCGGGGAAATCCGCTTTGGAAGTGGTATTTACGGTACTTCATGCCGGAGGAAAATTCGGCGGCGGGGGATATAAAGTGTCGGGAGGATTGCACGGAGTCGGCGCATCGGTTGTCAATGCACTCTCGGATTTTCTGGAGGTCAAGGTATATCGTGAGGGGAAGATTTACCGGATGGAATTCTCCAAAGGAGAGGTTGTTTCCCCGATCCATATTGTCGGAGAATGCGATGCCGATGAACACGGAACCGAGGTATGGTTTAAACCGGATGCGAGCATTTTTGAAGAAACGGTATTCGACTATGACACACTCAGCACAAGACTTCGGGAAACCTCATTTTTGACCGCAGGTTTGAGAATTACCATTGAGGATCGGCGACCGGACGGAAAAACGGAAGTCTATCACTACGAGGGCGGAATTCGTGAATTTGTCAAGTATCTGAATCAATCCAAAACCGCCGCCTATGAACATGTCATTTATTGCGAAGGGCAATATCATGATATTCTGGTGGAAGTGGCATTGCAGCACAATGACAGTTTCCGGGAGTCCATTTTTTCTTTCGTGAACAATATCAATACTCCGGACGGCGGAACACATTTGACCGGATTTAAAAATGCATTGACAAAAACATTGAATGAATACGGCAGAAAGAATAAAATCATCAAGGACAATGAAGAAAATCTCTCCGGCGAAGACATTCGCGAGGGTTTGATGGCGATTATTTCGGTGAAAGTGAATGATCCGCAGTTTGAAGGGCAGACCAAGCAAAAGCTCGGAAATTCGGAGGCACAGACTGCGGTCAACAATATTGTCGGTGAGCAGCTGACCTATTTTCTGGAGCAGAATCCGAGTGTGGCAAAGATCATTCTGGAAAAAGCGCTGATGGCACAAAGAGCCAGGGAGGCGGCCAGAAAAGCCAAGGAACTGACCAGACGCAAATCGGCGCTGGAGAGCGCGACCTTGCCGGGAAAACTTGCCGATTGCTCCAGCAAGAATCCGGAGGAATGCGAAATATTTATCGTGGAGGGAGATTCTGCGGGCGGTTCCGCAAAAAGTGCAAGAAAAAGAGATACGCAGGCGGTTCTGCCACTGCGCGGAAAGATATTGAATGTGGAGAAATCAAGGGATGAGAAGGTGTTCGGCAACACCGAGATCAAGGCCATGATTACCGCTTTCGGAACGGGAATCAAAGAGGATTTTGACATCGGCAAACTTCGCTACAACAAAATCATTATCATGACGGATGCCGATGTGGACGGTTCTCATATCGATACTTTGATGCTTACCTTCATTTACCGCTATATGCCGGAACTGATCAAAGAAGGACATATCTATCTGGCACAGCCGCCTCTCTATAAACTGGAGAAAAACAAGCGCATCTGGTATGCCTACAGCGATGACGAGTTGGCAAGAATTTTGAACGAAGTGGGCAGGGATGCCAACAATAAAATTCAGCGCTACAAAGGTCTGGGAGAGATGAATGCCGACCAGCTTTGGGAAACGACGATGGATCCGGAGCGACGGGTACTGCTGAAACTGGTGATGGATGAGGATATGGATTCGGAAACCGATTTGACCTTCTCCACACTGATGGGGGATGATGTGGAGCCGAGGCGAATCTTTATTGAAAAAAATGCAAAATATGTAGAGAATTTAGATATTTAAGGAGGGAAAAATGGAACCAAATGTTTTCGATAAGGTAAAAGATGTAGACCTGAAGAAAACCATGGAGAAATCCTATATCGACTATTCGATGAGCGTCATTGCTTCCAGAGCGCTTCCGGATATTCGTGACGGTTTAAAGCCGGTTCAACGACGTGTCTTATTCTCGATGATTGAGCTGAACAACGGACCCGACAAGCCGCACAGAAAGTGTGCGCGTATTGTCGGAGATACGATGGGTAAATACCATCCTCACGGGGATTCTTCGATTTACGGATCTTTGGTAAATATGGCACAGCCGTGGTCCATCCGCTATCCATTGGTGGACGGGCACGGAAATTTCGGATCGGTGGATGGCGACGGTGCCGCCGCCATGCGTTACACCGAGGCAAGACTGAGTAAAATAGCCATGGAGATGCTTGCGGATATCAACAAAGATACCGTGGATTTTGTGCCGAATTTTGATGAGACCGAAAAAGAGCCTGCCGTACTTCCGGCGAGATTTCCGAATCTTTTGGTAAACGGTACCACCGGCATTGCGGTCGGTATGGCGACCAATATCCCGCCGCACAATCTTCGTGAGATTATTGCGGCCGTGGTTCGATTGATTGACAATCGCATCGAAGAGAAAGAAACATTATTGGATGAGATGATCTCGATTATCAAGGGACCGGATTTCCCGACGGCGGCCAGAATCCTCGGAAGATCGGGGATTGAAAGCGCTTATCGGACCGGCCGCGGAAAAATCAAGGTACGCGGTGTCAGTGAAATTGAAACCATGCCGAACGGAAAACCGAGAATCATCATTACCGAGCTTCCGTATCTGGTGAACAAGGCCAGGCTGATTGAGAAGATTGCGCTTTTGGCAAAGGATAAGAGGATTGACGGAATCACGGATTTGCGTGATGAATCGGACAGAGAAGGAATGCGGGTGGTCATTGAACTCCGAAAGGATGTCAATGCCAATGTCGTGCTCAACTTGCTGTATAAGCATACCCAGCTTCAGGATACCTTCGGCGTGACCATGCTCTCTTTGGTCAACAATATTCCGAAAGTTTTAAATATCAAAGAAATGCTGGAATACTACCTCGCCCATCAGGAGGAGGTGGTGACCAGACGCACGCAGTATGATTTAAAAAAAGCACTGGAAAGAGCTCATATTCTGGAGGGATTGCTGAAAGCGCTGGATCACATCGATGAGATTATCCGGATCATTCGTGCCAGCAAAACAACGCAGGAAGCCAAAGAGGGAATGATTGCAAGATTTGACTTCAGTGAGGCACAGGCACAGGCGATTGTGGACATGCGTCTGCGTGCATTGACCGGTCTGGAACGAGAAAGACTGGAGTTTGAATATGCCGAATTGAAGGCGAAGATTGCCTATTTCGAAGGAATACTGGCGGACAATAAAAAGCTTTTGGCAGTCATTCGTGAAGAGATTCTTGTGATTTCCGACAAGTACGGAGATGATCGCAGAACCGGATTTGAAATGGATGACGATTTGGATTACGAGGACTTTATTGCGGATGAGGCGACCGTCATTGCCATGACCAGACTCGGATATATCAAGAGAATGTCTCCGGATAACTTCAAGGCGCAAAATCGCGGCGGAGTGGGAATCAAGGGCATGCAGACCATTGAAGACGACTTTATCGAGGACATTTTGATGACCACGACGCACAAAGAAATCAGCTTTTTCACGAGTAAGGGCAGGGTGTACAAACTGAAGGGATACCAGATTCCGGAGGCCGGCCGTACCGCGAGAGGAACCGCCATTGTCAATCTTTTGGAGTTGCAGCCGGAAGAAAAGATTACCGCCATTATTCCGATGGAAAAAACCGGGGAAGACAGGTATCTTTTTATGAGCACACAACGAGGAATGGTTAAGAGGGTGCGGATCGAGGAATTTAACAATGTCCGCAAGAACGGTCTGAATGCAATCAATCTGACCAATGGAGATGAATTGATTGAAGTGAAGACCACAAACGGTTCGGATGAGATTATTATGGTGACCAAATTCGGCCGAATCATTAAATTTGCGGAACGGGAAGTGCGTGTTGTGGGAAGATCCGCCATGGGTGTGCGCGGCATGCGTGTGGCTTTCGAGGATCGGGTCATCGGCATGCAAGTGGTGCGGCAGGGAGAGTTCTTGTTGACTGTCAGTGAGAACGGACTCGGCAAGCGCACCAAAGTGGACGGATTCAGTCAGAATCACCGCGGTTCAAAAGGAAAACTTTGCCATCGCCTGAATGAAAAAACCGGAAGTCTGGTCGGAGCGAAACTGGTGGATGAGGAGAGAGAAGTTCTGATTATTACCAATGACGGCATGATTATTCGTATGGAAGTAAGCGGCATTTCCGTTTACAGCCAGTATTCATCGGGAGTAAAGCTGATGAATGTGAATCGCGATGATGTGAAAGTTGCAAGCATTGCAAAGGTTCGGGATGATAAAGAAAGCGACAATCGGGGATGAGATAAAGGACGAGTGCTGCAAGACAATGCATTGTAGCACTTTTTTTGAGGAAGGGTATGATAAACACATTCAGACTGGGGTACATGATATTTCGAAATATCCTTGAAGGTCCGTTTTGGATCGCAAAGATGGCGGCGTGGGCAAAACGGGAGGATATTTCGAAGGAAAAAAAGTATAAATTTCTTCGAAATATGATCAAGACCATCAACAAACGGGGAAATGTAAGGGTACGAACTTCCGGTACGGAGAATCTTCCGAAGGAAGACGGATATGTGATGTTTCCGAATCACCAGGGGTATTATGACAGCCTGGCCATCGTGGAAGCACATCCGAGTATGTTTGGAATCGTTTTAAAGAAAGAGGTTTCCGATTATATTTTTGTGAAACAGGCGGTTGCCTTGATTCAGGGAATCCCGATCGACCGTACGGATGTAAAGGCATCCCTGGAAGTGATCCGGCAAATGACCGAAAGAGTGAAAGAGGGAGGAAATTTTTTGATTTTTCCCGAAGGCACGACGTCACGGGCATCCAACAATATCCGTGAAATGAAGGGCGGAAGTTTTAAATCCGCAGTCAATGCCAAAGCGCCGATTGTTCCGGTGGCACTGATTGACTGTTTTGTGCCTTTCAACAAGCCGGGAATCAAGAAGGTCGAAGTGCAGGTGCATTTCCTGAAACCGCTGTATTATGAAGATTACAGGGATTTGAAGACCAATGATATTGCAAAGATTGTACATGATCGGATTGAAAATTACATCCGGTCACAGACGCATGAAACCATAGAAGAAAAAACGGCAGAGGTACAGGGAGAGATCGGTTAAGAAAACGCCGACGGTATGCTTTCTAAGCGATCGCACCCGAATGATACAAGTTTGAAAATCAGAGAGGAGGTTATATGTCGGAAAAGGAATTGTATTTGCTGGAACTGCTGAGAAATGGCGGTGATATTCCCGAAGATTTAATCGAAGATCTTCACAGCGTAGACATTGCGAATCTCCTGAGTGAGGAAGATGTACCGGATGAGGGGATACAAAAACTGTTTCTGTTGCCGGATAAGGAAAAGCTGGCGGAAGTACTGGAAGCATCGGAACAGGAAATGCAGGCAAGAATCATCAACTTACTGGATTACAGTTTGATTGTCAAGCTCCTCTCCCATCTCTCCAATGACGATGTTGCCGATATTCTGTCGGATTTACCGATAAATCTGCGGAAAAAGCTTCTCAAATTGATGAAAATCAGCGATTCCAGGGATATCACCTATTTGCTGGGATTTGATGAAGATACCGCGGGCGGCAGGATGACTACGGAATATATCGCCTTGTACGAAGAATTAACGGTAAATCGTGCATGGGAAAAAATCAAAGAGATTGCGACCGAAACCGAAGTCATTGAGTATATCTTTATTTTGAATCGTCAGAACGTGCTGGTCGGAATTGCTGATTTGCGGCAAATATTGATCAGTTCGGGCGAGACCCTGCTCAAAGATATTATGGATACGGATTACAAATTTGTATACACGGACATGGATCAGGAGGAAGTGTCCATCATGTTCAACAAATACGGTTTGTCCGTGATTCCGGTTATCAACAAACGAGGCGCTCTGCTCGGAATCATTACCTCCGATGACGTCATTGAAGTCATGGCGGAGGAACAGAGTGAAGATATTCTGAAGCTCGGAGGTGTTTCCGAGGATGGAGAAATTGAAGATTCGATCATGAAATCCGTCAAGAGCAGGCTGCCTTGGCTGGTGATCAATCTGTTCACGGCTCTGGTGGCGGCCTCCGCCATCAGTATATTCGATTCGGTGATCGCACAGGTGGCGGCACTGGCTTCGATTATGACAATGGTTTCGGGAATGGGGGGAAATGCGGGTTCTCAGTCTCTTTCGCTGACGATCAGCAGCATTGTTCTCGGAGAAATCAGTTTTAAAAAAGATTGGATGCTGGTATTTAAAGAAATGCTCATCGGTTTGATTGACGGAATCGCCGTGGGCATTGTGGCGGGGATTCTGGTGTTTGTACGGTACGGCAATATTTATCTTTGCATCATACTCTTTTTGGCGATGATATTTAATCTGATTATCGCGGGAATGGCAGGTTTTTTAATTCCGCTGTCCATCAAAAAATTCGGGGGAGATCCTGCCATGGCTTCTTCCATTTTTCTGACGACGCTTACGGATACCGGCGGCTTCTTTATTTTCCTGGGTCTGGCAAGTCTGTTTATTGAACGGCTTTGAGAAAGCAAATTTACACATGGATGATGAATATAAAGCGAGTTATCCCCAAGACAAATCGGGTCTTGGGGATAACTTTATCGTTTAATGTCGATACTGTGCGGAAATGTCCTTAATACAATTTGTATCGGAACTATCGAATTGCCATGCCCTGTTCTTGCAGCAATCGAATGGTTTCGGTAAAAGAAGGGTAGACCGGATAATAATTTTCGGTCCTGTACTCCGTGATTTCATAGATCAATGGCAGATTCGTGCTGTTTTGCTTTGCTTCTTTTTCATCGACCGAAGGATTGGTTTCGTCGCCGCTTTCGGAAACGGGATTTCGGTATTTTTCATCGATATATGCGCCGTCTTTCGCTGTCAGGAAGCGAATGTATCCCACCGGAGACACATTTTTTTGGGGATCGTATTTCAGCGAATACAATTCCTGTTGATAAGTCTTGAGGATTTCTCCGGCATTTTCCAATCGTTCAAATTTAAATTGATCGTTCAGACGATAAACCTTATTTCGAGTGCCGTAGATGGTTTTAAACTGAAACATTGCAAAGTCCCCGATATCGGAAAGAAGAATCGGAAAAAACACGACTTTATATTCTTTGCTTTCATAGAGTTTCCGGTAAACCGGCTGCATCACTTCTGCGTTCAGCTCATAATCACGGTCAATCACTCTCCCGTCCTGCAACCGGTATCGCAACCGAATCGGCTCCAAATAGCTGTATTCATAATCCAAAATTGAGCCTTTCTGATTCGTATAATTTCCCTTCGCTTTTTCATTTTCGATTGCATTGTTTAAAATCGCTTCGATGATTTCCGGATCCGTGATAAACATTTTCCCGGAAATCATATCGGAAGTCGTTTCATAACTCCAGGAATCGTCATCATAGGAGTATGGTGAGTCATCGTACAAACTGATATCGTATTCCAGAGAGGGAATATGTACGCCAATGGAACGGATATCAC
>JBHAEV010000083.1:0-5235 GCA_041855735.1 Lachnospiraceae bacterium
ATCACAATCTCACCGTCCCCCGACATCCCCAGTTTTGTTTTGGGAATCTGCATGATCAGACCGAACCATTTGTTCGTTTCCTTATCGTAAAAAGCACAGATCTCCCGATCGGATGCAAAGGGATATTCGGGATCGATATCGTATTTTTGTTTGATGTATTCGATGACCTTGTTTTTATAATCTTCCATATCCTTGCGTATCTCATTCCAGGCTCTTGTAAACATAATAGGCTTTTCTCTTGTTTCCGGCACTGTCCATCAAGCCGAATTTCATCTCCTGATTGCCGTGGACTTCCCCGAGGTCTTTCTCTCTGCTCAAGAAGAACACATCGATGTGCGGATTGGCAACGGCGATCTCATAGGCCTGTTGCACCATCTGCGCCTGCAGATCTTCATTCACCGCATTGAATCCCTGCTCCGATAAAATGATGCTTCGGACTTCTTGATTCGGATTTAAAAACTCTTTTTCCTGCATCAAATCCGTCAATACATGAATATTTTTCATATTTACAATCTGCGTATCCGGCGAATCGATCGCATTGGCATCATCGGTAAAATCCGGATTTGCCAGCCCTTCCGGATAGGCATGCCATGCCACACCGTAATCGGTATCTTTCAAAAGATGGTTCAGCGATTCCAACAGCGGCTTCGCCTGCAAAACCCCCTCTCCCTGATCCACGCTCCAGTTGAAGCGATAATCGAACGGGATATAGACATTGGCATTCGGATTATGCTCCTTGATGGCGTCGTACCAGATGCGAAAACTTTGCGCATACTGCATTGCATATGCATCCAAACTCATATCCGGCACATAGTTCCAGCGCGCCGGATGATTGATTTCATTGCCGATGACCCAATTGTCGACATTCTCCCCGTAAGCGGCGGCATATCGATTCGCCAGTTCGGTCAACGCCTTTTTTCCCTCTTCGGATGTGTTGAAACCGTAAAGGATCGCTCCCTTTTTTTGTGTGGCGGTCGGCAGTATGGCAAGGTTGTTTCCGTTGTTCCAAGGGTTAAACATAATCACGGTATTGCTGAGTCCCTGCGATTTTAATATGCCGAGAGCTTTGTCATAGTGGGCGCCGATCGGATTGTTCATAATGATGTTTTTTGCGCCAAGATCGAGTGCCGTCGTGCTGTCCGGCAGGGTGAGAGCGATTCCTTTTTTACTGTTTGTCGCCTCTTGGCTCGATTCGCTTGCAAAAATACTCGCCGCTGACAATATGCTGAACAAGCCGATAAAAAATGCCGTCCTGATTTTCTTCATGATTTCTCCTTTCGCTTCCATGACCCCGCATCGATACAGGGCAAAGCCGTCATGTCCATTTTACAATAATCCGCGGATTTCCTCAAACGAAATTTTGCGGGAAACGATCCGGGCATTTTTACGGATAACGGTTCGACCGATGTGCAGAACCTGATCAGCCGTATCGAAAAACTCCCGGCAATTTCTCGCAGATTACTTTGTTTTTTTACTTTGTGTATTTTTACTAAATTTATAGTTAGTATAACCTAACTTTCGTCTTTAATTTTGTTTTTCAGATATTGTTAATAAATTCACCGAATTAATAACAAAATTTTACTTGATATAATGGTGGTTCATTGTATATAATACATAGGTAGGTAGATTCGCATCGAACAGGAGGTTACTTTATGCAAATGGATTTCGAACCGTTAAAAAAAATCATTGATGAATTGGGTGCGCAGGAATCTTCATTGATCAGCATCCTGCACAAAACGCAGGATCTCTACGGGTATATTCCGAGAGAGGCACAGGGCTTTATCGCAAAGCAACTTGGCATACCGGCATCCAAGGTATACGGTGTTGTCAGCTTTTATTCTTATTTTGTGGACAAACCGAAGGGCAAGTATCAGATCAGTGTCTGCCTCGGTACCGCATGCTATGTAAAAGGCGCCGCGGACGTTCTCAAGAGAATTGAAGATGAGCTGGGCATTAAGTTTGGAGAAACCACACAGGATTTGCAGTTTTCCATTGCGCAAACCAGATGTTTGGGCGATTGCAGCAATGCTCCCGTCATCATGATCAATCAGGAGTTGTTCGGGAAAGTGCATCCGGATGAAGTTCCGTTGCTGCTGGAAAGATATCGAAACAAGGAGGAGGCCTAATGTTAAACTTTAAGGATTTACAGGAACGCAAACAAAAGACATATGAAGCGCTTCTCGCCAAACACAAAAATTCCGAAACCGTGGGAATTCGTGAAGACGGTTCGTTTTATTTAAAGGGTCCCTACTTTGAGAAACAGACCAGAATTGCACTCCGAAATTGCGGAATCATCGATCCGCACAATATCGACGAAGCCATTGCAACCGACGCCTATCTGGCACTCGGCAGATTGCTGGATGAGAAAGTAAGCGGCGCCAGCGTGGTGGACGACATGGTTCGTGCCAATCTGCGCGGAAGAGGCGGTGCCGGTTTCAATGCCGGACGCAAGTGGAAGGAAGCTCTCTCCCATGACGACGACCACAAGTACATCGTATGCAATGCCGACGAGGGAGATCCGGGTGCATTCATGGATCGAAGCATTCTGGAACAGGATCCGCATTGTGTACTTGAGGGCATGGCAATTGCCGGCTACGCCGTCGGAGCCGACCGCGGTTTCATCTATGTGCGCGCCGAGTATCCTCTGGCTGTCAAAAATCTGGAGATTGCCATTGCACAGGCAACCGAGCTGGGACTCCTGGGTGACAATATCCTCGGAAGCGACTTTTCTTTTACCATCGAGCTGCGGCTCGGTGCGGGTGCGTTCGTCTGCGGTGAGGCGACCGCTTTGATCGAAAGCATCGAGGGGCACCGCGGTATGCCGCGAAACAAGGTGTTCCGTACCGCACATAAGGGACTTTTCAATAAACCGACCGTACTGAACAATGTCGAAACGCTTGCCAATGTCCATATGATCATGCTCAACGGTGTGGACTGGTTTAGAAGCATCGGCACCGAAAAAAGCCCGGGTACCAAGGTATTCTCCGTGGTCGGAAAAGTGCAGAATGCCGGACTGGTGGAGGTTCCGATGGGCACACCGCTCAACAAGATCATCTACGACATTTCCGGCGGTTTGAAGAACGATAAATTGCTGAAAGCCGTGCAAACCGGCGGGCCTTCGGGCGGCTGTATTCCTGCCAATCTCGTGGACACCACCACGGTGGACTTTGAATGTCTGGAAGCCATCGGCTCCATCATGGGTTCGGGCGGCATGGTTATCATGGACGAGGACGACTGCATGGTGGATATTGCCCGTTTCTTTATGGATTTTACGGTGGAAGAATCCTGCGGAAAGTGTACACCTTGCCGCATCGGAAACAAGCGAATTCTGGAGATTTTGGAGCGAATTACCGAGGGGCACGGAAAGAAGAGCGATATCGCACTTCTCGAAGAATTGAGCGTTGTCATCCGGGATACCTCTCTTTGCGGACTCGGACAGGCGGCAACCAATCCGGTGCTTTCCACCATTAAGTATTTCCGCGACGAGTACACGGCGCATATCAAAGAAAAACGCTGTCATGCCGGTGTTTGCAAGAGCCTGCTGATGTACAAGATTCTGAACAATTGTATCGGCTGCGGACTTTGTAAGATCAATTGTCCGGTGCACTGCATTTCCGGTGAACGTAAACATAAACACGAGATCGATCCGCAGGCTTGTATCAAATGCGGAACCTGCTTTGAGCGCTGTCCGGTGCACGCAATTGTGCTGAACTAATATGGAGGATAACATGGAAAAAATGGTAAAACTTACAATAAACGGCCATGAGATAGAAGTTCCGGAGGGCACAACCATCCTGCAGGCCGCCAAGAAATTAAATATCACGGTCCCGACTCTTTGTCATTTGCATTTGCATAAAATCGATGTGACCAATGAAAGTTCGTCCTGTCGTATTTGCTGTGTGGAGGAAGAAGGCTGGGACAAGATGCTGACGGCATGCTCCACCCGCGTAAAAAACGGGATGAAGATCCGCACCGACAGTTTGAAGGTCATCCGCACCAGAAGAATGATGATCGAACTGCTGCTTTCCGACCATCCGAAAGATTGTCTGGTTTGTATCAAGAACGGCAACTGTGAATTGCAGACTCTGGCTGCCGATGCCGGCATTCGAAAAATCCGTGTGGACGGCGAGACTCGCAAATGCAGCATTGACGAAAGTTCCTATTCTCTGATTCGCGACATGAACAAGTGCATTCTTTGCAAACGCTGCGAAACCATGTGCAATGATGTACAAACCGTAGGTGCGCTGACTGATGTCGGCAGAGGTTTTAAGACGGTTGTGGGCACGGTTTTCGATAAGCCGATGCTGGAAACCACCTGTACTTTCTGCGGACAATGTGTTGCCGTTTGCCCGACCGGTGCGCTGGCGGAAGTGGACAATACGCAGGAAGTCTGGGATGCACTGGCTTCGGATAAGACCGTTGTCGTTCAAACCGCTCCTGCGATCCGTGTTGCCCTGGGCGAAAGCTTCGGCATGGAGCCGGGCACCGATGTCACCGGAAAGATGGTTACCGCGCTCAAACGCATCGGTTTTGACTATGTTTTCGACACCAACTTTGCCGCCGACGTTACCGTGATGGAGGAGGCTGCCGAGTTTGTGGACCGCATCAAAAACAACAAAACTCTGCCGATTTTGACAAGCTGCTGTCCTTCATGGATCAAATTCGTGGAACACAATTTCCCGACATTGGTAGATATTCCGTCCTCCTGTAAATCTCCGCATGAGATGTTCGGCGGACTTGCCAAAACCTATCTGGCGATGAAACTCGGCAAAAAGCCGGAAGACATCATCGTGGTATCCGTTATGCCGTGCATTGCCAAAAAGTACGAATCCGCCAGACCGGAGCTGAGTGTCAACGGTTTGTCCGATGTGGACATCGTAATCTCCACCAGAGAATTGGCGCGTATGATTACCGATGCCACCATCAATTTCACAAAACTGGAAGACAGTAATTTCGACAAACTCATGGGAGAATCCTCCGGTGCCGGCACCATTTTCGGAACCAGCGGCGGTGTTGCCGAGGCTACGCTTCGTACCGCATACCACATGCTGACCGGCGGTGAACTGCAGGAGCTCAACTTCACACCGCTTCGCGGATTTGAAAAAATCAAGGAAACGACCGTAAAAATCGGCGACACAGACATTCATGTAGCCGTCGCCAACGGTCTGGGAAATGCCAGAGAGCTGTTGAACCGTGTTCGAGAGGGCAAGGAGAAATATCATCTGATTGAGATCA
>JBHAEV010000084.1:0-4654 GCA_041855735.1 Lachnospiraceae bacterium
ACCAGTTCCTTCTCAGCTTTTAATGTCACCGACACCGGAAGCGGCTCGTACTTGTTCACAAATGTCGGCTGCTTCGGATATTCGATCTTTTTCACAACCAGTACATTATTTTCCCAAGCGACCGTTACATTCACATCGAAGACCGTTTCATCATAGGTCATGCCCAATTCCGGCGTTGACGGTATGATCTCGCGCATACGATAGGTGAACTTGCCTGCTCTCGTCACATTCAGCGAGTCGAATTTGATCGTTCCGTCCGCTTCATTTTTGGCTGTACCGATTACAACCTTACCTTGAGGGGTTTCTTCATAGAGCTCAAATTCGAATTGATCTTTTTGAAGCTCCTTGCCTGTCAGAACCTTCTTCGGCTCGATAAGAACCGGAATTTCATTCGGCTTCACAAGTTGAATGACCGGCTTGGCATATACTTTTTCAATCGGCCTTCCACCATCGAACTTGTATTTCAGCTTTGCAACCGCATTGGAGAAGAAGCCTCGCTTCCCGGAGCTTGTCGCATTGCCCGGATAGTCCGTGCCGTTATCTCCCACATTCGGATAAGCATTATTGATATCGTATTCTGCAAGCGCCTGCTCACTTGCGCGCACATTAAACGAAAGGATATATCTGCTGTCCGGAGCCGTATTTCCAATCAGTTTCATATTTACTTTTTTGCTCTGGCTGTCATAGGTCAGCTGATAATCTTTTCCCTGAACCAGCGTTTTCGATACTCCGTCAGTTACTTGGACCACTTTTGATGCTCCGGTATATTCCACATATTGAGATAACTGATCTTCAATCTCCACATCGAATAATGACCCACCTACTTTGGATAAGAAACGGGCAAATGTGTTTGTCAATTCTTGCGGATCGGTCACTTGAACCATATATTTTTCATTGGATACGCTGATTTTTTGTGTAACGGCTTGTAATTTTGAGGCATTTCCCGAGCCTTTTCCGATATATACCGAGTAGAATCGATCGACTTGAGGGAACGACTTTGTCGCCTCCACTGCATACATCAAACCGATTTCCAGCTGTTGCGGATCAAACCCGACCGCATTGGCTGCCGGCTGTGCTGCTGTAGGAGCCCCGTCCGTCAGGAAAAACACAACCGTCTCTCGCTGTGGATTTCTCAGACCTTTTACTATGCCGCCTACCGTATTGAACCCACCATAGTAATTGGTTCCACCACTTGCTTTCACAGAGTTAACGGCTGAAATAAGTTGACTCCTGTTAGTTGAATTTCGGACAAGCAATTTTGAGTTCGTTGAGAATTCTACTATGGAAATACTGTTGTTCGGATTCTTAAGTAAGATATCCACCGTATCCGTAACCGTTTCCTTCATCTGCTGCAACCGCGTTTTCCCGCCAAATTGTGCCGACATCGATCCGCTGGTATCCAATAAGAAAATGATATCTTTATCTTTATCTTTTTCTTTTTTCTCTGTTTGGAAATCCAGGTAAAGGCGGTAATCATTCGCCCCCTGCACATTTGTATCCGGATTATTTGCTCCGTCTCCAAGGTAATCAATCACCTTGTTGTAGATTACTTTCGGCTCCGGATCATTTGCAACCTCTCCGATTTTTGGATTATATCTGAAATACAATGTTATTGACGCACTGCCTTGATTTCTGTTCTTCAACTCGCCCCAGTTAAACGGGGTTACAGGAGTAGCATTTCCTCCATCATTGTAAGAGAAAGCTCGCATGTTTGAGCCGAACTCCACTCTTTGCAGGCTGATCTGAGAATCCGTATTTGCTGCAGGCGAAAACGCATACATATGATATGCCGTGTTCCCACCTACCGATTGAAATACAACGGACTGTGTCTCGTTGTGTTTCCAGCTGAAATCCTTTTTAATACTATTATCATTGGGAACCAAACAGTAATTGCCATAGCGATACATGTTCACAACCTGCATAGCATTAAATGTAAATGATTCTCCGGATACTCCGGGTACTTCAGCAGCATTTTCAATTATCGTTTTTACTTGTATAGTTGTCCTTGGAACAGCTGCATAAGAATTCCATGTACATGACAGATAAAGCAAAAGCACCCCCAGCAGGAAAACCGTTTTTTTCATTAATTTCATTTTCCCTCTCCTTTCAAATTGTTATGATTCCTTTAATAGTCTGTCCTTAATCTTGCTCATAGTCTCCGTGGATTCTATGCTGCTGTCAAATATCTTCATAATTTCCTCTTCACAAATTCTTCTCTGCTTTGAAGGCAACTCTTCAAAGAATGATACCCTCGCTCCATCGGAATAACTCACGAAGAGATAGGCTTCTTCCAATTCTCCGGAAACACTCACTTCTTTGACAACCGGGAGTTTTCCTCTTTGCTGATGTATAATTTGCTGCGCTTCTCTTAAAAGCAGGAAATTCATAAAACGGATCGCACCGGTTCGATTGTCCGTCGACTGTGGGACAGCTACCCGTATATCACTGATCCACGGAAGAATCCGCGATGGAGATGTCCCGAATATATGTGTTGTTTTAATGCTTTCCGGCAATTCTCCCAAAGCGGCAAGTTCTCCCGAGCTTATCGGCATCATCGCGACATTCGAGTCAGGAAATGCCTTCAATAAGTCCTCCCGAGACCCATAACCGTTCAAAAAAAGCTCGGCATCCTCATCAAAAAGGTATGAAATCCACTCCAAATCCTGAAATCCCATATTTAATTCCCCGGCTTCATCCCAAAGATGCCCGGCACTATTTGCACTGTTTAATAAAATACCTTCAGAAAATAATTTCACACCGCTTGAAGCCTCACTGCTTGTGGAAAAAACAAAGGGGTCTATATCCGTTAACTCAAGAGCCAAGCATAATCCCTGAAAATCTCCGATGCTCTCCGGAATAAACAAATTCTTGGATTTTAACAGTTTTTCATTACACAATAGCAACGGAATATCCCCATTGATCGGAAAAAAATACAATTCTTCACTTAGAGAAAGTACAGTCTGTTCCGCCGGTATCACCTGCGATAAATCAAAAAAACTGTTTTCCAATATCAGCTCGCTTGTTACAGCTTCCTTTGGAATCGAAATCATATCCGCACCATCTCGAATGACCTGGTTCAGTGCGGCAGCATTCGGCTCATAAATCTTCAAAATGACCTTTGTTTTTGAATCCTGGGCGTTATAGGACGCAATCAGCTCCTGAAAAAGAGCCTCCTCGGATGCGGGGCAATATATTGTCAATTCGCTTCCTACCAGACTATAGATAACAATACCTGCTATAACACAAAAACTAATCAACCCGGTGACAAATAATATCATCTTTTTCATATTTGTTCCTCAGTTTACCACTCTTGTGGATAATCGCCCGAAACGAATTTGTGCGGTAATCCGGGTTTGCCGGCATACGATCCGTTATATAGACTCACACTTCCCGACGGATGCCATATCATATCATTTCCTCCGTCTCCGTAATTCTGTTCTCCGTCAATATGCGCTTTGACCACTATTTGAGTCAGCCCGAACAGTCTTAAAAAATGAAATTCGAATTCTTCGCTGACTTCCATACGGATCTGATATTTTCTGTAGTTCGCCAGAGCAGGGTAAGGCTCTTCTTTGAAGTATACCTTGATGCCTCCTTTGAAGTTATTTTCCGTCATTGTGTCGGACATAATATTGTAACAAGTTATTCCCGGATTTGACGAATATCGGATCGTGTCCTGGTAGGTAAACCGATCCTCTCGAAGAATTTTACACAAATTTTCCAAGTCGGTTTTCTTCGTATAATACATACTCAAATCAATAGCGATCCCCGCAAAGAAAATCAAAAGAAACAGACTCGCCGAAAAAAGAACGAGGATACTTCCTTCTTCGTCATCTCTCAACCGCTTGAGTTCAATCATACCTATCACCCCTGCTATTCCGATCGATGCTGAGAACCCACTACCCGAACGCAGTCCAGCTCTTTTTTCATCGTTATCGAATTTCCGAAAAATACTTCACCGAAGCCAATCAACGGTTTAATCTGATAAGTAATCGTCGCCGTAAGCTTCATGCTTCGTGTGATCGTTGTGGCATTAATCACTTCTCCGCTCTTTCTCCCCGGAACGGCAAATGTACTTTCCGTATTGGTCAGTACCGCTTTCCCGTTCGTTACGGTAAGATTCGCCTCTTCAAACCCCCACAGACTGCTCTCTTTGATCGCATTGCGGATCAGGTCTTCAACCAAGCTTCCGTCATAGGTTGCAGTTCCGCCCACCGCCGTTATCGGGTTCAAGTCATTCAACTCTGCTGCCGTCACATCCCAGGATGCGTGCATATATCCTTGATTGAACAAGTTCATCTGGTAGCCGAACCAGCCGAATTCGATGATGGAAAAAATAATCAAAAGAAGCAGAGGAACTACAATAGCAAATTCGACAAGCGTTTGCCCTTCTTCTTTTTTCAGTTTACTTAAATACATGATCCCCTCTTTTCATATCATGATCCTACGGAACATATCCCCCCGTGTATACATTTCTGCTGTAATCCCGAGAAGATACGGTGATTCTGTCGCCCATCAGCATTCTGCCTACAAATGTAAGAGGCTCCAGCTCCAATGAAAGGCGATATTGCACTCTGACATAGGAGAAGTTGCTCGATCTTGCTTCAAACTGCTTATCAAACGGGTTCCCCGCGAGATCGCTGGAATATACATA
>JBHAEV010000085.1:0-5817 GCA_041855735.1 Lachnospiraceae bacterium
AAGAGGAACGCATGAGGAATTGCTGCAACAGGAAGGGATTTACAGAGAGTTTATTGAAATAAGAGAACGTGCCGAAAGGTGGCATATTGAAGGGACTGCCGGCAAATGACAGTTCAAAAGAGGGAAGACAGAGGATTTATATCGAGTCAAAAAATTTGTTTCTTTACCGCGGATAAAGCCTGTTTTTGAGCAGTACCGAAAGAAGAACAGCCATCACACCGATGCATACCGGTGTGATGGCTGTTCTTTTTCAAGTGTTAAACTCAAGATCATAACACAAGCGGATATTTTTTTGCGAACCATATAAACTTATCCAGACTCTCATTGACAAACTTCCCTCTGATCGGGGAAGTGGAGAATCTGCTGAAAGAAGCCGTAGTAAAGGCGACATTTGAAGCACCCCTTCGTCACAACAGTGTGGAAACCTTTGACGAGTACAATACGGGCAAAAATGTCGGGAAAGGAACACCGACCGTGTTCTGGGATATTATTCCGAACAGTGACAAATGTGAAATTTATTCCTATATGGCGGGCGGCGGATGCACACTTCCGGGGAAGGCAATGGTTTTGATGCCGAGTGCCGGATATGAGGGGGTGACCCGATTTGTCCTGGATGTCATGACATCCTACGGATTGAACGCATGCCCACCCCTTCTCGTGGGAGTCGGTGTGGCAACCTCCGTGGAAACGGCGGCTCTCCTGTCAAAGAAGGCTCTGATGCGTCCGATCGGCAGTCACAGTGAAAATGAAAGAGCGGCGCAAATGGAGAAACTTCTGGAGGACGGCATCAATTCCATCGGTCTCGGACCGCAGGGAATGGGCGGAAAATACTCCGTAATGGGAGTGCATATTGAAAATACGGCAAGACATCCTTCGACCATCGGGGTTGCGGTAAATGTGGGATGCTGGTCGCACAGACGGGGACATTATTTATTTAAACGGCAGCATGACGACATGCCGGGATGTTGCACACAGAAGACTGGTGGAAGGCGGCAGGGAGCTTCCCGTAGATGTAAAAGACGCGGCAATATTTCATGCGGGACCGATCATTTCCCCTTTGGGAGATGACAAATTCGAGATGGTTTCCGTCGGTCCGACCACCAGCATGCGAATGGAGCAGTTTGAGAAAGAATTTGTGGAAAAGACCGGTGTGAGACTTATTATCGGTAAGGGCGGAATGGGAAAGAATACAGAATATGCCTGCCAAAACTACAAAGCCATTCACTGTGTATTTCCGGCGGGAAATGCGGTCGTGGCGGCGATGGAAGTGGAGGAGATCGTAGACGCGCAATGGAAGGATCTGGGCATGCCCGAAACACTTTGGCATTGCAGGGTGAAAGAGTTCGGTCCTTTGATTGTTTCGATCGATACATACGGGCGCAATCTGTATGAGGAAAACAAAGTGATTTTCAATGAACGGAAGGAAAAAGCAGTCGAGGAGATTTGCAGACAGGTGAGTTTCATAAAATAATATCATGGGAAAAGAAACATGATGCAAAGTTCAGCGAATACCAAAGGCGATAGTGAAAAGCTGTCGCCTTTTTGGTGTACCCGATTTCATTTTCCCGGCATCGGGAAATCTTTCGCATCGTCTGTCGGAACATCCCCGAACCGAACAGGCAGATCACTTCACTCCTCTTCGGATAAAAGCGGCTGTATTGACCGGAATTGACCGGATGATATATAATTTATGCATACGTATGCGCAGACAGTATTGACAAAAAAGTGACAGATACTATGAAAACGTTGATATTCCCAACGGAACAGTAACGGCAATCAACACAAGATTGGAAGAGGAAGATGGCGAAAAAACTGAAAACTTACTATGATCATTCATATTTGGAAGAACTGGCAGATAAGATCAATGCCGTAACAGCAAAGTTTGATAAGATTGCTTTTTTCCATCAGACGAAAGCGACCATTGATGACTTGGAATTCAACCAAAGGCAAATACTGATTGCGAGGGCATTAAAGGAAAGCCTGGATCTTGCTTACGAGGATGCACTTGAGGTGTTTTCAAAAATTTTCGGACCGGAACTGAAAGGCAACAGCGGTGCGTTTTCATCCGGATGGTGGTTATGGCCGATCGGTAAATATGTGGAACTGTATGGCGATCATTATTTTGAGCAAAGTATCGCCTTTAGTAAAGAGTTGACGAAACGTTTTACGTCGGAATTCTGTATGAGACCATTGTTAGTCAAGTATCCGGAGAAAACATTGATGATACTAAAGCAATGGAGTCGGGATTCGAATGAACGGGTGAGAAGACTTTCCGGTGAATGTCTAAGAATTCGACTGCCTTGGGCAAAAAAACTGTATACCGCTTTGGAATTCTTTGATGATTATGTTGAAATATTGTCAAATCTGAAAGATGACAATGATAAATATATTCAGAAAAGTGTAGCCAATAATTTGAATGACTTATACAAAGAAGACCCGGAAAAGTTTTGCATCATCGTCGACACATGGAAAAAAGAAACGATGACCAAGCAGTGTGAGTGGGTCATTCGTCATGCTTCCCGAAACGTGAAATAGAATATAAGGACAATACGATGAAGGATCTGAAAAAACCGGAAAAAAATGGAAAGTCGGGAGGCATGCGACGGCAAACACTAATATAATTTGTCGGGAATACATTCAAAGAACAAGGAGGTTGTTATGAAGGTGGGTTTTATCGGTGTCGGAATTATGGGAAAGCCGATGGTCAGAAATCTGATGAAAGCGGGTCATGAACTTCATATTTATTCAAGAAACAGGGAAAAGGTGAGTGATGTTCAATCCGAGGGCGCAATGTTTCATCCGTCCGTTTCGGACTGTGTAAAAAACAGCGATGCGATAATCACAATGGTCGGATTTCCGAAAGATGTGGAGGAAGTGTATTTTGGGGAGAACGGCATTTTTTCGGCGGCGAATGCGGGAATGTATTTGATTGACATGACTACGAACAGCCCTGCTTTGGCCAAAAGGATTTATGAAGAGGGGAAGAAGAGAGGGATTCATGTGCTGGATGCGCCGGTTACGGGCGGTGAAACGGGTGCGATATCGGGAGAACTGTCGATACTGGTCGGCGGTGAGGAAGAAGATTTTAAGTCCTGTCTGGCTCTTTTTTCGGCAATGGGAAGCAATATCAACTATCAGGGGCCGGCAGGAAACGGACAGCATGCCAAGATGGCAAACCAGATTATGATTGCCGGAACGATGGCGGGAATTTGTGAAGCGATGCACTATGCAAGCAGTGCGGGACTGGATTTGAATACGGTACTGAAATCGGTGGCAACCGGTGCGGCAGGAAGCAGGCAGCTGGATTTATTCGGGCAAAAGATCATTGACAAAGATTATGCTCCAAGTTTTATTTTGAAGCATTTTGTGAAAGATATGAAGATCGCAAAAGAAGAATCAGTCGGCAGAGGGATTGAGCTGGATGTCCTGAATACGGTACTGTCCCATTATCGGGAACTGGAGGAGGCAGGGGACGGCGACCTCGGCACTCAGGCTTTGGCAAAATATTACGAGAAATGAAATCCGCCTTTCGAAAAGCGGAAACCGGCAAAAAGCGGAAACCGCTGAAAAAAGCGCAAGCCGGCGTGATCAATCCGAAAGAACAAACAGGAGGAAGTATTGGATACCATTAAGTCTAAGCTGCAGGAAACCTTTTTTTCAATTATACCCATTACCGTAATGGTCATTATTTTGCATTTTACATTGACGCCCATGGAAGGGAATGTCATGATTCGATTTGTTATCGGTTCCGTTTTTATGATTATCGGACTGGCGATTTTTTTAATCGGGGTCGATGTCGGAATCACACCCATCGGCAGCATTATGGGTTCCGGCATCGCAAAATCAAACAAAGGATGGGTCGTGGCGATATCCGGAATTGTGCTTGGATTTGTCATTTCGATTGCGGAGCCGGATCTGCATATTTTGGCGACGCAGGTGTCGGCTGTGACCGGAACGATGATATCGAAAAGCATGCTTCTGATCACGGTGTCGGTCGGCATTGCGGTGCTTCTTTCGCTCGGCCTGCTTCGTATTTTGTACAATATCCCGTTGTACCGGGTCCTGACCGCATTGTATGGTATTATTTTCATTCTGGCAATCTTTACTTCACAGGAATTTCTCGCAATTTCATTTGATGCTTCGGGAGCGACGACGGGAGCCATGACCGTACCGTTTATTTTGGCGCTCTCTCTCGGTATCTCGAAAATGAAAAAAGACAGTAAGGCATCGGAAAAGGACAGTTTCGGACTGGTTGCGATCGCGTCCACCGGAGCCATTATTGCGGTGATGATAACCGGATTGCTTATGAATGTAACGGACATCGCAGCAGATGCGGGGGTTGCGAAACAGGATGCGGACATAGGGGTGTGGGAGCCGTTTATCCAATCCGCGATGCATATTTTTGCGGAAGTAACTCTGGCATTATCCCCGATTTTGATTTTATTTTTGATTTTTCAAAAGCTTTCGTTCAAGATATCCAAGCATGCCCTGATAAAAATCGTGTTCGGAATTTTGTTTTCCCTGATCGGACTGGTATTGTTTCTGGTCGGAGTCAATTCCGGTTTTATGGAGGTCGGGAGCATTGTCGGATATAAGCTGACGCAGCTGAATAATCCGATATTTCCGGTTTTCATCGGATTCGTTCTGGGAATGGTGACAATACTGGCGGAGCCGGCCGTGCATGTACTGACGCATCAAATCGAAGAGGTAACCAGCGGCTATGTGGACAGAAAACTGGTACTTTTCACATTGTCCGTCGGGGTTGCCATTGCGGTCGGACTTTCGATGATCCGGATTCTGGTGCCGGAAATAAAGCTTTGGAACTATCTGCTTCCGGGCTACGCCATTGCCATAATCCTGACGTATATTGTGCCGAAGCTCTTTGTCGGTATCGCCTTCGATTCCGGAGGTGTGGCTTCGGGGCCGATGGCGGCGACATTCATACTTTCCTTTGCACAGGGGGTGGCGCAGGGAACGGAAGGGGCAAATGTGGTGATTGACGGCTTCGGCATCATTTCCATGATTGCAATGACACCTCTTATCGCATTACAAATATTGGGACTCGTATTTAAACGGAAATCCGCAAAGGAGATACCTCATGCAAAATAATGAACTGGAAAAACTGGAGCTGCTGTATGCGATTGTAAATCACGGACTGGGGAAAAAAATTGAAAAAATGGCAAAGAACTGCGGGGCAAAATACACGGCATGCACCTATGGAATCGGTTCCGCGAGTCTGGGATTTCTGGAAATGATCGGACTTGCCGATGTCAGAAAAGAAATTGTGTTTGCCGTAATCGGCAGTGATGATGCGAAGATCTTTTTGGAGAAACTGGACGAGAAATTCAAGTTCTCCAGACCGAATCACGGAATCGCCTTTACTTTGCCGCTGCTTAGAACAATAGTTTGTGATAATGACTTTTCGCTTGGAAAGGATACGGAGGATGTGGAAATGAGTGATTTGATTACGGTAATTGTGGATAAGGGCAGGGCGGAGGATGTCATATGTTTTGCATCGAAGGCAGGTGCAAAGGGTGGAACCATCATGAACGCGAGAGGTTCGGCGGGAGATTTGCCATGCCAGAAAATCTTTGCCATGGAGATAGAACCGGAAAAGGAGATTGTGCTCATCATTTCCGACGCGGATAAAACCGATGCCATTGTAAAATCCGTGAGTGAAAACATGAAACTGGCCGAACCGAACAGCGGGATTTTGTATGTTCAACCGGTGAAGAGAACACTTGGAATTCAAAGATAAAGAGGAAGATTATGATCGCAGAAGAAATCAGAGCAAAGCTTTTTGGGATGCAGGATGAA
>JBHAEV010000086.1:0-7576 GCA_041855735.1 Lachnospiraceae bacterium
ATGTCGGCGCCGAGAATTTGCGTACGCACATAGTTGACGGAATAGAGTACGGCACGAAGCAGAAACAATCCAAGGAGAATGACGCTGTACAGCTGTAATTGTCCCGCTGTAAAGGAGTTGGAAATGATCTTCCCGAGCACTGCGATAAATAATGAGAACATACCCATGTGCAGGATGGAATCCATACAGGAAAGCACCAGCGGAAAATAGAGGACACGAATCCGATCGCCCGCAATCTCTCTCACCGTTTTCAAAATATTCCTCATGACATTTCCTCCTTCGTATAGGTTTGCCACATGCCTGCATAAAGTCCGTTTTTCCGAAGAAGCTCCTTATGTGTTCCTTTTTCCGCAATTTGACCGTGCGAAAATACGCAGATCTGATCCGCGCCGACAATCGTATGCAGGCGATGGGCAATCATGACCGTTGTTTTTCCTTTCAGCAAGTTTTTCAGGGCAAGCTGGATTTTATACTCATTTTCCACATCGGTGTAGCTGGTTGCCTCGTCAAAAACTATGATCGGCGCATCCTTTAAGATCGCTCTCGCAATACAGATTCGCTGTTTTTCCCCGCCGGACATCTTTACGCCGTCCTCACCCAGCTTTGTATCATATCCGTTCGGCAAGCTCATGATGAAATCGTGGATCTGTGCCGCTTTGGCAGCCGTTTCAACCTGTTTTGGCGTAGCGCCCGTCTGTCCGATGGCAATATTTTGATAAATGGTATCGTTCAACATAAAGGCTTCCTGGAACACAAAAGACACCAGATCCATAAGATTTTCGTCCTTCAGCGTCATGATGTTTCTGCCGTCGATCTTCACTTCCCCCTTTGTCACTTCCCAAAACTTCGGGATCAGCTGGGCTGCCGTCGATTTTCCCGCCCCGGATCCCCCGACGAATGCGGTAAGACTGCCTGCGGGGAGATTCAGGTTGATGTTTTTCAAAACATCCGCCTTGTCATAGCGAAAAGTCACATTTTCAAAGGTAACACCATGCGATTGCCCCTTTTCCAAAGTCTTTGTCCCCTCCGTCGTAACGGGAATATCCATAATATCCTGAATCCGTTTCAATCCGCTCATGATTTGATTGAACAGCATCGCAAGATTCACCAGGTTCAGGAAGCCGGAAAGAAAAACAAAACTCATAACCATAAAGAACAGATAGTCCTGTGCCGCAAGAATGCCCCTCAGATAAAGCAGACCTCCGACGGGCAATGTGAACAGAATCCCGCTTTCCACCAATGCCACGAAAATCCCGTAGGTATATCCCTGACTGCGGGTGCTCCGCTTCCAAAAAAGGTTATACTCCTGTACCGCACCGGCAAAGTCCTTATAGCTTTCCGCGGTCAGATTGTAGATTTTCATAACCGGCATGCCGTTGATAAACTGCATGATCGCGGAATTGAGCTTTTCCTGCAAACGATGATATTCCGCCATTTGTTCCCCGGTAATCGCCATGGCAATTCCCTGAACGATCACCCCGAGAAGCAGAGGAGCCAACAGGCAAAGCGCCATCACCGGATGGACCGTCAGCATATAGATGAACATCAATACGGGAGCGCAGACTGCGGAGGAAACATCCGGTATCTGATGCGCCAGAAACTTTTCGATACGCTCAACATCTTCAATGATGACTTTTTTGATTTCCCCACAGCTGCGTTCCGTGAAAAAGCCGAGATTTACCCTTGCAATATGAGCACTGATTTTGGAACGCACGTTGTAGAGCGTGTTGAAAGCCCCCAAATGGGAAAGCATGGACGAAGCGATCAAAAGCAGAAACTTTGCCGCAATGGCGACGGCGGCGATCAGCCCGTACCTGAAAATGACATCCGTTTCAAAGGTTTCTTCGAACAAAAGCATCAATGTGCGGTAAACCATCACATAGGGAATAAAGGCACACAGCGAACTGAGTACGCCGAGCAGCGCGGAAAGCGCCAGATGAAGGCGATACTTTCCGGACAACTCAAACAAATATGCCATTCCCGATTTCTTTTTTTTCATAATCCCGATCTCCTATACAGAGGTGACCGCATGATGCGATCCCCTCATGTTTCTATCCTACATATGCCAAAGTACGGCATTTATTTTTGCATGGATGCTTTCTTCAAAATTTGCGACAAGGTCGATTCTCCACCGGTTTTATTTTTGTATGGCCGCCTGCTCCATGCAGTCTTTGACGGCCGCTTTGATCGCATCGCTTGTCACCGTCACAGTGGTAATCACATCCACATCCCATGACCCGGCATCCACTATTTTCCCCGGCAGCTCGTCCACCGCGCGATCTCCGATCCCCGGCGTTTCATTGTGCGACACAACCCGCACCTCCAATATGCCCTGTTCGTCAAACTTTGCCTCTACCTCAACCGGACCGGCATAGCCTTGTGCCGAAGCAGTGTAGGTTCCGGCATTATAAACCGCTTCGGATTTTTTACATCCCCCAAAAAGCATGGATGCACAAAACAAAAAAACAGTGACGGATAATTTCATTTTTTTCATCTCAACCCCTCCCGGTATTCATCCTGACATTATTTATTATCGATAAAACCTGCATGCTCCGTCGTCCCAAACGGAAGGCAAACAGGGACATCCAAAATCGGATGACGGATAACCTCCGCTTCTACATGAAACACTTCCCGCAAGGTCTGCGAAGTGATGATCTTTTCCGGTGTCCCGAAAGCATACAGACTTCCGTTTTTGATCGCCGCAAGATAATCGGAAAACATAATGGCATGGTTCAAATCGTGCAGAACCATCACGACTGTCACACCGTTTTCTTCGTTCAGCTTGCGCAGAAGATACAGAATATCCAGCTGATGGGAAATATCCAGATACGTGGTCGGCTCGTCCAAAAACAACAGTTTTGTTTTTTGAGCAAGCGCCATGGCGATCCATGCCCGTTGTCGCTGTCCCCCCGAAAGCTGATCCATTTCACGGTCGGCAAGTCCGGTCATATTCGTGCAGGAAAGCGCCCATCTGACGATCTCCCTGTCCTCTGTGCCAAGTCCTCCGAGGGAAAACCGATAGGGAAAACGTCCGTACTCGACGATATCGTTTACCGTAATGCCGGAGGGTGCCTGTACACTTTGCGGCAGGAGCGCAAGTTTCTGCGCGACCAGTTTCGTCGGCATTTTATGAATTGCCTCATTGTCCAGATACACGCATCCGGAGTCGGGAGAAAGAATGCGACAAAGTGTTTTCAAAATGGTGGATTTTCCGGATCCGTTTGACCCGATCAGTGTTGTAATTTTTCCGTCCGGAATCTCCAAATCAAGATCCCGGAACACGGTTTCGCCATTGTAACCGGCTGACAATCCTTTCGCCTGTATTCGTGATTGCATGGACCTTCCTCCTTAAAATCGCTTACGAAGTAAAAACAGAAAGTACGGGGCGGCAATCACCGAGATCACGATCCCGACCGGAATTTCACGGTCCGAAAATGCCGACCGGCCGAGCGTATCCGCCAAAAGCAGCATCAGCGCTCCCAGAAGCATGGAAACGGGCATCAGCACTCGATGCCTGCCGCCGACCAATCTCCTTGCCATATGTGCGCAAACCAGTCCGACAAATACGATGCCGCCGCTGACGGAAACACAGGCGGACGTGAGAGCGACCGAGGCAAACAAAAGCAGTCTCCGCTCCCTTTCCACACGAACTCCCAATGATAAAGCGGATACTTCCCCCAAGGTAAGGATGTCCAGTACATTCCATCTTGAAAAAAGAACCGGAAGCAGAAAAAGCAAATAGGGCAGCAATGCCCCTACCTGATACCAGCCGGTACCCCAAATATTCCCCGCAAGCCACCTTGCGACGATCTGATAGCTGCTGTTATCCATATCGGAAGCCATAATCAGCATAAAGGAGGAAAAGAGAGCCGCAATCCCGACTCCGCCCAGCAAAAAATATGCCGGGTAAAGTTTTCCCTTTCGTTTTGCAAAGAAGTACAGCATTCCGGTTGCACAAAGCCCACCCGCAACGGCAAAGACGGGCTGAAATATCATGGTGCGAATGTGCAATGCGGGAAAAAAAGTCAGAAACAGCATGACAAAAAATCCCGCTCCGGCATTAATGCCGAGTATCCCAGGGTCGGCAAGAGGATTTTCCGTCACCGTCTGCATAACACATCCTGCAAGAGCCAGTCCCATCCCGCACAGAATGGAAAGCACAATACGCGGAAGACGAAACTGAACGACTACCACGGACGCTTCCCCGGAATACGGGTGCAACAGGCTTTTAAAAACCGTCGTATACGGTATTTTCGAATAACCGCAGTTCACGGACAAAAGAATCCCCGCCGCTATCATCAGCAAAAGAACCGGCAAAACAAGACGGGATATATGCATTCTTTTCACAGAACTTTTGCCTCCTTTCGATAGGTAAGTGCAAAAAAGACGGGAACGCCGATGATGGATACGAGTGCTCCGACCGGTGTGTCAAAAGGCGCATTTACCGTTCGTGCCGCCACATCCGCCAGAACCAGCACATTTGCCCCCAGCAGAGCCGATACGGGCATGATTCTCCGATAGTCTTTGCCGACAAGAAAGCGGGACATATTGGGAACGATCAAGCCGAGAAAGGAGATGCCCCCCACAAGCGATACGCTTGCTCCCGCCATAAGCAGTACCGCCAAAATCCCGATCAGACGAACTGCCCGGACATGGATGCCGAGCCCGACGGCACTGTCCTCTCCGAGAGCCAGTGCCGATAAATGCCCGGAGATCGCAAATCCGATGATTCCCGCCACAGTGATAAACGGCACGATCAGGCTTACGCTTTGCCATGTGATTCCGGATAAGCTGCCTGCGCTCCAGAAAGAGAGAGATTTGGCAATCCCGAAGGCAAGAGAGAGCGCCTGGCTCATTGCGGTAAGCAGCGCGGAAATCGCAGCCCCCGCCAGGATCAGCCGAAACGATTCCGTTTTTCTGTTTTCAGCACCGAATCCATAGACCAAAACCGTCGCAAACGCGGCTCCGACAAATGCCGAAAGTATGGTAATGATGCTCGATGTTGCCGGCAGGAATACAATGGACATTGCGACGAAGAATCCCGCACCCGCATTGATTCCCAAAAGTCCGGCATCCGCCAGCGGATTTCGGGTAAGTCCCTGCATAACGGCACCGGAGAGAGCAAAGGCCGCCCCGGTAAAACAGGCTGCCAATGCCCTCGGCATGCGCATATCCAGCATAATCCTGCCGATATCGGAAGCCTCGGCAGGATGTGTGACGGTGTATGCAAGAATCCGGATGCTTCCGCCCGCGATTCCGGTACAGACGGAAAAACCAAGCGAAAATATCAAAAGCAGGCTCAACCCGATATTCAAAAGTACAAATGATGCAAAGGACTGTTTTACTTTGTTCCGTTTCTCCTCGACGCCCGTATTCATTCCTTTACTCAACATTTCCATGATTCAAAACAGCGTTTGCGAGCTTTTCCAGATAGAGTTCCTTGCCCGTGGCGGTATACGCCATGTTGTACTGTTCTTCATTTTTCCCGTAATACACATTTCCGGCCTGTACGGCTTTCAGATTCTGCCATGCGGCAAGTTCTCCCGTATCACCGACCGTACCGTCATCGCTGAAAAAGAAAATATGATCCGCGTCGATCAGCGAGAAATATTCGGCATCCACGACCTCGCCCCAGACTCCCTCCGGTACCCCCGATGAAGGCTTGCGTTTCAGTTCACCGTAGATCAGCTCTCCGGGACCTCCCGTGCGATAGACATAGTACGAGCCGAAATGGACGGAGTTGGCCTCGATCACAGCAAAGCTTTCATCGCCCACGACCTCCTGAACTTTTGTCGCAAGTTCAGCGGCCCTGGAATCATAGTCTGCCAGCCATTTTTCCACATCGGCTTCTTTGTTGAACCACTTGCCCAGCTGCTGAAAACGTCCGCGCCAATTCACATAGCTGATGTCGTCGTCAATCATGACCGTAGGTGCTATATTTTTGAGTTGCTCATAAACCTTATCGTGCCGGATGTTCATAACAATGAGATCCGGCTTCAATTCCGCAATCTTCTCCAGATTCAGATCTCCCGTCGAGGAAGCGCCGGAGTAATTTCCCACGGTTTCCATCTTCTTTTCTTCAAAAACCGCTTTCAGATGTTTCGGAACGGTTACGCCGTCAAACATACTGGTATTTGCGGACGCAATGACATTCATGTTCAAAATCAGCAACTCCTCCGTCAATCCCGACACATCCACAATGCGCTGCGGATTTGCGGGAATCGTCACTTCCCCCTTCATGTCCGTGACAACAACCGTGTCTTTTGACCCCTGCGTACCGGTTTTGGCACAGGCAGCCAGAGAAAACACGAGAGCAAAACTCAGGACAAACAATATGATCTTCTTCATTCTATTTCCCTCCAAACGACAGTAATATAGGTTAGGTATTGCTAACTCACAAGCAGAATCCACCCGTGAATCCGGAATCAGTATACGCCCCCGAACACGTTTTTTCTGCCCGCAGAGGGATTTTTTTTACCCCTTGCCGGATTATCTGCTTTGCCGTCGATAAACGATGTCATATTGTCGATTGCCCCGGAGAAAGATTTTACCCTGGTTGATCTCACTCGGGTTCATAAAAGTGGAACTTGACCGGTTAGTCATTACTAACTATAATATACATATATAAATCTCATCAAAAAACGTCCTTTTTAACGGACGAATTTTCAGGAAGGATGAATACAATGACTTGCACACCTTTTCAATATGAATCCTCGGACATCTTCCCGCGCCGGATCATTCCGATACGCCCGGAATTGTGCATCATCATGTCCGCCGGCACATTCACGGATAAAACCGAAAGAAAAACATCCACCACCTCTCCCATGTTCGAGTTGAGTTATTCCCGAAAGGGATCCGTCGCCGGAGAAGTGGAAAATACTCTTGTGGAAGTGCAGCCCGGCCGTGCTCTGATGGGATTCATGGGTTCCGTTCGCTCACATGCGGAATATGAAAAAGGCGAAGATGTGCAGATGTATTCGATTTGGGCAAGTCCCCGCACATTTGACGGCTTTTGCGAAGCCGTCAGCGCAAGATCGGACATCACTTTCCGGGATTTTCAAAGCAGGAACTATGCCTCCCGTCATTGCAAAACGGACATGCGGGAGGAAAGTATTTTAGGAAAACTGGATGCCTGCTTATCCGGTGAATGCGAAACGATCAACCGCCTGCTGGTGGAAAGCTGTGTCCTTGAACTATTGTCCATCAATCTGGAACGCCTGCTCTATGACGGATGCCGAAAAAAGACGAGCGGACTTTCCAGAACGGAGGTGGACAGCCTGAAGCACGCACGCGAGATATTATTGAATCGGCTGGATTCTCCTCCCTCCTTACTTGAGCTTTCCAGACTGGTTTATCTGAGCGACGGCAAGCTGAAGAAGGCATTCAAACTCCTTTTCGGGAAAACAGTCTATGAATATGTCCGAGAGCAGCGCCTTGAAAAAGCATTCGGTCTGCTGGAAACCGGCAGAGCAAATGTAAGCGAAGCCGCCTTTGCCGTAGGATACACGAACATCAGCCACTTTTCCGAGGCATTCCAAAAAAAATACGGCGTACTGCCGCGTGAAATAAAAAAAAG
>JBHAEV010000087.1:0-2974 GCA_041855735.1 Lachnospiraceae bacterium
AAGGATCCTTTAAAAAGTCAAATCGAAACCAATTCAAATGACATACCAAACGTGAACCAAGGCGTGAAAACATGTACTGCCACTTCCAACAGGCGAATTCTACTCAATCTCATTCGGAAGCTGAATAATTTCAAATATGTCCCCCCCGAAGCGGTTCCGGACATCGACCTGTACATGGAGCAGCTGACATCGCTCATTGACAGCCATGTGGAACGTTCAAAGAAGGACGAAGAAAAAGCGCTGACCAAAACGATGATCAACAACTACACAAAAAGCAAACTGCTCCCGCCCTCAAACAAGAAAAAATATTCCAAAGATCATGTGATTTTACTGAGCTTTATTTATTATTTCAAAAATATTATTTCCCTTTCGGAAGCAAAGGTTTTGTTTGCACCTCTCACCGAAAAATATTTTGAGAACAAGGACGAGAAACTGAAGCTGAAAGACATCTATGAAGAAATCCTGAATCTGCAAAAAGGAGATTTCCGGGATTTACAAAGAGATCTGTTTCGCAAATTAAAAAAGGCGGACGCCTCCTTCAAAGACAGCGAGGAAAGCGACCGGGAATACCTGTCCCTTTTTTCCTTTGTATGTGAATTGGCATTTGATGTTTATGTCAAAAAATACATCATTGAGCAAATCTGTGAATTACTGGAAGACTGAAGAGCCGTTCCCGGTTCTTCAGTCTTCCTCTTCCTTCGGAATATCGATCAATCCCTTCTTTGCCAGACGTTCAAACACCATATCATATCCGTCATTCCCGTAATTCAGGGATCGATTCACCCTGCTGATGGTTGCTGTCGAAGCTCCCGTCTGCTCGGCAATCTCGATATATGTCTTCTTTTCCCGCAACATCTTCGCCACCTCATAGCGCTGCGAAAACGAAAGCAATTCATTTATCGTGCATACATCTTCAAAAAAAATAAAGCATTCCTCCAGATTTTTCAAGGTTAGAATCGCTTCAAAAAGATGTTCCACCTCAGCGGTTCTTATTTTTTTATTCATCATCTACCTCTGCTTCCTATATGCTACTTTCATATTTTAGCACAGTAAATTAATGTAGTAAATAGCTTTTTCTGCAACAAAAAACCGGAGGACCATGCCTCCGATTTCCATGCACTAGGAACGAATCACTCCGACCGGTGTCGGTCTGGCTTTGTCGAAGATGACATTCGAATCGAACAAATCCATCAACTTCGGATTGTCCGGTTCGGTGATATCTCTCCACATACGATATCCGTCCAGATTTCTGCGTCCCTGTCTCAAATTGTCTTTTCCGAACTGCACCCATGCCTTTGCGGAATCCACGGTGCAAAAATAGTGAAATCCAAGACCTCTTAAATATGTATATCTGGAATTGTCCTCACTGTACGGATGCCAGTCTCCCACATCCGTTCCGAACGGAAAAATCAAAATATCCGTATCACCGACCAGTGTTTCCACATTATCCTCCCATTTCTGAGAATCTTCGTGAAAATGTGCCTCACTGATCTTTCCCAAATGGCGATGTCCCCAACTGTGCGACGCAATCTCATAGCCGTCATCGCGAAGAGCCTGTGCAACCTGCCTCACCGTTTCCCTGTCCGCTTCGATGTTCGGATTCTTATCCGCATATGTCGAATCGGTACGATATCCGAAAACACCGTTATATCCGGTCAGCGCAATGATTGCCTTTGCTCCCCGGTAAGAAAAATCCGGATGTTGATCAATAAAATGATTCAAAAGAGGAATCATGTCATAATCCCCGATTGTGGATGTTCCGTCGGCATGATCCATCTGCGTCGTCACCCTGCCGTCCGTATCGATAACCAGCCGGCTGGCAAATCCGTCCCCTTCCATAAATTCATAATAATTCACATCATCCTGGGAAATCACGATCGGCTGCTTTCCGGGCGGCAGCATGATATCCTTTGCCACCATCTTCTTGCCGCCGTTCCCGTCATCTTCCAAAGTTCCCATATCATGCAATCCGACCAGCACATAACCCTTATCATACAAGGTCTGAATGATCTTGTTGAATTCGTCAATCGTTGTCATAACCTGGTTGTATCCGTCCGAATCGGAATCACCGTCAAACGCCAAAGAAGTGTCCACAATCAGAGAGTGGAAAAATACATGAGGAATATTGTTGACATCCGCTTTCACCAAAGTGGACTTTGTTTCCTCAATCTTTGCGATTTCGGCAACCACCTCTTCATCCGAACCGAGCTCGGGATTTTCCCTCAGCAATTCCAGTGCCTTGTCATAGTCATACCCAAGTGCCAGCCTCTGCGCCTGCGCAATCAGCTCCGTCACCTGCGTCTTCGTCGGCAATGTGGTTTCTTCCGCCGTGGTTGTAATCTCCGTCGCTTTTGATGTGGAAACTTCCGCAATCCTCTTACCGAAAAAACCATTTCTCCCCAGTATCATCAATCCGCCGAAAACCAGACCGAACAGCAAAACAAAACCGAGTATCGCGAAAACTCTCCTTGCCCGGAACGGACTTTTCCTGCGTTTCCTTCTTACATATCTGGGATTTCTCGTGTAACGTAAATCAGACATTTTTCCTCCTTGTCAGCATAACTTAACGCAATTATACAATAAGTAAACCGCACAGGCAAGGAAATAATATTTCGGTACCGCTTATGGAGGCAGGATCCGTATTCCCTAAAAAATTGACAAAAAAATGCGAAAAACGGTTATGAAATGTAGATATAATTTCGTGTGACAAAATGGTTTTTACCACTTGCCAAAACCAACATTTTCTGGTATTATATCAGAGTTAATGCTGATGTGGCACAGGAGGTAGCGCACCTCATTGGTAGTGAGGAGGTCACGGGTTCAACTCCCGTCATCAGCTTGATTCTGAGAAAAGCATGAATGCTTTTCTCTTTTTTTGTTTCTTCTTTTCCATGCCCTTGACATTTGTTCTTTATAACTATATAATGTAGTTATTAATACTATATGGAGTTATTTTCATGAATAAATCGTTTCG
>JBHAEV010000088.1:0-3325 GCA_041855735.1 Lachnospiraceae bacterium
ATTTTGCAGTAGTGTTTACCGTATACAAAGCCAATCCGAACGGAGACCCGCTGAACGGAAACAGACCGAGGGAAGATTTCGACGGATATGGAGAGATGTCGGATGTAAGTATTAAGAGGAAAATCAGAAATCGATTGCAGGATATGGGGGAAAAAATTTTTGTTCAATCACAGGAGAGATGTGACGACGGTTGTAAAAGTTTGAGTGAAAGGGCAAGTAATCATCCCGGATTAAAGGCTGCGGTAAAGGCGAAGAATTCGGAGGAGTATGCCAAGGTGGCGTGCGAAGAATGGATGGATGTCAGAACATTCGGACAGGTGTTTGCATTTAAAAGTGATAGTGTCTCAGTGGGAGTTCGCGGTCCGGTATCTGTCCAAACAGCGGTAAGTGTGGATCCGATTGATATTACCACTATGCAAATTACCAAGAGTGTGAACAGTGAACCGACAAAAGACGGTGGAAAATCCTCCGACACCATGGGAAGTAAGAATCGCGTGGAATTTGGGTTATACGTTCTAAAAGGCAGTATCAATCACCAACTTGCACAAAAAACCGGATTCTCGGATGACGATGCGGAAAAGGTAAAGAAAGCACTTTGTTCTCTGTTTGAAAATGATGCATCTTCCGCAAGACCGGACGGTAGTATGGAAGTGAAGAGTGTATATTGGTGGAAGCACAATTGTCCGATGGGGCAATATTCTTCCGCAAAGGTACACAGATCCTTGGAAATTCTGAAAAAGGTAGATATGCCGAAAAGCTTTGAGGAATATGAAATTCGTGTTCATGAACTTGTCGATTTGAAACCGGAGATTATTGAAGGTAGATGATTTTGAGATCACAAGGAGATGAACATGACATGAAAGAGTGATTCAGATCCTTGAAGACTGGAGAAGCACTATGGGTTATTCCGAAGATGACTACTTATTGCTTTCGGGGATACAGCATTTTGCGTTCTGCAAAAGGCAATGGGGGTTGATTCATATCGAACAGCAATGGGCAGAAAATTTAAGAACTGTGGAAGGTGATATTTTCCATGAAAAAGCACATGGAGATCATTTTATCGAAAAAAGAAAAAATGTCATAGTCAGAAGAGGTATGAGAATCAGTTCCACAACATTAGGCATTACGGGGCAATGCGACATTGTGGAGTTTGTCAGGAATGACAAAACGGGTACAGCCGTTTTCGGATATGATGGCCGATATGATATTATTCCGATTGAGTATAAAGTCGGAAAAGCGAAAGAGGGTGAAGAAGATATCACCCAGCTGGTTGCACAAGCCATGTGTTTGGAAGATATGTTTTGCTGTGAAATTCCAAAGGGGTTTATTTTCTATGGGGAGACCAGAAGAAGATGGGAAGTGAATATCACAGAAGAAAGAAAAAATGAAGTGCGGGCACTTCTTTTGGAAATGCACCGATTCTTTTCGCGCAATCATACTCCGGTTGTAAGGAAATCAAAGAAATGCAGTGCCTGTTCCTTGAAAGAACTTTGTATACCGACTTTAGTAAATCAAGGGAGCGCGTTGAAATACATCGAAGAAATGATTATTGAGGACGGGACATGAAGAAACTGTTGAACACCTTATATATTATGTCTTCCGACAGGTACTTGTCTCTTGACGGTGAAAACATAGTAGTAAATTGTGAACAAAAAGAGGTTGGAAGAGTTCCTCTTCATAACTTAGAAGCGGTGGTTACCTGTGGCTATACCGGAGCAAGTCCGGCGTTAATGGGAGCTTGTGCAGAGCGAAATGTATCATTATGTTTTATGACCGAAAGCGGAAAGTTTTTGGCGAGAGTAACCGGAAATCAAAGAGGGAATGTTGTGTTGCGAAAAACACAATACCGTTATTCGGAAGATTTCGATCGAAGCTTGGATATTGCGAAAACAATGATTGTCGGAAAACTGTACAATTCCAGATGGGTCATTGAGAGAGCAAAGCGGGATTATTCGATGCGACTTGATGAACAAAAACTCGGCAATGTCAGCGATTGTCTGAAAAAGTCGATATTTAAAGCGAAAGAATGCAAAGATATTGACAGTTTAAGAGGAATTGAAGGAGAAGGCGCATCTATGTATTTTTCCGTGTTTGATGACTTAATTCTTCAGCAAAAGGATGATTTTGTCTTTCAAAGAAGAACCAAACGTCCACCATTGGATAATGTCAATGCAATGCTTTCATTTGCTTATAGCCTGCTCACCTCAATGTGTGCATCAGCGCTGGAAGTTGTCGGTCTTGACCCTTATGTCGGGTTTATGCATACCGATCGTCCGGGGAGAAAATCTTTGGCGCTGGATTTGGTGGAAGAATTGAGAAGTGTGGTGGCGGATCGATTTGTACTATCCCTGATCAATAAAAAGGTCATATCGGGGAAGGGTTTTTCTAAGTTTGATGACAGTGCGGTGGTTATGAAAGAGGAAACCAGAAAGATTTTTTTGACATCATGGCAAAGCAAAAAACAGGAAGTAATAACACATCCATTTTTAAAGGAAAAAGTGGAATGGGGTATGGTTCCTTATACACAGGCACTTCTTTTAGCAAGATATCTTCGTGGTGATTTGGATGCATACCCTCCATTTTTGTGGAAATGAGGTATAAAGATGCTGATTTTGATTACTTACGATGTAAGAACCGAATCATCAGAAGGGCGACGACGACTCCGTAAAGTAGCGAGGGAATGCGTAAATTATGGACATAGGGTTCAAAATTCGGTTTTTGAATGTGAAATGGATTCTGCATTGTGCAGACAAGTAAAGGAAAAGTTGCTGAATATCATTGACAAAGAGGAAGACAGTTTGCGTTTCTATTATTTGGGTAAAGACTATAAAAAAAAGGTTGAACATTTTGGAATCAAGCCAAGCTTTGATGTGAAAGGCGCATTAATGATGTGATTTAAACGGTATTGTTTATTTTCTGAATGAATGATAAAGCATATTTGCTTGGATCATGAGTCTATTGATTAGACTTGATTTATGCGAATCATAAGCAAACATGATTGCTTACTGTGATTCGCACTCGTATTAAAGCAAAAATAGAATAAATTAATGTATTGGTATTGTTTTTTACAGACATTTTCGGTGAAAGAGTCTGGAAATATTTCTGTCTAATATATTATTTTTGTTTATTTTTGCCGTCGCACCCTGCGTGGGTGCGTGGATTGAAATCAAATGTCCTCATCCAACGTAGCCTTTTTCATAGTCGCACCCTGCGTGGGTGCGTGGATTGAAATCCACACGTCCAAAGATCCTGTGAATCCGACACAATAGTCGCACCCTGCGTGGGTGCGTGGATTGAAATCTCAATCATTAATTTGTCATAAAAG
>JBHAEV010000089.1:0-18444 GCA_041855735.1 Lachnospiraceae bacterium
AAATTTGCGAAGCAGGTTTTTTTTATTTCAAAATCAGCTCATCATAGAAATGGAATCCGAATGAGGTATAGGCTTCGTTTAAAATTGTCCCATCGGAATCCGTGAAGTCCGGGCATTTCGGGTCAGACATTCTTTCTGTGTCAAAAAGGATTGAAAAGATCCTATAAAATACTTGTTAGCACATACTAACTGATATATAATATCAATATATAAAAAAGAAAGGGTGATTTTGATGAACGTTTATAAAAAATTATTTCGATACGTACCGGACAGTATAATAAACGGCTATTTATCCATCATACTATCCGGCATTTCCGCTGTTTTCATGGTATACGGATACTATCTCATTTACCGTTTTCTGGAGGAAATCATTAAAAAGAACAATTATGAAAATGCGATTCATTTTTCGATCGGAATTGTCGTATCCCTGACGGTGAGCGCCTTACTGTACCTGATCGCCGGAATGGCATCTCATGTATTGGCATTTCGTTTGGAGACTAATCTGAGAAAGCGGGGAATTGACGGATTGACCGATTCCAGCTTTCGTTTTTTTGATCTGCATTCCTCCGGCTACATCCGAAAAACCATCGATGACAATGCCGTAAAAACGCATGTTGCGGTAGCGCATATGCTTCCGGACAATTCACAGGCATTCCTGGTTCCGGTTTTTTCGTTGCTATTGTCGTTTGTGATCAGCATTCGTGTCGGCTTCGTTATATTGGTATTAACGATTGTCAGCGGTCTTATTCTGAGCAAAATGGTGGGAAATGGAGAATTTATGAAACAATATCATGCTGCGCTGGATCGGTTGAGCTCGGAAACCGTCGAATACATACGTGGGATGCAGGTGGTGAAGATATTCGGGACAACACTAAAATCGTTTAAGGCATTGAATAAAGCGATTTCGGATTATTCGAAGTATGCCTATGACTATTCCATCAGCTGCAAAAAGCCCTATGTCATTTATCAGCTGATCTTCCTGGGACTGATCGCAATCCTTACGATACCTCTGAGCTTCTTCCTGGACGGCATTCGGGAGCCGGAGACGATGGCGCTGGAACTGATCATGATCTTCTTTTTGTGTGGTGTGATGATGGTTTCATTTATGAAAATCATGTGGGCGAGCATGAATATGTTCAATGCAAATTACGCGATAGAACATCTGGAAAAGCTGTATGGCAAAATGCAGGAGGACAAACTTTCCTACGGACAAAAAGAACATTTTGACAACTGCAATATCGAATTTGACCATGTTCATTTTTCCTATGGAGAAAACAAGGTTCTGGAGGATGTTTCATTTTTCCTTGAAGAGAAAAAAACCTATGCCCTGGTGGGACATTCCGGTTCCGGAAAATCCACCATCGCAAAGCTGCTGTCGGGTTTTTACAAAGTGGACAGCGGTTTTATCAAAATTGGCGGACAGCCGCTGGAGGCGTATACCAGGGAAGCGATCATAAGCAATATCTCCTTCGTATTTCAGGACAGCAAATTGTTTAAGAAATCCATTTATGACAATGTTGCATTGGCGGATGCAAAAGCGAGCAGGGAGGAGGTGATGAATGCAATGAGCCTTGCGGGCTGCGATGAAATCATTGCAAAGTTTAAGATGAGAGAAGATACGATCATCGGATCAAAAGGTGTTTATTTATCGGGAGGTGAAAAACAAAGAATCGCCATTGCCAGAGCCATTTTAAAAAATTCCCCGATTGTCATCATGGATGAAGCCGGCGCCGCGATCGACGCCGACAATGAATACGAATTGCAAAAGGCGTTTAAAAATCTGATGAAAGATAAAACCGTGATCATGATCGCACACAGGCTGACAAGCATTCAATCCGTGGATGAAATCCTTGTGCTGGAGGACGGAAAGATTGTCGAACGTGGAAGCAATGAATCTCTTTTGAAGAAGCAGGGCTTATACAGCAGATTATTGCACTTGTATAAGAGTGCGAATGATTGGAGGGTATCGAATGAAAAAGTACTTTAAAAATCGCTATTGTGTATCGGAGCAGGGTGCCAAGAATCTCGAGAAAGCGACATGGTTCTGTTTTTTGACCTATTGCATCAATCTGGCGCCGATGCTGCTTCTTATGGCTTTGCTGAACCAGCTGATCTTCGGTCAAAAAAACACGGTGCCCGGATATATCGCCTTTGCCGCATTAACGCTGTTTTTCATGCATTTTCTGCTGTCAGAGGAATATGTGAATCTTTACAATGCCACCTACAAGGAGTCCGCCGTATTAAGAATCCGCCTGGCTGAAAATTTATCGGAACTGCCGATCGCCTATTTTTCAAAACATGATTTGTCGGATCTTTCACAAACCATTATGGCGGATGTGGAGCGAATCGAACACGCCATGAGTCATTCCATACCGAAAGTGGTGGGTATGTGGTTGTTCTTCCCTTTGATGGGAGCCATGATGCTGATCGGAAACTGGAAGTTGGGTCTTGCGGCAATGATCCCGACTCTGCTCAGCTTTGTATTCCTGCCACTGGCGAAGAAACGGCGGGTGGCCGCAAACAGCAAATATTTCCATATCCTGCGGGAAAATTCGGAGCTGTTTCAGGAAACGATCGAACTGCAGCAGGAAATCAGCAGCTTTAACCTGGCTGAGAGCGTGAAGCACAAGCTGTACACGAAAATGGAGGAGAGCGAAAAAACGCATGTCATGGTAGAACTCGGAACCATGCTGGTACTCGGACTGTCCACCCTGTTTTCCTATATCAGCGTGGCGGTTGTAATAATTGTCGGTATAGGTCTTCTGATCCGCAATGAAATTTCGCTTTTGTATCTTCTGGGATATGTGATCAGCTCCATAAAAATAAAAGAAATATTTGATATTTCCAAAGAGGGGCTGCTGGAGATGTTTTACATCGAGCCGGCTGTAAACCGGTTGAAAGAAATCAAGGGCACGGCGTTACAGGAGGGAGAGGAATGTGAATTTCAAAGTTTTGACATTGTGTTCAACAAGGTATCCTTTTCCTACAATGATGATGCAAAAGTCTTACAGGATATCAGCTTTACGGCAAAGCAGGGAGAAGTAACCGCTCTTGTCGGAGCATCCGGATCCGGAAAAACCTCCATATTAAGACTGATTTCGAGGCTGTACGATTATGATGCCGGCAGCATCAAGATCGGCAAAAAAGACATCAAGGACATATCCACAGAGTCCCTATTTCGAAATGTATCCATTGTTTTCCAGGACGTTACATTGTTCAATGCAAGCGTTATGGAAAACATCCGGCTCGGAAAAGCCACGGCAAGCGACGAAGAGGTGGAAAGAGCGGCAAGGCTTGCAAATTGTATGGACTTTGTGGAACGGCTTCCCGATGGATTTCACACCGCAATCGGTGAAAACGGAGCGGAGCTTTCCGGAGGAGAGCGACAGAGACTGTCCATTGCCAGAGCCTTTTTGAAGGATGCTCCGATCCTGATCCTCGATGAAATTTCCGCAAGCCTGGATGTGGACAATGAGAAAAAGATACAGGACAGCCTGAACGAACTCATCCGAAACAAGACGGTCATCATCATCTCGCACAGGCTGAAGTCCATTGAAAATGCGGATAAAATTGTGGTGATCGACAATGGCTGCGTCGAAAATGCGGGGAAACATGATGCACTCATGGAAAAATCGAAAGTGTATCATAATCTTATTCAAAAAACAAAACTGGCGGAAGCTTTTCATTACTAGGAGAGGTATAAGGCTTTCCTTCTTGGTTCTTCGGCAAAAATTACCCGGCATTCGGAGACAGACAAGGCGGAAAGCCTTTGATTCTCAACAAAAATACTTGATTATATGAGGAGGAAATAATGTTCGGAAATGCATTAAAAATAAAGGATCTTGTGACAATCGGGGTATTTGCGGTTGTTTATTTCGTGGTGATGTTCGGTGTGGGAATGATAGGGATTGTGCCAATCCTGTTTTTACTCTTTCCGACATTGCTCGGTATCGTATCGGGAACCATCATCCTGCTGTTCATGGCAAAGGTACAAAAGCCTTGGGCCTTGTTCATACTCGGAATTCTCTCTCCGTTTCTGATGTTTGCCATGGGGCATACATATTTACTTGCAGTCCATGCTCTGGTCGTCATGTTGATTGCGGAAGCAATACGAAAAATCGGGAACTATCATTCCTTTCGATACAATATGCTTTCCTTCGCTGTCTTCAACACATGGATTTGCGGCTCGTTGATGCAAATGCTCTGGGCGAAGGAAAAGTATCTCGAACATTGCATGATGATGGGAAAGGATTATGCCGATGCATTGGAACGGCTGATCACATATCCGAATATGGCTTTGGTCTATGTCGGCGCCATTGTGGGCGGAATCATTGGCGCATACATCGGAAAAGCATTGCTGAAAAAACATTTTTCAAAGGCGGGCATTATTTGATGTGGGGAATCTCAAACAATCGATACAATCCGAATCCCATAACGAAGTTCTTCGTTGTGGGATTGCTGGGATTTACCGTACTGCATTCCGTCAATCATTACGCAGAGTGGGCGATTGTATCGACGATTTCAATGATGTACTGCATGAATGGGATGAAGCAGGAGGGCGTAAAAAATATTGTTCTGTTCGGATTTCTTTATTTCGTTCCGGGATTTCATTTCATTGCAAAATTTCCGTTTTTTGTAAAAATGATACTGTCATTGCTGGCTGTGTTTCGTATGTTCTATTTCCCGTTTTCCGCCGGTAAGCTTTTGATGAAGACATCCGATGTGGGGAGCATAATCTCCTCCATGGATTACCTGCGGATACCCAATACCGTATCGATACCGATTGCGGTGATGTTTCGCTTTTTTCCATCCTTTGCGGAGGAGAGCAATCACATCAGGATGGCAATGAAAATTCGTGGGATCGAAACGAGAAATCCGTTTGCATACCTGGAGTATGTTGCGGTTCCTCTGCTCATCATCTCGTCCAATATTGCGGATGACATTTCCAAGGCGGCGGAAACGAAATGCATCGGAAATACTGTGAAAAAAACAAGATATATAAAAGTCGGTGTAAGGCCGATCGACTTTATCTATGCTCTGACGATTTCAATTTTTGTGGCGGGAGGCTGGCTATGCTGACAATGGAACGTTTTTCACTGTCCTATGGCAATAATAACAATATTCTGAGCAATATTACATTGAGCATCGGGGAGGGAGAATGCATATTATTTGCAGGTGAAAGCGGAAGCGGAAAATCATCCATGATCAATGCAATCAATGGCTTAGCCTATGAATACGAGAATGCGGTCGCCACGGGAAGCATTAAAGTTAACGGTCGGGAAATTCGAGATCTGGAGCTCTGTGAGATTTCAATGATGATTTCCAGCGTATTTCAAAATCCCAAGACGCATTTCTTCAATGTGAACACCACATTGGAGTTGCTGTTCTATCTTGAGAATATCGGGCTTGACCGAAATGCGATGGAATGCCGCATGAAAGATATGTTAAATATTTTTCCCATAACACATCTTCTGGGACGTGATATTTTTGAGCTTTCCGGAGGGGAAAAGCAGATTTTATGCGTGGCGGCCGGCTATATTTCCGGTTGTAGGATTATGGTATTGGACGAACCCTCCTCCAATCTGGATGACGAGTATATTGCGATTCTGCGTCAAATGCTGTCAATTTTGAAGGGCAAGGGGATCACTTTAATTCTTGCCGAACACAGGATTTATTATTTAACAGATATCATCGATCGTGTTTTTCTGGTGCAAAGCGGCAGGGTATACAGCGAGCTTGCACGAGCGGATTTCCTTGCATTGTCCTGTCGGCAAGCGTCAGAACTCGGACTTCGCTCCCTTTCCAAACCGGAATTGCAAAAAGTGTGGAATTGCTTTGGCGGTGATTTGACAATAAAGAATCTTTGTTGCCGTTTCAAAAGCAAGGGTGGTCTGCATATGGAAAACATTTCCTTTGAACCGGGGAGAATTTATGGCATTACCGGAAAAAACGGTTGCGGGAAATCGACCTTTTTGCGTGCAGTGACCGGATTGGAAGAAAACGGAAAATGTGAAATTACATTTAAACAATCCGTTTTGCGAAAGGGTGAGAGAATCAAATGCTCGGCACTTGTGATGCAGGATGTAAATCACCAGCTTTTTACAGATTCCGTGGAGGAAGAAATAAAGCTCGGCGCAAAACATCTTGAGCCTGCCAAAATCGATGAGATACTATCGGAGCTTGGGCTTGCGGAATTAAAAGACCGGCACCCCATGAGCTTGTCCGGCGGACAGAAGCAAAGAGTGGCGATCGCGGCGGCATTGTGCAAAAATTCGAGATTTCTGTTTTTTGATGAACCGACAAGCGGAATGGATTACAAGAATATGCTGAGAATATCAAAGCTGATTCAAAAAATGCGAAGCAGGGAAAATATTATTTTTGTTGTTTCGCATGATATCGAATTCTTAAACGAAACGGTGGATGCCGTTCTGTGTCTGGATGGTTTACCCGGCAAGGCATAGATTTGAAACTTGGATAGCGACTGCCGAAAATGCTGTTTGATTTTTATAAAAGGGCACCGAACATCATTATTGATGAGTAGGGTGCCCCGAAACAGGAAGGATTCGCCGAGGATTTTTATGATGAGATCACCGATGTTTTACAATGGTGCTTTTTTGGTGCATTTAAGGGCGATCGTTATCTTTCGTTTGGCTTTTTTACATTGATCTACGATATTCGCTTGGTGTGATTCCCATTTTTTTCTTAAAGCAGGAACTGAAATAGTATTGGTTTGTGTATCCGACCTTTTCGCTGATTTCCCTCAATGTCAGCTGGGAGGTTGAAAGCAGACGACAGGCTACGTCAATTCGTATGGATGTGATGGTGTCGGATATCGTTTGGGCTGTGCTCTTTTTGTAAAGAGCGCTTAAATATGTAGGGCTGATCATAACGTCGTTTGCAATGTCATTCAGGCAAAGTGCGTTATCGGCATAATTCTTTTTTATATATTTTATGACGGAATCACAAACCTGCTTGTGATAGGTTTGTGTGGAGGAATCGATCTGTGCGGAGATAGTAACGCATATCTGGTACAGCCAGTCCACGATCTCGCTTTTCGTTCGAAAAGAGTCCTGCCCGGAATACTTGAGAAACATCTCCTGCTCTATTTCCGCACAATCGATATTGATCTCGTATAAGAAACGAAGGATGTTTCCAAGCATCGTATAGATTCGAAGAAACAATAAGTTTTTGGTTTGATATTTTGCCAGCATGCTTTCGGAAAAGGAGTTCAGCCAGCGCTTGATACCGACCAAGTCCTTTTTGCAGATCAGCTGGATCAGAAATTCATCGGTTCCCGAATTAAACAATTTATTGGTATGAACGGAGCCCTTGTTGTCTCTGGCGTCAAATATACTTTGCTGCGGCAGGAAGAAGCGGTATTCCAGAGCTTTTTTCGCACTTTCATAGGAAAGGCGCAGCTCCCAGATATCCTTGACGATGTTGCCGATGCCGATAACAAGTCGAAGAATGGAGGATTTGGAAAACTCTTCAATGGTGCTGATCACGGAATACAGCTCTTTTTGAAAATAAAACGAATTTGCGAAATTATGGCCGAGAATACAGATCGGTCCTCTGAAATCACCGAGAACATAGGAAAGATTCCAGTTCGCTGTCTGTTTCAGAATCTGCTCCTGTAATGCGGCCAATGCAACATGGAATTTTTTCAGACCGAGCTTTTCCCGGATTTCCTCCTTGTTTTCGATTTGTAAAAAAATGACACAGAATAAATGGCAGTTTAAATTCAGCGACAAGTAATCCGGATAATGGCTCAGCGAGTATTTGGCCTCATCATAGGCAGTATGCAGCAAACGTGAAAAAAAGCTGTTGATCATGGCAGGCTTGCTTTGTTCCAGCAGTTCCAGCTCTTTTTCTTCCCGCTCGATCTCTTCCAGAGCGTTTCGGATTTTCTCTTCCAGATATCTATAGTCCAGAGGCTTTTCAACAAAATCGTACACACCTACCCGGAGCGCTTTTTTGGCATATTCGAATTCATCGTAAGCACTGATCAGAATAATTTTTACAAAAGCATTCGTCTGAATGGCAAACTCGGCCAGCTCCAAACCGGACATCCCGGGCATTTCAATATCGGTGATGATCAGATCGATTTTCTGCTCATTTATTCTCTTTTTGGCAGAGATGCCATCGTATTCGCATGCAGCGACTCTTGCATGCAATCCGTTCCAGCGGATGTTTTTCAAAATACCTTCCACTGAGATATGATTGTCGTCAACGATCATAACATTCTTCATTTTGGTCTCCTTTCAAGGCTTGCCGATCCTCCCGACAAAGTGCACACACTCCTTAGGCAAAAAAGGGCTCAATCAGGGATGATCTGTTGAAATGTGATGACAAACTCGGTACCGGATTCTCTGCTGCTTTGCACCTGTATGGAACCGGAACCGAAAAGAGGGCTGGATATTCGCTCATTCACATTGCAGATTCCGAAGTTTTGTGTGTAGTCCAAACGATGATTCTCCAGAGCGTCCTGTAAGTGATGAAGCGTTCTTTCATCGATTCCAACGCCATTGTCATGAACGGATGCAATGACCGTATCTTCCCCGTATCGCAAGGATATCGAAATATGAATGGTTTCAAAGCCCTGACAGATACCGTGATGGATGCAGTTCTCCAAAAATGGCTGAAGGGTGAATTTACAGATCATAAAATTTTCCAGTCCGTCCTCGCAGGATATGGAATAGGTAAAGGCATCTTGCTTCAGCAATTTTTCCAGTTTTAAATACAGGGCGGCGATTTCCAACTCTTCCTTTATCCGGATCAAATCGGTGTTTTTTCGTAATGTGATTCTGTAAAATTTTGCCAGATCTCCGGCCATTGCCATGGCGACATCGTATTTTTTGAGCGTCATACAAGTCTGAATGCTGCCGAGAATATTGTATAAAAAATGCGGATTAATCTGAGACTGCAATAATTTGTATTTTAAACGCTCCTGGTTTTTTGTAAGTTCGATGATTTCGGACAGATTCTGATCGATGGTTCCCAGCATTCGCTGAAACGAATGGGAGAGATGGTCGATTTCGTCCATATAATCCGAGGGAACATCCGGGAAGGACGGTGTATCCTTTGTGTGGATCCGATTTTTATCGATCTGGATAGAGCGTACCAGCCGATCCAGGCTTATCAGCTTTTTGCTCAATCCGTGGCTCGTAAAGAGTGTTGCGCCGATGATTGTCGGGATCAGGATCAAAAAAGTAATGATTATGGCACGAACAATGTCAAAAATATTGTTTTCAATATAAACGGTCGGAATCTGTGCTACAAGTAAAAAACCATTGTCGAGCTTGCTGGTCAAATATTGATGGTTGCCCAAGCGCACAAAGGTGTTCGGTTCCTGTAGAAGAAATTGCTCAAACATATCTGCCTCCAAACCGGAAACAGTGGTATTGGAAGCGATAACCAGCTTGTCGGGTGAGCAGATATATGCCGTAATTGCGGTGTCGGAAAAAGAGTCGGTGAGCATTTTGGTCAATTCATCCGTTTTGATGCTGCTGAAAAGGGCATAGATCAATCGGTTGTTTTTGGTAAGAGATTGACAGCAGAACAATACATCAAAAGTCTTTTTCCCGGTTGCAGGGTTTAAGAAATGCGGAAAATCAACTTCTTTTCGGCAGATCCATTTGGAGTGAATGCCGATTCCGGTCAGCTCGCTTGCATTCAGCCGATACATCGGCAAATGCCGGATGCCGTAAAACATAAGCCCTTCATTGCTGAAAAACGAATCATCGGGCAAAAAAATACAGGTTTGATACAGATGAAAATTTTGCGACAGCATTTTGATATTGCTTCTGGCGGAGCCGAAAGTATCCAGATTATCGATGTTTGCGCCAAAACTGCGTACGGCCAGGTCGTAGGCATATTGATTGGCGGAATCCGCCACGGATTCCAGCTGAAACATGCGATTATTGAATTGCTGCACCAATTGATTTGCCGATACGAGGACCGAATCAAAAATTCTTTTTTCTGCCAAGCGATAGGAAGTATCATAGCTGACGGCACCGATAATGATAAGAGGCAGTATGGTACACAGTATAAATGCGAGTGTTAATCGTGTTCTGTAGTTATGAAAAAGAATACGAAAAACACGCCGGGTTGGAATTTTTTTTGATGACATTGATTCCTCCTTGTTCGAGTTGGGCACAATGAATGAGATTTTGCCTAAGTGAAGTATATATAATATGGGATAATATTACAATCGATCCCGAAATTTTCAAAATTTAATATAAATCTCCCATAAGATATTATATTTCTCATTTGGAACGATTTGTTAAAATAAGACTATCTTAATTAAGAGGAAAGAAAATAAGTTTGATGAAATATCGGAAAGGATGGTTTTATGAAGACGAGTTGGATTGGTTTGAGTTTGGCGGCCGTGATGCTTACAACCGGCCTGATGGGGTGTGCTGCCGGTCCGGATACCCAAAACAGTAATGCAGGGGAAACAAGTGCCGCAACACAGGCGGGGAATGCAGAAAGCGGAGCATATGATCTGACAATTTACAGCATCAATACGACGGATCCGGATTTCGGGAAATGGCTGGAAAATGTCGAAGCGGCAACCGGCTTGAAAATCAATGCCGTTGCTGCGCCTACAGATTCCGATACAAGACAGCAAAAAATTACGACAATGTTGTCGACGCAGGATTCCAGTGTGGATATTATTGAAATCAATGATGAAATGGCAACGGCCTTTAAGAACTCCGGATGGCTGGAGCCGTTGAATGACACTGTAATGACAGAGGACATTCTCTCCAATTTTGCCACCGGATATGTGGGGGATATGATTACGGCAGATGACGGAAGCATCATTGGAGTTCCGGGATATACCGGATATCTGGCGCTTTGGGTGAATCAGGAAATCATGGATGAAGTGGGAATGGAATCCATCAATAATTTGGAAGACTTCAAGAAGTATATTCAAAGTGCGACCAAGGAGGGGAGATACGGTTACGGTGGATCCTGGGAAAAGACCTATGTGTTCAATGAAATTGCGGAATTCGTGAATCTTTTCGGAGGCGATTACTATGATTGGACCAATGAAGGGAACCGGGAGGCAATGCAGTTTATGTACGATATGGTCAATACATGGAAAGTGACTCCGATCGACCAGATTGCCGACAAATATGAGCAAATGAATCAGAAATTTATTGACGGAAAATACGGCTGTGTCTTTTACTGGGGAACAGGCTCGGAATACGCGGCTGCAGATATGCTGGGAAGTGACAAGATCCATCAAATACCGATTCCGACGTTCAAGAAGAGCAGCATTTTTACTGATTCATGGAGCTATGTTTTGAATTCTTCAAGCCAAAATAAGGAAGCTTCGATCAAGTTTTTACAATATATGGCATCGGAGGGGGGAATGCAGGCTTCATGGGAGAATTTCGACAGATACCCGGCCAGAAGCGATGTGGCGGAAAAGATTGTGCCGTCATCCAGTCCTGTCAAGGAAATGTATTCGATTTACGCATCTCAATCGGAGGTAAGAGGGCGACCGATGCTTCCGCAGACCATGGAGTTTATTTCTGCGATGGGAACCATATTCCAGAATTATGTACAAGATAAAATCACCTTGGATGAATTCTGTGAAAAAGCACAGGGATATGTGGAGGAGTATCGTTAATATTACGGAAAGGGGTGTGCATTTTTAAAAGGCATACCCTTTTGTATAACCAAGTGATTTATTTTCAAAACAAATTGAGGGATCGTAAATGAAGAAAAAGAAAACATTACAATGGATACCTTGGATTATGATTCTTCCGGCATTGCTCATCAGGGGGTTTACGACGATTTATCCGATCATGGTCACTTTGAAAAACAGCTTTTTTGACATCCGCATATTGCGTGGGATCAATAAATTTTATGGGATTCAAAACTATCTGAATCTGTTTAAGGATGATAAATTTTTGGTATCTCTCGAGTTCACACTGCTTTTTGTGGCAGCCTCCATGGTATTCCATGTTGTATTCGGAGTGATACTGGCACTTGTGATGAATATAAAATTTATCGGAAGAAGATTTTTACGGACCATCGTTTTGATACCATGGGCAATGCCGGCCGTTGTTGCCGGGATGGCGGCAAAATGGGCATTTAACAATGATTATGGGATCGTAAACGATTTTATACGGTGGTTTTTCCCGGACTTTCGTCTGAATTGGCTGGTGAATACCGAAAGTGCGAGAATTGCCGTGATCGCAATGGATTTATGGAAGGATCTGCCCTTTTTCGCCATTCTCGTTCTGTCCGGATTGCAGTTTATTTCGGAGGAAGTATACGAGGCGGCGAGAGTGGACGGCGCAAACCATGTCCAGCAATTTTTTCGGATTACCCTGCCATTGATCTTCAGAAATGTCGTGACACTCTGCATTCCTTTTACATTGTGGAGACTGACAAGCTTTGACATTGTATATTCGATGACTTCGGGAGGACCGGGTGAAGATACGGCATTGATCGCCTATCGAATCACGACGGAGGCCTTTACCAATTTAAACGTAGGATATGCATCGGCGATGGCCATGCTGTTATTTGTGACGATGGCGGTGTTCAGCGGAGTCAATATCAAATTGTCCCAAAAAATAGCCTTTGAGTAGTACGAGGTGATCATGAGAGAACGAAAACAAAAAATTCATAAAGTCATAACCGAAATCGTGAAATGGGCATTGATCATTATGATCAGCTTTCTGATATTGTTTCCGGTGTATTGGATCGTAATGTCTTCAATTACACCGTCCGGAGAACTGTTCAAAACACCAATCGATTATTTTCCGGATAATCCGACTGCGGCAAGCTATGTTTTTTTGATAAAGAATGTCGGACTGCTGCAAAAGGTCGGCAATACCATATTCATAGTGGGCAGTACCATTGTAATCAGCACGGTACTTTGTGTGCTTGCGGCATATGCATTTGAACGATTTAAAACAAAATGGATTTCTGTCGCTTTTGCCTTTGTCATTGCCACGATGCTGATCCCGGAAGTGGTAACAGCCAGGCCTTTGTATGAGCTTTGGCGCAAGGTAAAGCTGTACGACACGTATCTGGGATTGATCATTTTGTACATCAGCTCGGTGATTCCGTTTACAGTGCTGATCCTCCGGAATTTTGTATCGGAAATACCGGTTTCATTGGAGGAAGCGGCAGCCATCGATGGAGCAAGCTTTGCGCAAAGGATATTTTTTATTACCATTCCGCTGATGAAGCCGGCCATCGCGACGGTTTGCATTATTAATTTTGTAACCTGCCTGAACAATTTCTTCACGCCCTTGTTTTATTCAAACGGGATCCAGGTGTTGTCTGTGGCGATTGTCCAGCTGCCGCTCAGAGACAATATGTATGCGGTTCCGTGGGATTTGGTGAGTGCGATGGGATGCATTATTCTGTTGCCGATTATTGTATTTGTTGCTATATTTGAGAAGGAAATTATGGACGGAATTATGGCAGGCGGTGTAAAAGCATAGGAGGCGAGTATGGATCATTCGTATTTTGGTTTGAGTGGGTTGTTCCTGAAAAAGGAAGGAAGGAGCAGGGCGATCAATGCGGAAAACCCGCATGGTGAAAAGGGAAAGGGAGGAATGGCGCCTTCCAAGCTGGGACCTTCCCGAAAGGGAGCGCCGTGCATTAACGGCCTGGAGCCGGGGTCGGTCACAACATTGGCTGAGATTATGGGAAGCGGTGTAATACAACATATCTGGGTAACCGTAACCGACCGGACGGATGCGGATTATTTTGTGCTGAGGGATCTGGTGCTTCGGATGTATTGGGATGGAGAGGCGGATCCTTCGGTGGAGGTTCCGCTCGGAGATTTCTTTTGCTGCGGATTCGGTAAGGGCTGCGAGGTTAATTCTCTGCCGATCTCGGTGAATCCGAAGCGTTCGATGAATTGTTATTTTCCGATGCCGTTTCGCACATCGGCAAAAATCACGATTGAGAACCAGCATGATGCGATGGTTCCGGCATTCTTTTATCAGGTGGACTACTGTTTAAAGGAAATTCCGGAGGATGCCCTGTACTTTCATGCGCAGTGGAGAAGGGAGCGGTATACGCAAAAGCAGGTGGATTATACCATTTTGGACGGCGTTGAAGGAAGAGGACATTATATCGGGACCTATATGGCTTTAACCACACTGGAACGATACTGGTGGGGAGAGGGAGAGATGAAATTCTATCTGGATGGAGACAAGGAATATCCGACCATTTGCGGAACCGGAACGGAGGACTATTTTGGAGGAGCATGGAGTTTCGGAGACTTGGACGAGCAGGGAAGAATGTCAGAAAAGAATTATTCCACGCCGTTTTTGGGCTATCCGTACTATTCGCATCGTGATGAAGGGGTATTCAATCCTTATCACAATGACGATGTGCCGCCGGAACGCGGTCTTTATCGCTGGCATATAGCAGATCCGGTTTTATTTGAGGAAAATTTAAGAGTGACGATCCAACAGATCGGAACCTGTCATAAGGGGAACTTCGAGCGTCAGGATGACGTGGCAAGTGTGGCGTATTGGTATCAAACCGAACCGCATGCTCCGTTTCCAGAATTTCCGAAAAAAGAAGAGAGGAGACCGAGATAGCGACATCTTTGAGTGCGGCTCAGAGCTTTCCCTTTCGAAATCCGGAGAGGGTGGTTTTGTATTCTGCTGCAAAGCTCTTTTCACCGGAGACATTCTTCCCGAGCCAGCAAAGATTTCAAAAAAGAATGCGGTGTTCCGGTCGATGATGGAAAATGGTGCATAGATTGTCACAAAAATTTAAATAAAACTTGTTGAATGATTTGTTTTGATATATACTGTTTTTATAAGAATTATCAGGTTTTCATACAATATCGGACGAAATATTAACGCAATAAAATACGAAATAAAGGAGGTGTGCAAAAACATTGTCTTGCGAGGTTTTGTGTTCCAGTATTTTACAGCGATCCATCTTTGAAAGATGGCAACACAATGTATGTAGGAGGATATGAATTGAAGTGGAAATCAGTTATCAAAACGATCGCAGCGGTCGGTACTCTGAGCCTGGGAATCTCGTCAACCGTTTTTGCGGGTACATGGTGGTTTTCTCCGGACGGAGAATGGTATTATCACAATGAACAATCTGAAAATGTACGCGGATGGGTGTATGACAATGGATATTGGTACTACCTGAATATGAAAGGTCTGGTGTACAGTTCTTTTACACCGGACGGTTACTGGGTCAATGCGGATGGTGTGTGGTATGAAGACGATGTCAATAAACCGGAAAGAGTTGATTTTCGAAATCTGAATGTTGCTGACGTTTTTTTCAATAAGGAAAAGACAATTTCATTAACGCCGATATTTATAGACTTTGATGAACAGGCTGAATACAAGCTATATTTTGAGGATCGGGATGGTCTTTATTACACCGGGGATCTTTCAAGAGCATTGCCTTATGGACAAAGCGGATTGGAATTATATTTCAATGACATAGATAATGACATAGAGCGTTATAAGCTGACCATGCCAAGCAGGGAGGGATGGGCAAACATCACCGTTACAGATATGTTGTTTCCGAATGTGTCTTATTTCGCGGGAGAGTATTTTGTGAAATAGACCAATACTTGAGAACATGCAAAAGGGAATGGAGTTCTTTTTTCAGAGAGCAGAGCAACAGTCAAAACGTCCGGGATCAATCCCGGACGTTTTGACTGCCTTATTCGAAATGGAATCGATTGCACAAGATTTTTCGAATTCTGCTTATTTCTTCTTGCTGAAAATCCTTTGGAAGAAATTCTTCTTCGGCGAAGGTGTCAGCAGTCCGCCTCTGGCGCTTTTCACTTCCGTGATATAAATGCCGCTGATCACAACCTTTGCTTCGGTTTTTGTCGGAAGTACCTGATATGCCTTTTCGTCGGCTACCAAAGTTACGATCCTGTTTTGAATCTTGGCTTTTACGATCGGCAGCTTGGTGCGGCGCATATACCATGGGGTTTGCTCGTAGACAATGCTCGGCAGTCCGGATTCTTTGATTTTCAGGCGCTTCTTGTCGATGACAAGGATGGTGGCAATTTGTTTTGCGGCTTCGATGGCCTCCTGTTGTTCGGCTTGTCTGCTTTGGAGCTTGCGGCCGAAGAAATACAGGGCAATGAGTGCTCCGACCAGAACAAGTAAAATGATTAATGTAATCGTCAGTCCTAATGGCATATATTTCTCCTTAAAATGTAAGATGATTTTGCCGGTAAGTGATCTACCGATGTTTGACATAATGGTTACAAGCTGAAACATTTTGTCATGAACCTATAAATTATACCAAAATAAAAACACAAAATCAAGCAAAATCATGTTGACAGACGGGTTTTGTTGTGCTAAGATGAAAATTGCACTATTGTGGGTAATTGTACAGTTTTCTTATATATCAATCTATCATACCGGGAGAGAGATGTAAAGAAGAACAGTCGATGCAGCAAAATATTCAGTGATTTTTCGGATACGGTCATGGCGGCTTCAAGTCGATTTGATACCTTCGAAAATTCGCTCATATAGCAGGAGGAGACGGATGAGAAGTTTGTTCAGGACTTCTCTTAAATTGGTTAACGAAAATAGAACTATTTTCGTTCATTTTGCGTCTTTAAATGCGAGAAAAATTAAGAACAGGGGTGAATACGTCAATGGAAAAAAGCAAGATGCGTCCCGTGAATACCGGGAAAAGCGTAAGGATGAGCTTTTCAAAGCAAAAAGAAGTTCTTGAGATGCCGAATCTGATTGAGATTCAAAAGAAATCCTATCAGTGGTTCCTTGATGAAGGTCTGGATGAAGTGTTTCGGGATATATTCCCGATTAAAGACCGGAATGAAAAGTTCAGTCTGGAATATGTGGGCTACAAGCTTTGCAAAGAGGATACCAAGTATTCCATAGAAGAGTGCAAGGACAGGGATGCGACGTATTCCGCTCCGCTGAAAGCGACCTTTCGGGTTTCGGGAGATGATATTTCTTCCGATATGAGCGAATCGGAAGTATTTATGGGAGATCTTCCGCTGATGACGGAGACCGGCTCCTTTGTGATCAACGGAGCGGAGCGTGTTATTGTAAGCCAGTTGGTTCGTTCCCCGGGGATTTATTATACTTTGGAACATGACAAAGTCGGTCTGGAACTGTTTTCCTGCCAGGTGATTCCGGTTCGGGGTGCATGGCTTGAGTACGAAACGGATTCCAATGATGTGTTCTATGTCAGAGTGGACAGAACCAGAAAGGTGCCGGTTACGGTCCTGATTCGTGCGCTCGGTGTGGGAAGCAATGCGGAGATTCTGGAACTTTTCGGCGAAGAGCCGAAACTTTTGGCGAGCTTCCGAAAGGATGTGTCCGACAACTACAAGGACGGACTTCTGGAACTGTACAAAAAGATAAGACCCGGCGAACCGCCTGCCATCGACAGCGCAAAGGCGCAGCTGGAGCAGATGTTCTTTGATCCGAAGAGATACGATCTTGCGAGAGTGGGGCGCTACAAATTCAATAAAAAGCTGCATTTTAAGAGCCGTATTGTGGGCAAGGAATTGGCGGAAGATGTCATTGACATGAACTCCGGCGAGATCATTGCAAATGCGGGTGAGATTGTGAAAGAAGACATGGCGATTCGGATTCAAAATCTCGGCATTCCGTATGTATGGCTCAGAGGAAATTCGGAGGAACGAAATGTCAAGATCCTTTCGAATTTGATGGTGGATATCCGTCAGCATGTGAACATCGAAAATCCGGCGCAGCTCGGCATTCTGGAGAATGTATACTATCCGCTTTTAAAAGAATTCATCGAGTCTTGCGAAAGCGAAGAAGAGCTTTTTGACAAGATTAAGAGAAATGCCAATGAACTGGTGCCGAAACATATTACGAGGGAAGATATTTTTGCCTCCATCAACTATAATTTGCATCTTTCCGAGAAAATCGGAACCAAGGATGATATTGACCATCTTGGAAATCGTCGCATTCGCGCGGTGGGTGAGCTTTTGCAGAATCAGTATCGCATCGGACTGTCCAGGATGGAAAGGGTGGTTCGCGAGAGAATGTCCACGCTGGAAAGTTCCGCAAAGACTCCGACGAACCTGATGAACATCAAGCCGGTTACGGCGGCGGTAAAAGAGTTTTTCGGAAGTTCCCAGCTGTCTCAGTTCATGGATCAAAACAATCCGCTTTCCGAACTGACGCATAAGCGTCGTTTGTCGGCACTGGGGCCGGGCGGTCTTTCCAGAGAGCGTGCCGGTTTCGAGGTGCGTGACGTGCATTATACGCATTACGGACGTATGTGTCCGATTGAGACGCCGGAAGGTCCGAACATCGGTCTGATCAACTCGCTGGCAAGTTTTGCGAAGGTGAATGAGTACGGATTTGTGGAAGCGCCGTATCGAAAGGTGGACAAGACAACGGATCCGAAAAATCCGGTCGTGATCGACGAAGTTGTGTATATGACGGCGGATGAAGAGGACAATTA
>JBHAEV010000090.1:0-7740 GCA_041855735.1 Lachnospiraceae bacterium
ACATCGATTCCTATCGGGAGGGGAATGTCGTATTTACCGAAGAGTTGCTGACGGAGATTTCCCGGAATGCAGTGCGAAAATAAAAAGCGCGAAATCGGAAGCGGGAAAAACTGCCGTTGAATGCGGTACTATTTGTGAGAAATGAGCAAAAAAGATCGGATGAAGCGCAGAAGGAGGATGAAAATATATGGATAGCTCATGGTTTGTATTGTGGTGCGTCAGCTTTGCGTGGACGGCGGGGATGCATATCTATGAACCGCCCGGGCTTTTTTGGTCCTCGCTCTTATTTGTATTTGCCCTGTTTTTCTCGTATTTGGAACAGCGAAGGGCAGGAAGGCAGGGGGCTGTTATGAGAACCCTGGTATTTCCGTTTCTTTTCGGGACGGTTCAGATTCTTTGGTTTCCCTTTTATAAGATTGCGGCGGCAAGGCTCCATGCAGAAGGAGTATTTGCCGCGGGTTCGGCCGTGGTTCTCAGGATTTGCGGGATGAAAGCGGTGGCTGAGGGAAGTATGATTTATATCGATGGGGCGCTGGGAACAACGGCGGTTTTAAGCAGCTGGGAAAAGGCAGGGGCTCTTTATATTCTGCTTTTTCTGACAGCCGGATTTTTGAACCTGTATTTTAAGAGGACGCAGGGCAGACAATACCTGATTTTTACGGGGATAGTCCTAAGCTATGCGCTGCTGCGCTACAGCTTCCTGCTGGCATTGTACACGGCATACGGACTTGGAGGACTTTATTGGGAACTTCCGATTACCATGCTCAGCTTTCTGCCTCTCATCCTGATCTGCACCCGGGTATTTTGCAATCTGCCGCCTTCGGCATCCTTGCCGCTGTTGTCGCGAAACGGACTGAAGGAGGAAAAAAAGAGTTTTGTCATCCGCTTTTCTTTGTCCTTTCTGCCGGTATTTTCGCTGGTTGCCTTTTTCGGTCTAAGGGATTACGGCAAGGAAAAAACAGGGCGCGTTCTGGTGGATGAGTATCACAGCGACTGGGAATGGACAACAAGGGCCTATGACGAGGAATGGTTCGGGGAGCGTTCGGGCTACAATTATTATTGCTTTTACGAACTTTTGGATCATTTCTTTGAAGCGGAGCGCAATACCCAGCCTGTGGACAGTGAAACCCTTAAGGATACGGATGTATTGATTATCAAGATGCCGACGAAGGCTTTCAGCGAAGAAGAAATCGGATACATGGAAGATTTTGTGGAGAGAGGCGGAGGACTGTATCTGATCGGTGATCACACCAATGTCTTCGGTACGGGAAGCAATCTGAACGAGATTGCCGAAAGATTCGGCCTGTATTTTAATTATGACAGCACCTACGAACTGACGGAAGGGAATTTATCCGGCTATGATGCGCCGCGTCTTTTAGCGCATCCGCTTGTTTTAGGACTGCCGCATTTCCTCTTTGCCACCTCCGATACCTTGCAGGCGAAATGGCAGGCGGAAGAAATCATACTGGGTTACGGTTTAAATTGTGCTCAGGCCGATTATTCACAGGATAATTTTTTTCCGGAGCATACGGAGGGACCGGGCAATCAATTCGGATACTTCCTGCAATGCGCCGGAGTGTACCATAAAAAGGGCAGAGTACTGGCTTTTACGGACAGTACGGTATTTTCCAACTTCTGGATGTTTATGCCGGGGAAACCCGAGCTTTTACTCAAAAGCGTATCCTGGCTGAACAGGGAAAATATCCTGCCGGCGGCGCCGAGAGAGCTGATGCTTGTCTGCATTCTTTTGTCTTTGATGTTGAATCTGGCATGGATACTGCGCAGGAGGGAAGGAATCGGAACTCTTTCCCGTCTGACCGGCGGACTTTCGGCCTTGTTAATCGCCATGTGCATCTTCCATATGACTTCCGGTGCCGCCTTGACAGAAGCTCGGGAACGAAAACCCATGACCCGTGTCTGCTTTGAGAGGGAATATTCGCAGTTTGCGATTCCCGATTGTCTGGAGGGTTTTATGACAGAGACGCCCAAGCGCCTGGATACTTTTTATGTCTGGACCCAGCGCCTTGGCTGCTATCCTTCGGTGAGTGACAGTCTCAAAGAGGCGATGAAAGAAGCGGGAGGAGGACTGAGTGTGATCATCAAGCCGTCCAAAGAGTTTGAGGATACCCGGGAGCTTCTGAATCTGGTATCGGCGGGAGCAAAGATTTTGATTCTGGATCATATGGCATCCGGGGGGCATTCCAATTCCTTCCTCAAGGAGTTGGGAATGGAACTGAAAGAGGAGGAGATGTCGGAATTTGCCGACTACAAAGAGCTGCAAGGGATTGCATTGAGTCCGGATGCTTCGGCGGTGCTCGGCGGTCGCCCTCTGATACAGGACAGAAATGGGAATGTGATTCTGGCGGTACAGGATTATGGAAAGGGACAGGTCGCCGTCTTTTCCGATCCGGATTTGTTTTATAACCATAATCTGGGGGATGTCAGTGCCAATCTGACCCCGAAGACCGAGCTTTTAAGCAGAGTGGAATTTCAGCTTCTCAAAGATCTGTTGGGATTCCAAAGATGAGTTGTTGTGAGGGGAGCGATGAATCTGGCGTGAATGGATATCATAATGGCGTGAATGGATGTTTTGTTTTCCTGTTGATTTTCGTATAATAGAATCATCAAAGTCACAGGAGGAAACTCGAATGAGCAATCATAAAACGGCACTTATCACAGGTTCATACGGCGGTCTCGGCACCTGCTTTGTGAACATCCACGCCAAAAAGGGCGGCAGCCTGATCCTTGTCGGACGCAGCCGGTCAAAGCTGGAGGAACAAGCCAAGAGAGTGAAGAAGGAATATGGCGTCGAAGTCCATAGCATCGCAATCGATCTGTCCGATTCGAATGCCGCACAGGTGATTTACGACACCTGCAAGGAAAACGAATGGACAGTGGACTATCTCATCAACAACGCCGGGTTCGGCGGACGGGGGGATTTTGCACGGGAACGCACGATGGAGCAGGATATGTCCATGATCGTTGTGAACATCGAAACGCCGACCGCACTCTGCAAGCACTTCCTTCCCGATTTTATCAAGAGGGGCAGTGGAAAGGTTCTGAATGTATCATCAACCGCCGCCGCTATGCCGGGACCGCTCCAGGCAGTTTACTATGCGACAAAGGCCTATGTCACAAGCTGGTCAAATGCCCTGTGGAGAGAGCTGCAGGGAACGGGCGTGACGGTCACGACACTTATGCCAGGTGCGATGAAAACCGGCTTCGCAAATGCGGGCGGACTCTCCGATACAAAATTGTTTGCGAATGCCGTTGATCCCACTGCCGCAGCGCAGGCAGGATATGACGGGATGCTTAGCGGCAGGCTGAATGTAACCGCCGGACTTTTGGGCTGGCAGAAACCGATGATGGCGCTTGTGCCGATGTTCCCGAAAAAGACCATGCTGAATTTTGTCTATAATCAGCAGATTGCCGAAAGTGCGAAGAAACAGGGGATATAAATGGAAAAGTATATTTTGGACGGACAATACGGAAAATATCTGGAGATGTTCGGCATCAGAGTCGGCGAGGCTCTCAAGGCATCGGGTGTGCCGGAGGATTTGTTCAGTCGCAAAAAGCCCGTACTTGACGAAGCGGACTATTACCGCTTCATGGATGCGGTCGGCTCTCAAATCACGGATCCGCAGCTGCCGATTCAAATCGCGTCAGCCGAAAACATCGAGATGTTCTCCCCACCTGTTTTTGCCGCTTATTGCAGCAAGAACGGGGCACTCTGCTGTGAGAGGCTCAGCAGATATAAGCGCATCATAGCGCCGATGCGGTATGAAATCACTACCGACGGCGACAGCTTTGAGCTGGAAATTGCCGCAAGCCGTGATGAACTGGCAATACCGCAGTTTCTGGTGATTTCGGAAATGGCGTTTCTGCTCCATATCATCCGCAAAGCCACAAAAACGGACATACGCCCCGTTTTGATAAAAATGATCGATCCGCCCGCACAGAACGGTTTCTGCGAATATGCAGGATGTCCGGTAAAGAAAGGCGAAAAAAATCGCATCATCTTTCGATATGAGGATATGGAAATACCGTTTGTCAGCGATAACGAAGGGATGTGGGATTTTCTTGCGCCGGAACTTCAAAAGCGTCTCTACGAAATGGAACGGGATGACTCTTTTGCGGCAAAGGTGCGTTCCGCTCTGGCCGAGCTTTTGCCGGGCGGGATGGCAACGGCCGATGATGTCGCATTAAAACTCGGCGTCAGCAAACGGACACTCCAGCGGAAATTGACCGAGGAGAATACATCTTTCCAAAAACAGCAAAACAGTACACGGGAACTGCTGGCAAAGCACTATATCCGCAACACCGATATGAGCAGTATTGATATTGCCTTCCTGCTTGGGTACCGGGAACTGAATTCCTTTCTGCGGGCTTTCAGCCTTTGGACCGGTATGAGCGTGAGCGAATACAAAAAGCAGGGGAAACAGGATGATGAATCGAATGCCTTTGAATGAGAGTCGAGAAATCGACTCTTTTGTTATGCCCGTCGGGAGGTGGCGGCCCGGCTCGGCGGCGAGAAAAGTAATTACGATAATTTTCGATTCATCTATTGCTGTCTTCAAAAAAGCAGGATATAATGAATAAAGTACAAATAATGAATAAAACACAATTGAGTCACCGGATAAATTGCAAAAAGCACGGTATTTTTTGAGGAGAGACAGACATGGACGATCTTGAGGTTATGTGTGAAACCATCATTGCTCAAAGTGAAAATCCGTTTGCCGATGTGGAGGATCGGGAGGGAGAGCTGTGGGAGATCCTGTTGAATACAAGAGAGCAGGGACAGATGATGGAGCGGCTGATCAAAAATCAAATCGAAGTGAAGGACGATATGATTGAGAAACTCCACAAGGAGTTGGACTATTACCGGCAGGATGCGGCGAACCGTTTTGCGGATCAGCTGATGAAGGCGGTAATTAAGGTTCGCAAGGATATGCTACGATTGATGTCTTCCGATCGTTGGAATGAGCTGTCGGCGGATGAGTTGCGAAGAGAGTATCGGTATTGCCTGGAGGATATTACCGATCTGCTGGAGCAACAGAATGTCGATCCGTACCGTTCCGCGCCGGGCGATGAATTTGACGCTTCCGTTCATCAGGCGAAAATTGAAACAACCGCGGATATTTCTTTGGATAAGAAAGTAAAAGAAAGCATCTCGGAAGGATATAAAAAAGGGGATAAAGTCCTGATTCCCGAAAGAGTGATTGTATATCAATGGAAAGCAAGAGAACAGGGGGGAGAGAAATGATGAGTAAAGTATTTGGAATTGATCTGGGAACAACATATTCCTGTATTTCCTATATTGATGAGTATGGAAAGGCGGTAGTCCTTAAGAACAGTGACGGAGATCATACCACTCCTTCCGTTGTGATGGTGGAATCCGAGAGCAATATCATTGTGGGTACGGAAGCCAAGCGATCCATAGAAATGGAGCCGGATAAAACCGTTCAGTTTATCAAGAGAAAGATGGGAAAGGAAAATGACACGGTATGTCTGAACGGTACCACATACCATGCACCGGAAATCTCATCCATGATTTTGAAGAAGATTGTAAATGATGCCAATGAAGAATTGCGACAGACCGGTGTACTTCAGGAAGGGGAGTCGATTCAGGATGTCGTGATTACCTGTCCGGCATATTTCGGTATGAACGAAAGACAGGCGACGAAAGCAGCCGGCGAGCTGGCGGGATTAAATGTATTGAATATTATCAATGAGCCGACAGCGGCGGCGATCAGCTACGGCGTGTCGGGGAATGACAAGAATGAAACGGTTTTGGTATATGATCTTGGCGGCGGTACATTTGATATCACCGTTATGCGCATTGCCGGAAGCGATATTTCGGTGGTGTGTACGGGAGGCGATGACCAGCTCGGCGGCAAAGACTGGGATGAAGCGCTCATGGACTATGTAATCGCACGCTACGAAGAAGAGAACGGAGAAGATCTTTCGGAGGATCCGGAGACGATTGCATCTTTGTATGTGGATGTCGAAACATGGAAGAAGGCTCTTACATCGAGAGAAAAAGTCAATATTTCCGTAAAGGGTTCTGCCGGAAGATTTCGTGAAGAACTTACACGAGAGAAGTATGAAGAGCTGACAAGCGATTTATTAAACAGAACCAAGAATCTTCTGGATGATGTTTTGGCAACGGCAAACAAGCAGGGATATCCGATTTCAAAAATTGACAAAGTGCTTCTGGTAGGGGGTTCTTCCAGAATGCCTCAGGTTGCGGCGATGATTGAAAGAGATTACCATGTAACTCCGGTTCTTGCCGATCCGGATGAAGCCGTTGCAAAAGGAGCTGCAATTTATGCAAGCAATGAAAAAGCGTATAACGATTTTGTGGCGGGGGAAGCCGCGAAGGCGGGGAAGACGGTAGAAGAGATAAAGGAAGAAAATCTCGTTACCGGCGAAATGGACAAGAAATTCGCACTTTCCACCGGCACCTCTGCCGGCGGAGCATTGAAAATCAACATCACAAATGTACTGTCAAGAACATACGGATTGGAAGTGATCATTCAAGACAGACCGAAGATTTCGAATATGCTGATGATTAATGACAAGCTTCCGGCGACCAGAACGCAAACCTATTACACACATTCCGCCAATCAGAGCGGCGTAGTACTCAAACTGTATGAGAGCCGCGTTACCGATGAAACGATGGAAATCGAAGGAAGAGCACCCATCACCGAAATCGAAATGACATTTAAGCAGAGAGTTCCTGCCGATACCCCGATTGAGATGACAATGGCATTGGATAATTCGGGCAGTTTGCATATTATTGCGGAAGAGTTAAGGAATCATTCAAAGCTGGATACAACATTTCAGCTGTCGAATCAGATGACGGACGATGAGATGCATCGTGCGGCTCTGAGAATGAACACGGCAAACATCGAATAAGGAGGAGAAGATTTGGCGGCATTTGTCATATTTTGGTCGGCGGCATTTGCAATCCTCTTCTTTGTATCCGGAATCGTGTTTAAGGCGTTGGCATCCGTTTTCAATGCATTGCTTGTATCGATTACCGGGATATCGGGCATCGGCGGTTTGGCCGGACTGGCAGGAGTTGCATTGTATTTGCTGTACGCAATTATTGATGGAATCATAAAAGAAGGGTTTTGGTCCGTTGTCGGATCAATCATACTGCTGTTGATCGTATTGGGTTTGGTTGGAGGAATTCTGGGCGGCTTCGGTGCCGCCCTGCTCGGTTTGGTGCTCATTGTCGCCACCATTGCTTTGGATACGGTTTCCGGAATACTGGAATGGCTGGCTGCAACCTGTGAAAGACAGTATGTGAAATGTTTAGCGGCAATGATGCATCGTCTGAATAAGTGCTAGGAGGAAAGATGGCTGATACACAGAGTAAAATCTTGAGTAAGTACGGTATCGACATTGCTCAAGAGAATATTTTTAAACTCTATAAGATAGACAGTGCGGATATTTCTCCTCAGGATCTTGAGACCAAAATTCAGGATACACGCAAGAGATGGTTAACAAGCATTAACGGTGCCAATGAGAAAAATGCGGAGAGAGACAGAGCACGTTTCGAAAAAGCCGATCAGTATGAAACCATATTAAAAGATGTGAAGCTTCGTAAAGAAGTATTCGGTTTTTATCATAAAAATTCAGAACCGACCGGCGGCAAAACAGCATCCAAAGGAGCTTCCACAAAGTTCGCCAAAGAATATTTTGAATTGGTTGCCACTACCAAAAAAATCAAAA
>JBHAEV010000091.1:0-20935 GCA_041855735.1 Lachnospiraceae bacterium
CAAGGCGGCGGGCATTGAAATCATTGTCGCCATCAACAAGATTGACAAACAGGGCATCAATCTGGATCGCGTACGACAGGAGCTTGCGGAACATGAGCTGATTTCCGAGGACTGGGGAGGCAGTACCGTATTTTGTGAGGTATCCGCCAAGACCCGTGTCGGAATCGAGAACCTTTTGGAGATGATTCTGCTGACTGCGGAGATGAAGGAATTGAAGGCGAATCCGGACCGCATGGCAAGAGGTGTGGTCATCGAGGCGAAGCTCGATAAGGGAAAAGGACCGGTTGCGACGGTTCTGGTTCAAAAGGGTACGCTCAAGGATGGAGATTTCGTTTCCGCCGGTTCCAGTTTCGGTAAAGTCAGAGCCATGATGGATCACAATGGCAAGAGAGTGAAGAAGGCGGCTCCTTCCACACCGGTGGAGATTCAGGGCTTGGACAGCGTGCCGAATGCGGGCGACATTCTGATGGTCGGAGAGTCCCTTGCAAATGTGAAGAACAATGCGGAAGTATTCAAGAATGCAAGCAAGGACAAATTGATCGAAGAGACCAAGGCAAAACTTTCTCTCAACGATTTGTTCAGCAAGATCAAAGAAGGCGAGCTGAAGGAACTTCCGATTATCATCAAAGGAGATGTACAGGGTTCCGTAGAGGCTTTGAAACAGAGCCTGCTCAAACTTTCCAATGACGAGGTAACGGTTCGCATCGTCCACAGCGGGGTGGGTGCCATTTCCGAATCCGATGTTTCCCTGGCTGCTGCAAGCAATACGATCATCATCGGTTACGGAGTTCGAATCGATCCGACCGCTGCGGCAAGGGCAAATGAAGAAAATGTGGATGTGAAGCTCTACAAGATTATCTACGATGCCATCAATGATGTGGAATCCGCCATGAAGGGCATGCTCGCTCCGGTTTATGAAGAGAAGATTATCGGTACGGCTGAGATTCGAAAGGTTTACAAGGCATCCGGAATCGGCTCCATTGCCGGTTCATACATTACGAGCGGAAAGTTCCAAAGAGGATGCAAGGTACGGATTTCCAGAGGTTCCGAGCTTATTTTTGACGGCAATCTTGCGGGCTTGAAGCGCTTCCAGGATGATGTGAAGGAAGTTGCAAGCGGATATGAGTGCGGACTGAGCTTTGAGAAATTCAATGATATTGCGGAAATGGATACCATTGAAGCATACATTATGGTGGAAGTCCCTAGAAAATAGAGATTGTTACCGTTCAGGCCGGAAGGTATTTTCTTCGAAACGGTCTGAACGGTTATCCGAACGGAGAAAATATGAGAAAAGACAGTATTAAGAATATTCGAATCAATGCCAATGTTCAGCGCGAGATTTCAAAGATTATTCGTGGTGAAATCAAAGATCCGAGAATTTTGCCGATGACGGGCGTGACGGAATGCATTGTGACGACCGATTTGAAGCTTTGTACGGTTTATGTCAGTGTGCTCGGCACCGATGAGGAGGCGAAAAATACGCTGGAAGGATTAAAATCCGCCTCGGGATATATGCGAAGAGAACTCGCACATCGCTTAAATTTGCGAAATACTCCGGAGCTTCGTTTTGTGTTGGACACTTCTTTGGCATATGGAATGAAAATGAATCAACTGATCGATGAAGTGATGAAACATGCATCCGATGAAAAGGAATTTGACGAAAGGGAATCCGATAAAGACAACGAAGCAAACGAATAATGTTTTATACCGATGAAAGGAATGAAATCTATGAATATCTTCCATCAAAGAATAGAGAACGCAATGTCGATTGCCGTTTTAGGGCATTCCAATCCGGACGGTGATTGCGTCGGTTCCTGTCTGGCTGTTTATCATTACATTCTGAATCGATATCCGGACAAAAAGGTATTTGTCGCATTGGACTCTAAGCCGGCATGTTTTTCCCTTTTGCCGGGTTTTGATGAAATCATTACTTCCGGATTTGCACAATATGAGGTGGATTTATGCATCATCGTCGACTGTTCGGAACCGTCCCGATTTAAAGATCGCATTCTCATTTTTGAGCAGTCCGGAGAGAAGATGTGCATCGATCATCATAAGAGCCATCATCCTGCGTCGGATTATACGATATTGGACGCGTCCATCGGATCAACCTGTGAGCTGCTCTATGATCAGATGAATACGAAATACATTGACAACAAGGTTGCGCAATGCCTGTATACCGGAATTGTGCATGACACCGGATGTTTTCGATTTCCGGCAACGACCTCGAAAACTTTGCGGATTGCCGCCGATCTGATGGATCGCGGGATTGACTTCTCGCGAATTCTGGAGGAAAGCTATTACAGCAAGACATATGCGCAAAATCAGGTTATGGGAAGGGCTTTGTCAGAATCGATACTGTTTCTGAACAAACAATGCATTTTTTCATATATGAGCAAGGCATTGATGGAATTCTACGGTGTGACGCAGGAAGATTTATCCGGGATCATCAATACTCTGCGAGATACTTCGGGTGTGGATGTTGCGATATTTTTCTATGAAATTTCACCGCAGTCCTACAAAGTCAGTTTGCGTTCCAAATACAAGGTGGATGTCAGCACGATTGCCGAATACTTCGGCGGAGGCGGGCATGTGCATGCCGCCGGCTGCATTCTGCACGGTACGAGATTTGATGTTGTGAATAATTTAAGCCGGCAAATCGAACTTCAGCTGATGCAGCAGGATGTCACATGATCGGACATAACACAGGGATTCGTATTCGGACAATACGCCGTGTTTTGCAAAACGGTGAAATATCGAAACCGGGATTTGCCGGCACCGAGATCGAATAATAATGGAGTAACAATGTACAATGGAGTTATAAATGTTTTCAAAGAGGTCGGGTTTACTTCTTTTGATGTGGTTGCAAAGCTGAGAGGCATACTCAGGCAAAGAAAAATAGGACATACCGGGACGCTGGATCCGGATGCGACCGGAGTACTCCTGATATGCCTTGGAAACGCGACCAGGTTATGTGATCTGATTACTTCCCGAAACAAAGAATATGTCGTTGATTTTGAGCTGGGTTATACAACGGATACCCTGGATCACACCGGAAGGGTGTTGACACGTTCTGTGTTTCTTCCCGATGAAGAGCAGATTCGCAAATCCGTCGCAAAATTTTCCAAAGACCATATGCAGATTCCTCCGATGTATTCCGCATTGAAGGTCAACGGAAAAAAGCTGGTCAATCTGGCAAGGGAGGGTGTGGAAATCGAAAGAAAACCCCGACCGGTGCAAATTTTCGAAGTGGAGATCCTTCGCATATGCCCTCCGGTTGTAAAGCTTCGCGTCAAATGCGGGAAGGGCACCTATATCCGCACTTTGTGCGATGATATCGGCAGGGATCTGGGTTGCGGTGCGACAATGACCGCTCTTACCAGAACACAGGTGAGCGGTTTTCGAGCGGAAGATGCCCTTCGTCTGTCGGAAGTGGAAACGCTGCATCAAAGAGGAGAACTCAGGCAATATCTTTTGCCTTGTGACAGTTTTTTCACGCATTGTCCGGCAATGCATGCCGGTGCATCCGCCGACAAATACATTTACAATGGCAACAAATTGGATTTGCATCATTTTAATGAAAAAGTAATGGAATATCGAAGCAAGGATGGAGAAGAAAAACCATTGTATCGAGTGTATGATCATCAAAACAATTTCTGCGGCATCTATGAATGGATCGATAAAGAGCAGGTGTTTAAGCCGTTTCAGTTGTTTTTGGAAGCGAAATGACAGTCTACACTCTGATTTCATGGTCAGAAAAGTATGAAAATTTACGAGAATATTTCCGATGTGGTCGATGCAAAACCGTCCGTGATTGCCATTGGAAAGTTTGACGGTGCCCATATCGGGCATCTGGCGATTTTTCATCAAATGATGAAGATTGCAAGGGAAAAGCGACTGAAGTCGCTGGCGATCACATTTTCCAATCCGCCTCGGCTCCCCGGAAACGACCGAATAGCCGGAAGGATTTACACGAAAGAGGAAAAAAGAGAAAACCTTCGTAAAATCGGGATCGACTGTCTGGTGGAACTGCCCTTTAACGAAGAATTGCAGCGCATCACCGGAGAAGAATTTTTAAGAAATATTTTAATCGGCAAGATGAATATGAAAATCATGGTTTGCGGTGAGGACTGTGCGTTCGGATATCAAAAAAGCGGAAATCTGGAATTATTGGAACGGTTAAAAGAAGAACTCGGATATGAAATTGTGGTGGTGGAAAAAGTCCGTGACGAGAATGATCAGGAGATCAGTTCCAGTCTGATCCGTGATTTGCTGAGCGAGGGACGGATGGAAGAAGTCAATCGTCTGATCGGCGGCAATTTTTCCATACGAGGAATTGTGGAAGCCGGAAACCGACTCGGTCATACCATCGGCTATCCCACGGCGAATCTTTTTCCGGAAAAAGAGAAAATTCTGCCGAAAACCGGAGTTTACGCCAGCAGAGTCAAAATCATCGGCACCGGTGAGGAATTCAACGGTTTGACCAATATCGGAACCAATCCGAGCATTGCAAAAGATGCCAGGAAACATGCGCTGCGGGTGGAAACATATATTGTCGATTTTGACCGGGATATTTACGGGGAAGAAGTGGAAGTGTCTTTTCTGAAATACATTCGGGGCGAGAAGAGGTTTTCGTGTCTGGAGGAATTAAAAGAGCAGCTGGATGCGGATTTGGCACTTGCATATCCTCACAAACTGTGATACTATCTTATAGTATTTCACGCCCCTGCGATGTTTCAGGTGCTCCAAGCATGCGCTGCCGAAACATGGTTTGCGGTCAGTTTATATTTATCAAAGGAGAGATTATGATTTCAAAAGAGAAAAAGACAGAGATTATCAACAAGTTTGCGAGAACAGAGGGTGACACCGGTTCACCGGAAGTACAGATCGCAATCTTAACGGCAAGAATTGCGGAATTGACCGAGCATTTGAAAGTGAATGCGAAAGACCATCATTCCAGAAGAGGTCTTTTGAAGATGGTAGGTCAAAGAAGAGGATTGCTTCAGTATCTGAAGAACAAGAATCTTGACAGCTACAGAGAGCTGATTGCGAAGCTTGAGTTAAGAAAGTAATGTTTGATAGAAGCAGAGTGGAGTTCCACTCTGCTTAGTTTTGGTTCTATGGATAAGGAGCAGATATGAGTAATTATAAAAGTTTTACGATGGATCTTGCAGGTAAGACACTGAAGGTCGATATCGGCAGAGTGGCTTTGCAGGCAAACGGAGCCGCATTTGTGCAATACGGCCAAACGACGGTTTTATCGACGGCGACCGCATCCGCAAAACCCAGGGAGGGAATTGATTTCTTTCCGCTTTCGGTAGAATATGAGGAAAAGATGTATGCGGCGGGAAAGCTTCCCGGAGGGTTTAACAAAAGAGAGGGAAAGGCGACCGAAAATGCAATTCTGACATCCAGAGTGATCGACAGACCGATGCGCCCGCTTTTTCCGAAGGATTATCGCAATGATGTGACATTGAACAATCTGGTGATGAGCGTGGATCCGGAATGTTCCCCGGAACTTGCGGCAATGCTGGGTTCGGCGATTGCCACGGCGGTTTCCGACATTCCGTTTGACGGACCTTGCGCATCCACGCAAATCGGATTGCTGAACGGAGAATTCATCATCAATCCCGGCAGTGCGCAGATGGCGGTTTCGGATTTGAAACTGACGGTGGCATCGACAAGAGAAAAAGTGATCATGATCGAAGCGGGTGCCAATGAAATCAGTGATGAAAAGATGTTGGAAGCCATTTATCTGGCGGACGATATGAACAAGAAGGTCATTGCGTTTATCGATGAAATCGTGGCAAAAACGGGAAAAACAAAACATGAGTATACCTCCTGTACCATCCCAAAGGAGCTTACGGCTCACATCATGTCGATGGTATCTCCTCTTGAGATGGAGGAGGCGGTATTTACGGATGACAAGCAAACCAGAGAAAACAATCTCCGAAAGATCACGGAAAAACTGGAAGAGAGCCTGGCAGGAAACGAGGAATGGCTGGGATTGCTTTCGGAGGCCATCTATCTTTATGAGAAGAAGACCGTGCGGAAGATGATTCTTAAGGACAAAAAACGTCCGGACGGAAGGGAAATCACGCAGATTCGTAAACTTTCCTCCGAAACGGACATTATTCCGAGAGTTCATGGTTCCGCAATGTTTACAAGGGGACAAACACAGATCTGTACGATTACGACCTTGGCTCCGCTCTCCGAAGCCCAAAGATTGGACGGTTTGAATGCGGAAGAGACATCCAAAAGATACATGCATCATTACAACTTCCCGTCCTATTCGGTCGGGGAAACCAAACCGAGCAGAGGTCCTGGCAGACGCGAGATCGGTCACGGCGCATTGGCGGAAAAAGCCTTGATTCCGGTGCTTCCGAGTGAGGAAGAATTCCCGTATGCCATCCGCACCGTTTCGGAAACCTTTGAGTCCAACGGCTCCACATCCATGGCATCCACCTGTGCCTCCAGTCTTTCATTGATGGCGGCGGGAGTGCCGATCAAGAAAATGGTGGCAGGAATCTCCTGTGGTCTGGTTACCGGAGAAAGCGACAATGACTATGTATTGTTGACGGATATTCAAGGTTTGGAAGACTTTTTCGGCGACATGGACTTCAAGGTCACCGGAACGGTGGACGGCATTACGGCGATTCAGATGGATATCAAGATCCACGGATTGACGCGTGACATGGTGGAAGGTGCCATCAAGAGATGCCATGAAGCCAGATTGTTCATCATGGATACCTGTATGAAGCCTTGTATTTCCGAGCCGAGAGCGGAACTCGGCGAATTTGCTCCGAAGATTGAAACCATGAATATCGATCCGCAAAAGATCGGCGATGTGGTAGGCAAGCAGGGCAAGGTGATCAATAAGATCATCGAAGATACCGGAGTTAAGATCGATATCACCGATGACGGACGTGTTTGTGTGGCTTCTTCCGATCGAAACCAGATTCACAAGGCAATGGAGATTATCCGGAATATCGTTACGGACATGGAACCGGGCATGATTTTGACCGGCAAGGTAGTGCGGATACTGGAATTCGGCGCATTCGTGGAACTGGCACCGAACAAAGACGGTATGATTCACATTTCCAAACTTTCCGACAAGAGAGTGGCAAAGGTTGAGGATGTATTGAATATCGGGGATGAAGTGACCGTGAAAGTGATGAAAGTGGATGCAATGAGAGGAAGAATCGACCTCAGTATGAAATCTTCGGATTTGAATCCCGTAAAAAAAGAACGTTCGGATGCGACACCGTCCAGAGAAAATAAATAAAAATTGAAAAAATTCTCACTGCCAAAAGGCAGTGGGAGTTTTTTTCCATGTATATGTTATCGAGCGAATGCTTTTTTGCACTGTTGCGAATACAGGTGTGGGGTTTGCATAAAAAAAAATTAATATATCTACATTATTCTTTTAAAACTATATATACTTTTCTAAAGATATATGCTAAACTGATAGTATTATTTATGAGGATAGAGAATACTCAGGAATGAGTAAGATATAAGGAGAATACATGGGAAAAGGTCTACCTGTAAGAAAGTGGTTGGCTTCCGTCATATGCGCTACGATCATGCTGGGAAGCATCGCGGAAAACACCTCTTTCGCCGCACAGGCAAATAGATATACCGCTTCGGGGATGGAAGTACGGGAAGAGAAATCCGACACTGCCACCGAATCCAACGCAGATTCGGACAACCCAAAAGAAATGAATACACATGATTTCGCAAGTTCGGACATACTTCCTATGATGGAGCAGGATAAAAAAACAACTCTCCAGCAAATTGATAAACCGGACGCAAACCGGGAGAAGATCATGATGAAGAATCCGGCTTCCCATCCATCGGAAAGCCGGGTTTCGAAACAAGAGACACAATCGGCATCGGAAGAGTCGGAATCGGCATCGATTGAGAGTGAAACCGGGTCAAAAGAGGGAGAAATCGATCCGGAACCATTGCAAAACCATATGGAAGAACTTGAGAATAACCGGGCGGTGAATATAAAAGACGGATTCATTCATGAAGAATTCGTCGGTACGGTTTCCTTCAACGGAAGCGGTTTGCAGGAAACAATATCGAGTGCATACCTGGAAATCAAAGTCATTCCGGAAATGCTGAGCGGCATACCGGATGATTGGAATTTGTCCGCGGTCGATGACGGGAATCAAAGCATTGCATTGCCCGGATTTCGTCTTGAAAACGCTTCCGACATGGAGTACATAAGCTCCGTAACCTATTATTTCGACACCTCGGAGGATGGGGTGCGGTATTTGTGTGCAAGAGCAAAATTACATCCCTTGACCGCGCAAACAAACGGCAGTATTGAGTATCATATTCGATTCAAAGAGGACGGCAGTGTACCGAACGGGTACATTCTTCCGGTGCAGGCATGCTTTTACTACGAAAGCGGCGAAGAGCTTTTGAAGATGGAAAAGGCATATTTTCGGGTATTTTACCCTGCATCGTCGGTGGAAGACGATGTTACGGATACTTTGCCTTCGATTTCCCCTGTACAGGAAACGGAGGAAAGTCCTGCGACCTTGCCGACAAAGAATCCCGTCGAAGAATCCGCAAACGTGGAAACACCGATAGAAGAAGCAATACCGGACGACACGAAGAAACGCGTCGAAACCGCCGATATCCGTGCGGAGTTAAAATGGGAGGGAGATCTGAACGCTAGGATCTACCGTCCGGGTTCGATCCGCGCCGTGCTGTATCGAACCGATTCGAACGCGGAACATGAGATCGTTTCGGAAGTCGAGCTTTCGAATCGCTCCTTTTTTAATGAAACATGGTCATCCGTATTTGAGGATGTGGAATTAACGGATGCAAACGGGCAGGAATATACGTTTCATGCGGAATTGGTGACGGATGAACAAAGCGGAATAAAGAATTACATGATATCCGATCCGATTCCCGCCTCGGACCGATCGAAATTCACATGGATCGGCAAATATCATCCGATATCGCTCACCGGAAAAATCCGATGGGAGGACAATCAGAATGAGCATCAAGTCCGGCCGAATTATGTCAAGGTGCAACTGGCAAGAAGGACGGCGGAAGGTGAGATCACGAATATCGGATCGGAAGTAAGCATTCATTCCGGTTCATGGCAGCATGAATTCGGTGCATTTCCGAGATTTGACGAAAGCGGCAGAGAGCTGGAGTATCTGTTGCTCGAAATCGAGGACGATGGATTAAAAAACTACCCGTCAAGTCTGGAAACCTCCCACGGAAATATTCCGAATCGAATTTTCAGCTTTCATGACGGAATCATGACCATAACCAATTCCGTTCAGGAAATGGAAATTCCGGTGAATGTTCATTGGAATGAAAAGCAGGTCGGCAGTCGTTTTCGGCCGAAACAGGTGGAACTAAAGCTGATTCGCGACAATGGCAGCTCACTTCATTCGATCACCAAGGTTTTTTCAGGAGAAAAGGATGAGGAATTCTGGACGGGAGCATTCGATAATCTTGTGAAATACGATATAAACGGCAATGAATATCGCTATTATCTCATTGAAAACAATTCCTCCTACAGCAGGAATTATGATCTGTTTAATACATATAAGACCGGAGATACCATACATATCGTGAACCAGCTGACACTTACCGAGGAAACGGTCTCATTGACATGGGATTTTGTCAACCGGGATCTGATTCCGAATGAAGTCGGACTGGAATTATATCGCAGTACGGTCGGAAGTATTCCGCAATTGACCGATTTCGTTAAAATCCCTTCCTTTCTTTCGGAATACACATTTGCCGATTTGCCGAAGTTCGATGAGAGGGGACAGGTTTATTTCTATCAGATCCGACAGGACAAATCCGCCGGTAACTATCGAACGGAGTATCAAAAAGACGGAAATACGACGCATATTGTAAATCGATTTCAAGGTTTAAGCCTTGATTTGCAGATACAATGGACGGACGGCAGCCAAAAAGATCGTCCGGAGAATGTTGAAGTACGTTTGCTTCGCAGGACGGATGAGGAACCCTATGTTGAGGTACCGGGTTCGGTTCTGAATCTGAGCACCGGGCAGTCGCTTTATCAGGATGCCTACCGTGATTTGCCGGAGTTTTCCGCAAACGGAAAAAAATACGAATATCGCATCGAAGCCATATCAAATACGGATTCCGCCGGATATCGAATTCAAACTTCAAGAATCGATGATCAAACTTTTGAAATCCGATTTATCCGGGAAAACGCCGGACTGGATCTGCGTGTCGACTGGATTGATTTTGAGAACAAATACCGGGTAAGACCGGAGGAATTCCGGATTCAATTGTATGAGGTGAATCGGGAGTCCGGGCGAAAGAAAGTCGGAGATCCGATTCTCATTACAAACGAGAATTCCAAAGAGGAAGGAAATTCTCGGGTGATACATCTTACGGACATAGAGAGTGTGACAAATAACCGGGAAGGAAAGCGATATTATGCAGAGATCCTTCCGGGCGGGGCGACCGGAAATTACAGCTTTGAGATGGTGAGCGATACGGATCTTGCCGGCAATGTTTTGGTGATAAACGGAACACTTCAGACGCAGACCGTTTTTGCAAAATTGGATTGGATCGGAAATGATGATCGGAATTTACGGCCGAAGCGCGTTTCGATCCGCCTGAGTCGCTATCAAAACGGGATACGGGATGAAGAGTTTGAAGAATTGATTTTCGTCGATTCCGATAAAACACAGGAAGGTCTTGCAAAAGTGGTAAGACAAGATTCTGCGGGCAGGAGTTATGAATACCGTGCAAAAATGATGAATCCGAATTCTCTGATGAATTATCGGGTTTCCGAGAAAACATCGGAGGGGGCATTCGTTTTCACTCTGGAGTACAATCCGATTGATGTTTTACTTCGGATCCATTGGGAGGATCAGGAGAATATTCACGATTTACGACCGGGCGAAGTGGAATTCAAACTGGCGAGAAGACTGAAAAACACTGCGAATCCCTATTCGAAAGTTTCCGGATTTGAATTTGTACTCGATACAAACGACAAATCACAGGTACATCGTTTTCAACATCTGCCGAAATATGATGCCAACGGCAATGAATACGAATACGGGATATTCGAGACAAATGACCCGGGGTTCATGAAAAATTATGAAACAAAAATGAAGTATCATGAGAAAACACATGTCATCGAACTGCATTCGAAGCTCATGTTAAAGACCATTGAGGTGGAAACCGACTGGATCGGAGATTTGAATCGTGAAAGCGAGCGTCCGGCGTATCTGGTTGTTGAGTTGTATCGAAAATCCGAGACGGAAAAAAGTACACCGGTTCAAACCAAACACATTCGCGGAACCGAGAATATCTGGACGGGAAAATTCAGAGATCTTCCGTATTTTGATGAAGCGGGATATCCGTACGAATATGAAGTGAAGATCCATGATGTTCAAAATTATATCCTGACACCGGTGAATCGGAATCCGGATAAATTCGTATTCACACTGCAACTGGATGTCAAAACCATTAAGGCGAAAGCCGTTTGGAATGATCGGGAGAATGAATACGGATTGCGTCCGAACTTTATTCTGGTAAAACTACAGCGAAGCATCGATCAAAAAAATTATGAGTATGTCGGGGATCCGATTATGATTCAGGCGCCGAACTGGGTTGCCAATATCGGTGCGCTTCCGTCGAAGGATGTGTTCGGGAATACCTATGACTACAGACTGGAAGAAGTGGAGCAGCCTTCTTTGCGAAATTATTCACAAGGCGTGTTTTCAGATCAGATGTATCGATTTTACGACAATACCATCATCATTTCTCACGATTTGAAATTGATGGATATTCCGGTCAGAATCACATGGGAAAAAAGCGAATCGGCTCCGAAAGAAATCGAAATAAAACTGACGCGATTCGGAAGTACGCCGATACCGACATTTACGAAGAATGCGGACTACAATGCTTCCGAGCACAGTTATGAAGCGATATTTGAAAACATGCCGGAATATGATGCAAAAGGGAATGCATTCGACTATCGGGTCAGGATCGGGGATATCCGGACGGGAGCCGTATATTCCGGCATGCAGGTTCGGATTTCGGACGGAGTTTACGACGCAGTCATTCGATAATACTGTACGAATTACCAAAATTGTGTTATTCTTATAGAAAATGATTCAGTAGAACCTAACACAATGATGAATATAGGAGGGCGTATGATTATTCAGGAAGCTGCCGAGATGTATTTGGAAACGATATTGACATTGCGAGAGCGAACCGGAGTGGTTCGCTCCGTGGATATTGCCAGAGAGATGGGTTATTCCAAGCCGACCGTTTCCGAACAGATGAAAAAATTCAGAGAAAACGGTTACATCACTGTCAATGAGGACGGTCATGTGCTTTTGACCGAAAAGGGTGAGCAGATTGCACAAAAAACATGGGAAAAGCACAATGTCCTGGTGGATGTGTTCAAAAAAATCGGTGTCAGTGAAGAAGTTGCGGAGGAAGATGCTTGCAGAATCGAGCATTATATCAGCGAGGAGACATTCTATGCACTGAAGCGCTATGTACTGGGAATGGAAAATGGTTCAAATTGATTGATTTTGTCCGCGACAGACTTGTCGCGGTTTTTTACGTCATTTTCGTTGAAATGCCGAAAATGAAAGGTAGGAAAGCCTAACTGTGATGAATTATTTTTTACTTCGATTTTTTTTGCGTTTTCACCGCACTTTTTTCCGCTCGTTTCGATCACAATGTAAAATTCTTTACATTCTAAGGTATTTTTGATATTCATTTTTCATAAAGTGTGATAAAATGATTTTGTTAAAAATAAAATAAAGTAAGGAGAGATTCATATGTTTCAAGTCGTAAAGAAACGTCTGCTTGCCGAAAAGATTTATCTCATGGACGTGCTTGCACCGAGAGTGGCAAAGAGATGTATGCCGGGCGAGTTTGTGATCTGCAAACTGGATGCCAGAGGGGAGAGGATTCCGTTTACCATCTGCGATTATGACAGAGAAGCGGGAACGGTAACCATTGTATTCCAGACTGTGGGTGCCGCTACACAGTTGATGGCAGAGTTGAATGAGGGTGATTCCTTCATGGACTTTGTGGGACCGCTCGGAAATCCGAGCGAACTGATCATGGAAGGAGCAGAGCGCCTTAAGGATAAGAATATCCTGTTTGTAGCCGGAGGCGTAGGTACCGCACCGGTGTATCCGCAGCTCAAATGGTTCAAGGAGCAGGGAATTCCGATGGACTGCGTGATGGGTGCCAGAAACAAAGACACTCTGATCATGCTGGATGAGATGAGAGCAGTCGCAAAAGATCTCTATATCATGACGGATGACGGCTCCTACGAACATAAGGGTCTTGTGACGGAGGGCATCAAAGACCTTGTGATCAATCAAGGCAGAAAATACGACCAATGCGTGGTAATTGGCCCGATGATTATGATGAAATTCGTATGCATGCTTACCAAAGAACTTGGAATTCCGACGATCGCCAGCACCAATCCGATCATGGTGGACGGAACCGGTATGTGCGGGGCATGCCGTCTGACCGTGGGGAATGAAGTAAAGTTTGCCTGTGTTGACGGGCCTGAGTTTGACGGGCATCTGATTGATTTTGACGAAGCGATGAAGCGTCAACAAATCTATAAAACTGCCGAGGGAAGGGCAATGCTGCGCATTAAAGAAGGGGATACCCACCACGGCGGATGCGGCGTTTGCGGAGGTGAGGAATAATGGAAAAAAGAGATATGTTTAAGAGAGTGCCGATTGCGGAACAGGATGCACAGGTACGCGCAAAGAATTTTGAAGAAGTATGTCTCGGTTATACCCTGGATGAAGCCATTGCGGAAGCCGAAAGATGTTTGAACTGTAAAAATGCAAAATGCATCAAGGGTTGTCCGGTTTCCATCAATATTCCGGCATTTCTGATGGAAGTCAAGAGCGGCAATATTGAAAGAGCCTCCGAAATCATCGCGGAAAGTTCCGCCCTTCCGGCGGTGTGCGGAAGAGTGTGCCCACAGGAAACACAGTGTGAGGGTGTGTGCGTCCGCGGTATCAAGGGCGATCCGGTTTCCATCGGCAAGCTGGAGCGTTTTGTGGCGGACTGGGCGAGAGAAAACGGTATCGTGCCGAAGGTAACGGCTGAAAAATTAAATCGCAAGGTTGCCGTAATCGGCGCCGGACCTGCCGGACTGACCTGTGCGGGAGATTTGGCAAAGATGGGATACGATGTGAAGATTTTCGAGGCGCTTCATGAGCCGGGCGGTGTGCTCACATACGGCATTCCTGAATTTCGTCTGCCGAAAACCGCCGTGGTTATGCCGGAAATTGAGAATGTGAAGAAACTGGGCGTGGAAATCGAAACCAATGTGATCGTCGGGAAGACGGTAACCGTGGAAGACCTGATGGAAGAAGAGGGTTACGAAGCGGTATTCATCGGTTCCGGTGCAGGTCTTCCGATGTTCATGGGGATTCCGGGAGAGAATGCAAACGGCGTATTCTCCGCCAATGAGTATCTGACCCGTTCCAATTTGATGAAGGCGTTTCAGGAAGGATACACCACACCGATCACCAGAGGAAATGTGGTATGCGTTGTCGGCGGCGGAAATGTTGCGATGGACGCTGCCAGAACCGCTCTTCGGCTCGGTGCGGAAGTGCATGTGGTGTATCGAAGAAGTGAAGCGGAGCTTCCTGCCAGAGTGGAGGAGGTGCATCATGCAAAGGAAGAGGGGATTATCTTTGATCTTCTGACCAATCCCGTGGAGATTTTACAAAATGAAAACGGCTGGGTGAAGGGTATGAAATGTATCCGTATGGAACTCGGAGAACCGGACGCATCGGGAAGAAGAAGACCGGTGGAAATCAAGGGCAGCGAATTCATCATTGACTGCGACACCGTGATCATGTCGCTCGGTACCACGCCGAATCCGTTGATTGCGAGCACGACGGACGGGCTGGAGATCAACAAGTGGAAGTGCATCGTTGCGGATCCGGCAACCGGACAAACCAGCAAGGAAGGCGTATTTGCCGGCGGTGATGTGGTCATCGGTGCGGCTACGGTAATCCTTGCCATGGAGGCGGGAAGAGCCGCTGCAAAAGGCATTCATGAATATCTGCAAAACAAGTAACAGCTTGAGGGCGGGCGAAAACCCGCTCTTTTTGTATATTGAAACCGACATGTTTTTGCCTTGCATCCGCGCTTCTTTCCATACAATTTTTTTATAATTGTATAAATTTCTCGAAAAGCTTTCATTTTCCCGGAAAATGTGTTATAAATATGAATAGCATTTGACGAAATCATTAATGGAGGTTATTATGAGAAAACGTTATATGAAACAGATCGCTCTGGTTCTCGGATCCGCATTCCTGCTTTCCGCCTGTGCCGGCGGCGGAATTAACGAGGGAACGACCGCAGCTGCGACATCCGAAACCGGCGTTTCAAGTGAAACAAGTGCAGGTGAGGCACAAAGCAGTGCTGCGGCACAAAGCGATTCGAGCATCAATTCCGGCTTGGCGGCTTTGGAAGCAAAGCATCCGGGTGAGGTGACCAATGAGGGGACACCGCTGGACGGGCAGACCTTAAAGATCGGCATCGTTTCCGATTCTCCGTTTCCGGGAGTATTCAATCCGTTTTTGTACAATATGGCATTGGACAACCAAATCATGGACGGAATGATGAATGGCGCCTTTCCGATCGGAAAGGATTTGAAACTAATCCTCAACAGCGATGAAACGCCGATCCATGTTTCCTTTGACGAGGCAAATGTGACCGTAACCTATAAAATCAATCCGAATTTCAAGTGGTCGGACGGCACGCCGGTAACCACCAAAGATATTTTAAGAACTTATGAAATCGTGGCGAATCAGGAATACATTGTAGCTTCAAAATCCACGCGCTTCAATGACGAAATGAAGATCATCAAGGGCATCGAGGAATACAATCTCGGACAGGCAGACACGATTTCCGGTATCGAGATCATTGATGATGCAAACATGGTATTCCATTTGACAGAATTAAGTCCGTCCGTCCTTTGGGGCGGTGCATTTTGCGGAGAATTTGTCAACGCGGCACAACTTGAGGGCGTGGCGATGGACAAGATCATCGAAAGCGATGCCATTCGTAAGAATCCGCTTTCCTACGGTCCTTATTACATTACCGAGATCATTGCCGGCGAAAAAGTAAGCTTTAAGGCGAATCCGCATTATATTTACGGTGAACCGAAAGTGAAGGATGTCATTGTTTCTATCGTTCCGCCTTCTCAGCAGGTGGCCGCAATCAAAGCGGGCGAGTTTGACATTATGCAAAATGTGCAAAACGACACCTATCCGGAAGTCAGCCGGCTGGACAATGTGAAAATCCTTTCCAGAATGGAATTGTACATGAGCTATCTGAGCTTTAAGCTCGGAACATGGGATTCCGCAAACAATACCGTTGTGGTAAACCCGGATGCCAAGATGTCGGATCCGGCTCTTAGAAAGGCCATGGCTCATGCGATCGACAATGATACCATCGGAACCGAATACTATCATGGACTGAGATTCCGTGCACAGTCACCGATTGCTCCGATCTTTGCGACCCTGCATGACAAGAATATCACCGGATTTGAATATGATATGGAAAAGGCGAAGGCGTATCTGGACGAAGCCGGATACAAGGATACAAACGGCGACGGATTTGTGGAAAACAAGGACGGATCGGAGCTGGTGATTAATTTTGCCATGATGTCCGGTTCGGAAATCCAGGAGCCTCTGTCCCAGTATTATATGCAGCAGTGGAAGGAGCTCGGCTTGAATGTCCAGCTTGTGGACGGAAGGCTTTTGGATCTCAACAATTTCTATGATCGCATTCAGAACGACGATCCGGGTATCGATGTGTTCATGGCGGCGTTCGGTCTGGCATCGGATCCGAATGTGACCGGTTTGATCGGCAAAACCGCACCGTTCAATTATGCAAGATACACCACTCCGGAACTTGAGGATGCACTCGCAAAACTCGGTTCGGCGGAAGCGATGGATCCGGCTAAGCAGGCGCAGTTCTATCACGATGTGGAAAAGATTTACATGGACGAGGCATTCCAGATCCCGCAGATGAACCGCGTGCAGACCATTATCATCAACAACAGAGTAAAGCACTATGACTTCAGATGGGCGACGGATGACAATCCGGATCAATTCAATTATGCAGATATTGAATTGACCGCTGATGCGCCGATTGCTGCAAAGTAAAAACGAATCCGACAGGAAGGTTTTAACTCCCCTTTTGCCTGGAAAGGGGAGTTTTCTTTATGCACATTTTATAAAGAATACCGGAGAATCTGTCACACGGCAACAAAACACGTGCAGAAACAGATGTAAAAAGACGGAATACGGGAAACAACTTGAAATAACACCGAAAATGAGTTAGTATATAATGGTGCTTTTATTTAAAATAAACGGTATTCGCATCCGCATTCAGATCGTGAATGCACGACCGTTGGGAAAATAGACGAAGAGTAAGGTGGAAACTATGAGTAAAGATGTGATCTGTGAATTGAAGAACCTCCATACCGGTTTTCGACTGCGTGACGAATATTATGATGCCGTGGACGGTGTGGATTTGAAAATCTACTCCGATGAGGTGCTTGCGATTGTCGGAGAATCAGGGTGTGGAAAGTCGACCTTGGCAACAACCATTATGGGGCTGCATGATATGAATTATGTGCGTGTTTCCGGTGAGGTGCTTTTTGACGGACGAAACATCCTGGAATTGTCGGAAAACGAATACAATCGGATACGAGGTGGAGAAATCGGTATGATTTTTCAGGATCCCCTGTCTGCATTAAATCCGCTGCAGCGTATCGGCGAGCAGATTGAGGAAGCGCTCAAATATCACACGAACTATGACGAAACTCAGCGAAAAGAGGAATGCCTGAAAATTCTGGAGAAGGTCGGGATCGAAAAACCGGAGAGAATCTACCGCCAGTTTCCGCACCAGCTTTCCGGTGGGATGCGGCAGAGAGTGGTGATCGCCATGGCTTTGATCTGCAAGCCGAAACTGATCATTGCGGACGAACCGACCACGGCATTGGATGTTACAATTCAGTCCCAGATTTTGGATCTGCTGATCGATCTGCAGGATGAGATGCATGCGGGAATCATTCTCATCACTCATGACCTCGGTGTTGTGGCACAGATGGCGGACCGGGTCGCCATCATGTATGCCGGTGAAATTGTGGAACTCGGAAGCAGCGCGGATATATTCGAGAATGCAAAGCATCCGTACACCCGCTCGTTACTGAACTCGATTCCGCAGATGGACAATGAGGACAAGGAGCTCTATGTCATTCAGGGAATGGTTCCAAGTCTTAAGAACCTTCCGAGAAAGGGGTGTCGCTTCTCATCCCGAATCCCGCATATACCGTCAGGTGAGCATGAGGAAAATCCGGTTTTGCACGAGGTCGGCGAGGGACATTATGTGCGCTGCACCTGTTATCAGAATTTCGTACTGTAAGGAGGAGAGATGAGCTTATTGGAGGTAAAGGATTTAAAGGTTCATTATCCGATCCGCGGCGGTTTCTTTCAAACCATTGTGGATTATGTGTATGCCGTGGACGGTGTCAACATGGTGATCGAAGAGGGAAAGACCTATGGCTTGATCGGGGAGAGCGGTTCGGGCAAATCCACCATCGGCAAAACCATTATCGGATTGGAAAAAGCCACGTCGGGAGAGGTGATTTACAAGGGAGAGAACATTCTTCGCAAATCCGCCCGAAAGAAATTAAAATTCAACCGGGATGTACAGATGATATTTCAGGACTCCCTGTCCAGTCTGGATCCGAAAAAAAGAGTTCTGGACATCATTTCCGAGCCGATCATCAATTTTGAAAGTCTGAACGATGAAGCACGAAAAAACAAGGTCTTCGATCTGCTTTCCATTGTCGGAATGCCCAAGGATTCGATTTACAAGTATCCGCACGAATTTTCCGGCGGGCAAAGACAGCGGCTCGGTGTTGCAAGAGCCATTGCCTGCAGGCCGAAGCTCATTATTGCGGATGAGCCGGTGTCGGCACTTGACCTGTCCGTACAGGCACAGGTACTCAACTATATGAAACAGATCCAAAAAGACATGGGACTTTCCTATTTGTTCATCTCTCATGATCTCGGTGTGGTCAAGCATATGTGCGATTACATCTATATTATGCACAGAGGGCGTTTCACCGAAACGGGACTGCGGGAGGACATTTACAAAGATCCGAGGCATATTTACACGAAACGGCTGATCGCCTCCATTCCGCAGATCAATCCGTCGCTTCGCAAGGAGCTCAAAGAAAAGCGAATACTCGTGGAAAAAGAATATGACGAGCAATACCGGCTTTACTATGATGAGAAAAATCGGGTGTACCCATTGGAAAAAATCACATCCACGCATTTTGTGGCGCAGAGAAAGGAGAAATGATATGTGGAAAACAATACTGCGACGTGTTCTGCTCATGATTCCTCAGTTATTTATCCTGAGTCTGCTCATTTTCATACTCGGAAAAATGATGCCGGGAGATGCATTCACCGGCTTGATCAATCCGAAAGTGGATCCGTCTTTGATCGAAAAGCTTCGTATCGAAGCAGGGTATTATGACCCATGGTATGTTCAATATTTCAACTGGATTACCAAGGCGATGCGGGGGAATTTCGGAATGAGCTATCAGTATTCCAGACCGGTTCTGGAGGTCATCGGACCGAGAGCGATGAATTCGTTTTTCCTGTCGATTGTATCCTTGGTGCTGATGTATTGTATCGCCATTCCGCTGGGAATTTTTTCCGGACGCTATCAGAATTCCAAATTTGACAAAGCGGTGGTATTTTCCAACTTTTTTATATATGCGATTCCGTCCTTTGTCATCTATCTCTTTGCCATTCTGATTTTCGGCTACACCCTCAAATGGTTCCCGACCATGGGCTCCGTGGATGTCGGCTATGTACCGGGGACATTTTCCTACTTTTTGAATCGTCTGCACCACATCATATTGCCGGCGACCTGCATTGCGATCTTCAGCTCACCGGGTACGATTCAGTATCTTCGCAATGAGGTGATCGATGCCAAGACACAGGACTATGTCAAAACGGCAAGAAGCAAGGGCGTGCCGATGAATAAGGTATACACCCGACACATTTTCAGAAATTCACTTTTGCCGATCGCGGCGTTCTTCGGCTTCCAGATTTCGGGGCTGCTTGGAGGTTCCGTGATCGCGGAGTCCATTTTCAGCTATCCGGGAATGGGTAAGTTTTTTATCGAATCCATGCTGTTGAAGGATTTCAGCGTGGTGATCACTTTGATTCTGCTGTACGGCTTATTGTATTTGCTCGGTTCATTGATTTCGGATATCACGATTACAATCATTGACCCTAGAATCCGGATTGAATAGGGGGATGCGATGAATACTTTTGACAAATTGTTGAAACGTAAGAAAATGATCGAAGATGCACAGAAGAATGCGGGAAGTGAAAGCGTCAGCCCGGTCGGATTTCAGGTCATACTGCGCGAGTTTAAAAAAGATAAGATCGCCACATTTTCGTTCTGGGCGCTGGTTGTGGTTTTGGCATTTATTTTTATTATGGCAAGCACCATCAATATTGATGATCTGAACAAGGTCAATATTTCGATGAAATACGCCAGACCAAGCTTCGGGCGAATCTGGGATATCTTCGGACGGGATGCGGGCGGGCGCTCAGTTTTCGGGTTTCTCATCGTGGGTGCGAGAAATTCGGTGCTGATCGGAGTTTGCATCACCCTGATCACCACCACCCTGGGGATCATCACGGGTCTGATTATGGGGTACTATGGCGGCAAGGTGGACAATATCATCCGCTCAGTCATTGATTTCATAGGGATCATGCCGACCATGCTGATCATCATTGCACTCGTTACCCTGATTCCGAGATTTGACGCATTCAAGTTTATTCTGATATTGTCTGCATTTTATTGGACG
>JBHAEV010000092.1:0-26721 GCA_041855735.1 Lachnospiraceae bacterium
CATGTGTCGGGAAGGAGGCTGCGGCAAAGGGTATACTACTGTTCCAATGATACGGGGACACAGTTTTTTACCAATAGCGTGACGGAGGAGCTGCTTCTGAATAAAAGACGCACCGATGAGGAATTATCCGCCGCGCGGGGGATGCTTGAACGGATGAAATTATATCCGTGGAAGGATTCTCATCCGGCAATACTTTCCGGCGGGCAGCGGCAGCGTTTGGCTGTCGCCTGCGCCCTGCTGTCAGACAAGGAGATCTTGATCCTGGACGAGCCCACCAGCGGGCTGGATGGCCGAAATATGCGCCTGATTGCCGAAGAACTTCGGACGGCGGCTAAAAACGGAAAAACGATCCTGGTCATTTCGCATGACGAAGAACTGATCAACCTTTGCTGTGACCACAGGATCCATATCGATGGAGGTAAGTGAGGAACTGAGAAGCACACGGAATATAAAATCATATCGGAATCACCATATCGGCGGATGGTTATCGGAAGGAGGCAAAACACATGTCACGCAGATGCAGATATATGGAGAAGCTTGCCCCGGTCGTGTACCGGGAGCTGGGGAAGAATAAAGCGGACAGAGTATTACAAAAAGCTCGGGTCAAATATAACCGGCTCTGCGAAGAAAACGCAGGAGAGACAAAAAAAATGCAAGTGCATACCAGGAAGAGCATTTATCCGGCCATTGCGGTCTTTTGGGCAATGTTGGAAGAAAATATAGAAAAAGAAGCTGCCGCAGAGCTTCTCAACAACTTTTACGAGAGGCAAAGTGAACCGACGGGAGCGGCTATTCGCGGCATTTTACGGATACCTGTCCTGTACCGGTTCGTGCCCCGATTTTTCGCAATAATGACAAAAAACGCATTCGGAGAGAGTGCCGGATTCAGAGCCAGATGGCTTTGCACGGATAAAAATGAAATGCGATTTGATATGCTGGTATGTCCTTATCAGGACATCTGTGTCCGGTACGGCTGCCCTGAAATTGTGCGCGGCTTCTGCAGGGCGGATGATATTTGTTATGGAAATATGCATCCGAAACTGCACTGGGGCAGGACGAAAACATTGGGGCTTGGCGGAGATTGCTGTGACTTTCGATTGACGGTTCGGTGAAGACGATGAGGAAGCATCTTCACTTTGAAGAGTCTGTAACGCTGCTTCATCTGATGAACCACACGGCAGGTTTTGAAGAACAAATGCTTGATTTGCGCTTTTACAGGGCGGAAGAAGAAATTTCCCTGCTTACGGTAATGTCGGAACATCAGCCGAAGCAGATATTCAAGCCGGGTGAAGTCTGCTCCTATTCCAACTGGGGGGCTGCCCTGGCGGCATTGATTGTAGAGCGGGTCAGCGGACAGAATTACAGTGACTACATTACAAATAATATTCTGAGGCCTCTTGGCATGAATAACACCTCGGTCGGACCTTTTTGGAGAGATGTTCCGGGTTTGATTGAGGCGAAAGCCACAGGATACTCCCATGTCCGATCCGGTTTTCGTACAGAGCCGATGATGCACCTGCGGATGTATCCTGCCGGGGCAATGAACGGTACAGCTGCCGATCTTCTGAAATATGCACAGGAGCTTGCCGGAGAGCCCGGAGGGAAAACGGTTCTTTTTCAGAAACCGGAGACAAAAGAAAAAATGTTTGAAGAAACCTGGAGATCCTATGGCTCCAATGCGGGACTTTCGCACGGATTCTGGCAATATGCCGGGAACAATCATACATTCGGACATGAAGGTGGAACCTATGGATTCAAGACGCAATTCTGGGTTCAGCCGAACAGAGAACGGGCGATTGTGATTTTGACGAATGTGATGGAGACGGATTTTTGCTCCAAAGTCATGGAAGTATTGGTTCCCGACGACGGAGAGCCTCCAAGTTTTGCGGAAGGAAACATTGACACTTCGATTTATGCAGGAAGCTATCTTCCGTCGAGGTCTGTTTGGAGCAATCTCGGAAAGATTCACGGACGAATGCAGATGATTACCGTCACCGGGACGGATGGATATGGTTTGAAACTGGATATGCCGTTCGGTAATAAAGAACTTGTGTATACGCCGGCGGGGCAGGATCGCTTTTACTGTGCATCGGCAAATCCGGAAGAGCAAATGCTTGTGTTTTCTATGGAAAACGGAAAGGTTAAGACGATAAGTTTTCGTCTGGCTCATGACTATGTTCCGGCTGCCCCGTACCAATCTCCTGAAATTACCGTGCTGTCGGCGGCTTTTTTTTCACAGCTGCAATTGCCTGGCCGGTACTGTTGGGAAAGGAAATTCGGAGGCTTATCCGGAAAAAACAAAGGGAAATTCTGCCTCTTCTTTTACCGTTCGTGATGACAATCGCAGGCGTTGCATGTATGATTGGTCTTCTGCGTTGGTTTTCCCTTTACACTATAATCAGCGCAGAGCTTAACATGGTTGTCGGTATATGCCGGGGCAGTGCTCTGACAGGCGGAGCATGCCTGATGATTGGACTGATTCAAAAGAAAAAAATGCAGCTGATTTCGTTTCTGATATTTGTTTTTCAGGTATTGGCTGCCTCACAGCTTGGTTTTATGACTGCTGTGTAATGCCTTATCGCATTTCAAAAGGGAGGTAAACATGACAGATGTAAGAGAACGTTTATTGACGGAAAATCCGTGGAAGCTGATGATAACATTATCGCTTCCTGCAATTTTGGGGCAGTTTGTGGTAGGACTTTACGCCTTCGTCGATTCCATTTATGTAGGGCAGATGGTGGGAACGTCCGCCATGAGTGCGGTTTCTGCCGCATCGCCTTTTGTCCTGATTAATAACGGCATTGCCGTTTTGGTAGGCATAGGATCCGGCTCGATACTCTCCCGCGCCATTGGTAAAAAGGATATGGACACGGTAAACAAAATAATGGGGAATCTCACCTTCCTTGTGCTGCTGCTTTCATCCATCAGTATGGCGGTGGGAATCACTTTTGCCCCGAGTCTGCTGCGTTTTTCCGGCGCAGAGGGAGCTGTACTGGAGATGGGAGTGTCTTATCTGCGCACCGTATTTCTGGGTTCCGATTTTGTCAACTTCATGCAAAGTGCCAACATGGTTATGCGCGCGGAGGGTCGGATGGGGCTTGCCATGGGAATCATGGCAGGCGGCGCGATCTTAAACATCATTTTAGACCCGGTCTTTATCATATTGTTCCCTGCACGGGGACCTCAGGCTGTGGCGATTGCAACCGTCATCTCGCAGTTTGTCCAGGCCGCAGCCACGCTGGTTTACTTTTTGAAAAAGAGTCCTGTCGTGCGTTTTCATGGGATACGTCCGGCAAAGGATCTGATTCCCGAAATTTTCTCCGTCGGTGCCAGTGCCATGTTTATGCAGGTCATGATGTTGGTGCAGATGACGGTGGTATATAACACGGCGGTAAAATACGGAGGAGAAACGCAGATCGCTTTGATGGGCGCATCACAGCGTGTTATGCAGCTTTCTTTCGTTCCTATCTGGGGAATGAGCCAGGGACTGCAGCCCGCCGTCGGTACGAATTACGGAGCAAAAAACTACACGCGGGTAAAACAGCTTACCAATATCTTTATTATTGGGGCGACCGCTCTTTCCACAGTATTTTTTGCCGTTATTGAGCTTTTCCCGAATCAAATATTGTCGGCATTTATTACGGAGCCCGGCATTGTCGAGTCAGGAGTCTCTTTATACCGTCTGATGTTCAGCGCATTTTCCACTTACGGTTTGCTGATTATGACGCTGACCTATTTCCAGGCCCTCGGACAGGCAAAGCTGGCCGGTTTCCTTGTTGTGCTTCGTCAGCTGGTTTTGGTGGTTCCTATGGTTCTTTTACTTCCGGTTTTGATGGGAGGAAATGTTTTGGGAGTGTGGATTGCCCTTCCGCTGAATGATGCAGCGATCCTTGTTGTTGCCATTATCCTGCTTATGCGTGAATACAGAATTCTAAGGAAGCGCTGATTTAATCAGCACTTCCTTAGAATTCTCCGGAGGATCGCACGGATTTGCAAAGGAATTTACCGCTTTGCGGTGCAAATCCGGCGGGGGAAACGCTTTAATCAGCGTTTCCCAAGGTATAGCTAAAAGGCTCGTAGAAGCGGCAATGACTGCTTTGGAGAAGATCGGAATCAACATAGTGGCTCTGGTTGTTTTCGACAGAAATGAAAGCGGAAACAGATTTTGGGAGAAAATGGGATTTGCCGTTCGTAATGATTTGGTGTATCGGAATAAAGCCATTAAGGAGATTGTCCGTATCGATACATAAAATATGAATCAGCGGGACAATCGGCATAATCATTGAATAAGCGCGAATTAAGAGGGCGACAGTGAACGGTGCTGTCGCTCTTGTTCTATTCGAAAAAAAACACCGGATCAGCGGGGTATATTTCTTGGAGACCGAATACAGCCGGAAGACATCATTCAGGCATAAATCCGGCACCATATAAAGGGTAAAATGTACACCCGAAAAGGCGGGTTCCCTTGACATGGAATCGGATTCATGCTAATAAGATGTGTAGGAGGCTGAATTGCAAAAGCTGCCATTCAGCCTCCTACAACAAAAATGTTTACAACAGAAAGGGTGGGAAGGTGAACCTCTTTGATGAGACAGGCGAAGATTTGTTTCGCCCTTTGACAGGAAAGAACAAAAGAAAATATGTGGATCTTCTTGCTCTTGCATGGAACAAGTGTAAGCGTATGTCTATGTATGCCATTGAGAAGAGCACCCTATTTGATATGGCAGAAGAGTATTTTTTGGGACTCAATGAACAGATCGAGTTGGATGATGACGAGAGAGATGAACTTGGTAGCAATTCTTCGGATGCACGTATTATTGCAGGTGGCTTTATTCGAAGATTAAAGGATACCGGTTGGTTCATTGAAAGAGAAGGGGAATACGAGGACGAGCCCAGGATCGCGATCCATTATAAAATTGTGCCCATTATCAAGTCATTTCAGGAAATTGTCAGTCCTTCGATTATTACATATAAAGGCAAGCTGTTTAAAATCTATTCAATGCTTGAGCATATCTTTGAGCATGAAAGCCCATATGAAGGCGTCCTAAAGGAGGCGTCGGAGGATTTTGATAATCTGAATCAGGCATTAAGGATTCTGGCGGCCTCTATAGAGGATCACATCAATGAGCTGACTTCCGGGAAAAAGCCGGAGGAGGTTTTGGAGTTCTTTGAAAAGTACGAGGAGAAGATCGTTGTAGGATCTTATCACAGATTTAAGACAAATGACAATTTGTTCTATTACAGGACGAGCCTGTATGAAAGCCTTGATAAATGTGAAGATGCTTTGATGGATGCGCTGGTGGCGGATTATGTTGATACGGAGCGCGTGGATAAAGAAGAAGCGACGCTTCGGATTAAGGAACTGATACAAAAGATCCGAATGGATATTGAAGAGATGGAAGCCATCATGCGCACGATTGATGACAGGCATATTCTTTACAGAACCAGAGCTGTGCAGAAGGCGCAATTTATGCTCCTTTCGGACGGCAGCGTGAAGAGTAAGATCAATAATCTGCTGAGATACTACGCAAGCAAGATTCCGTCGAAAGATGACATTTATGAGGATGACAATACCTGCATATATGAGGTGTTTCAAATCTATGGTCAGAATTACTTCGACAGTTCTTCTCTTGCCACGCCGGTGAAGAAGAGAAAGCCTACGCCGATTGACGTGATGTACATGAGAGAAGAGCTTGATCTTGATCTGGTAAACGAGAAGAATCGGGAAATGATGGAGTATATTCGAAATGCATTGACATCCGAGAATGTCAATCTGTTTGCGAGAGAGCTGCTAAAGGGGAAGACAGCCGTTTCGGCAGGACGCGTATTTGACGAGAACCCGGATGCTCTCGTGAAGATCATAGGCTTATTCACATATCAGAACTCTCCGGAAAGAGAATTTGATATCAGGCTTAAGGATAATTATGTGGAGAGCAATGGAATCCGATTTAAGGAGTTTATAGTGGAAGGACGGAAGGCATAGGTATGGCTGTAGATATAAAAGAAGAAATTGCAAATTACTTGCTGAATCATTGCTTCCTTATAGGAAATGTGGATTTTGCCAGAGAGAAATACTACTACGTGATCAATCATGAGGCTGCTTTTCGAAGCGTATTTCAACCCATTGGATATACATTGGTCATCCATCGTAATTTAAGGGTTATTCAGCTTGTAAATAATCATGGAACCGGCAGGCTTTCCTTAAAAAAATACGAAAGCATCATGCTTCTGATCTTCCGGCTTCTTTACGTTGAAAAAAGAGAGAGCCTGTCAACAAACATTGATGAGGTTGTCGCTACGGTTGAGGAAGTGAAAAATGAATATGAGAAGCTGAATCTTCCAAAGAAGTTTGACAGAGCGCTTCTTGAGGATTCTATGAGAAATATCAGGAGATACAACCTCGTGCAACCAGTGGACAAACTGCTGGACAGGAATGCGAGAATTCGGATCCATCCTTCGGTTATGCTTGCCATGCCGGATTCCAATATCTCCAAGGCGTACGAGCAGACAAGCGTATTCCTGCAGCAGTATGTAAATTCAGATGAGGAGGAAGAAAGTGATGATTAAAATGACACGACTTCGTCTGATTAATTGGCATAATTTTCAGGATGATACCATTGATTTCAAAAACATAACATACCTTTTGGGAGTCAATGCGGTCGGAAAGACAACCATTATGGATGCCATCCGGTATTGCCTTACTACAAATAAGGATTTTAATACTGCCGGAAACAAAAAGAGCGGAAGAACTCTGCTTGGCTCTGTGCATCAGAAGCAGAGAGCGGAGGATAGTTATCTGCGTCCGGGTCATACAGCTTCTTATATCGGTGTTGAATTCTATGACGAGGGGAACGCAAAAAACTTTGTTATTATTGTCCGCATTGAATCGGAGACACCAAAACAGGACCTGAAAGGTGTAACTCAGGATTGGTATATCACCAAGCCGGGATATAGACTGGAAGATATTCCGTTCTTTACCACGGGGAAGGAAGGGAAGAGACCAACTTCAAGAGATGCCTTCCGACTGGAAAACAAAGGGATGGACAGAGCGTCCAATCAGACGGATGCAAGAAAGAGAATTTGCAGAATACTTGGAATAGGGGATTCCGAGTCGCCCGTTGGAAAGAAATTCAACGAGGTTTTCCATATGGGTACAAGTTTGGAAGACATAAAGGACATTCGTGAATTTATCTATACGTATATTCTTCCGGAGCCCGAGGTCAATATCGAGTTCCTTCAAAAGGATATGCGTGAATTGGAGCGCCTTCAGGAAATCCTGCAGGAGGCACAGGAACGAGAAGCCCTTCTTGAACAGATTAACGAAAGAATCAATGAGGCAAAAGATAAGTTTGCGAAGGTAAAGGTCAATGAACTTCTGGTCACATATGCCGAGTATCGGGGCAATGTGGAAGAACAACAGGAAAACCGACAGTTGACGGAACAATATGAGTCAAGCGTGGAAGTGCTTGTCCGAAAAACGGCGGAACTGTCGGAAAGGGAAAAAGAGGCGGCGGAACTTCTGTATTTGGCAAGGAAATCTGCGGAGGATGATGAAGACAATAAAGAGCTGAATTCACTCCGGAAGGAGAATGAAATCAGGGAAAAGGCATTTGAAAAGTATTGCGGCGAGGCATCTGTTTACGAGCGGTTATTATCCGAACTGAAGTCTCTCAAGAAGCAATTGCATAAATCCGGCATTGTGTGTGAATGGAACGAAGGTCTTCTTGAAGACGGTGATGCTTCTTGGGAAGAACACCTGGCCGAAATCAGAACCGTCAGAAGTGCGTTGAGTGAAGTGCGCGAAACCATAAAGGACAAAGATGCCGATTATAGAACGCAGATCAGAGACCTGCTGGCAAAGACAAAGGAATATGAAAGAGTAATTGCCCGGCTGTCGTCAGGAAAGATGGATTATCCTGAGGAGGCTCTTCTTGTCAGGGATCAAATAAATGAAATGCTTACTGCAGAAAGCCAAACCGGAGATGCAAGACTTCTGTGTGAGTGGCTGTACATGAATGATGACAGCTGGCAGGATGCGGTGGAAAGCTATTTAAACACGCAGAGATTCAACATAATCGTGGCTCCGGAGAACTATTTACCGGCCAAGAAAGTGTTTGTCGCATTAGGGGATAAGGTTAAGGGAATCGGCCTTGTCGATACCAGGAAACTGGGCAATTCGGTTTCGAAAGATGAAGGCATCCGATATCTCTGCGATACGGTCGAATCCGAAAACACCTATGCCAAACGGTATGTGGATCTTATTATGCGAGGACTGATCTGCTGTGAAAGCCCTGATGATCTTGAGAGCCATAGAAAGAGTGTAACTCGGGAACGATTAAGATTTCAAAACTATACCTTACAGAGAATGGCGAAACAGGATCACTATATCGGTGTTGATGCGATAGAAAAGAGGCTTGAAAAAAACAAGATGGAGCTGACGCTTCTACAGCAGAGCCTTGCTTTCGCAAAGGAGAAAAAGCAGGCATTTGACAGCGTTTCATCTGCATTTGACAGGTTTCTTTCAGGAAATAAATTGGAACTGATGGAAGAGTATTCCGAGTCCGGGAAAAAAGCGATCGGTATGCAGATTGATATTGAGAAAGCGAAAGATCGTATAGAAGAATTGAAAAAGAATCCCATTCTTCTTGCGGTGTTTGATCATATCAGTGAATGTGAGAAGAATCATAGCCGGATCCTTGATGAAGCCAGATATGAAGAAGCCAAAAAGCAGAATCTCGAGGAGAAAATCGGCAATCTGAAGAAGCGTAACGAAGAACTTGCCGGGTTAAGCAATCACATTAAGGCGGAATATGAGAAGCAGCTCGCTGAATACCCGGAGTATTCCGGTGAAGTAACAAAGAAGTATTCGGATGAGCGCAGAACCAAAAAACCTGCGGACATTTCCCGTATTTTCAGAAGTACTGCAACGCAGCAAACCATAGGTTTGAATAATTATATGAATCAGTCGCTTATTCCGCTTCAGAATAAGTATACCGCGACCTATACCTGTGATTTCCCGGAAGGAATTGCCGGTGCAGCCGGGTATCAACGGGAGTATCTTGCGCTCAAGAATATTGAGCTGGAACGTCATAGAGCAGAGCTGCAGGAGGCACAGATACGCTGCAAGGACAGGTTCCGTAAAGAGGTTCTGTTCCGTATGAAGGATGACATCCTGCGGGCAAGACAACAGTTTAAGCAGGTCAATCGTGTTATGGAGAACCTCAGATATGGCGAGGAAAGCTATCGGTTCGGGATAGACCGGAGTAAAGACAAAGAACTTGGCATGTTTTACGACATTATCATGGACAAGGACAACCGGCAGATCGATCAGGACAACGCGATCATGATGTATCTTGCTGAAGTCAACAGATCCGAGTTGTTTGAAAGCCAGATTGAGGATTTCATGAGTCGAATCATGATTGATGTAGAGGAACATGCGAAAGAGAATCTTTCCGGCAATAAAACCGGTGCAAAGAGTATGGGGGTGTATGTCGATTACAGAACATATCTGGACTACGACATTATCGTAAAGAACAGTGTTACCGGCATGGAAGTTCCGCTGTCAAAGGTTAGCGGAGAAGGAAGCGGAGGAGAAAGCCAGGCGCCGTTCTATGTTGCGATATGTGCTTCTCTCCTTCAGATTTACGAGCAGAATCCGGACGGATGCATTAAGCTCATTTTATTGGATGAGGCATTTAACAACATGACCAGCGACAGAATCGAGCCGATGATGAACATGTTTAAAACATTGAATCTTCAGTTGGTTCTAATTGCCACCGCTGAAAAAGCAACTGCAATTCTGCCGTATTGCGATATTACCTATTCCATTGTTAAATCCGGTAATCGGAATGCAATCGGTGTTTTTGAGAGGATCGGGGTGAATGGATTACAGTAAAGACATCGTGAGTCGTCTATTGGATATTTATGAGCGAAGAAGCGGGTATGCCAAGGATCCGAAGGAATTGAAAGTGATACAATTTGATGTTGCCAAAGAATATCCGGCTTATATGGACAGGTATGATCATGAGAAATATAAGGATATCAATTTCGCGATAGAAAAAGATATCCGGGCAGGAGTTGTATTGGCCGATAAAAATCAGTCCGGACATTACACTAAGATCAAGTTAAATGTTACAAATATTGAAAGAGCCTATTCTTTTCTGAAAAGACCAAGCATACCGAAACAGTGTGAAAATGTACGAAGAGTATTGGATGGAGCCGAGGGTTTGGATGCTGATTTGCCAAGAAACATCATCAAAGACTTCAGAGCACAGATTGATGCATATAAAAAACTGCCGTACGATCTGGGATTTGATGCAGGCAGGATGGGAGAAATTCTGCGGGTAATTGCTGAGATAACAAAGCTGGACAGCGAAACGTATATTCGCAATTTTTCAACGGCATTGTTCAAGGATTCCAAGCGGTTTCAAAAAGAATATCGATCCACTGTGGAAAGCATCCTGTTTGATTACACGGATGATGTTGTGGAAAAGGAGGATATCCTTGGATTCTATAATCTATATGAGAATCCGACATATGTACTGATAAAGGGTGACGCAAAGATCAGATTCGACCGCTCTGTTATGGATGTGATCGAAATGTCCGGCGGTATCGCGCTGTCAAATGATTCCTTTGACAGTATCGGGGAAATAACGGTTAACAGCAAAAAATTCATAACCGTAGAGAACCTCACGACCTACCATGATTGTGACGAGAAGGAATCGGTCTTTGTTTATCTCGGAGGATATCATAATACTTCGAAGCAGAAATTGCTGGAAAAGGTATATGAGAACAACAAAGACCTTGAATATCTGCATCAAGGAGATCTCGATGTATACGGATTTTTAATACTGGAGAATCTTAAAGCCAAAACGGGTATTCCGTTTAAACCTTTCCTCATGGATTTACATACCTTGAAAAGGTTCTACCATGCAGGCTTGTATAAGACATTAACCGCGCGGGAAAAAAAAGTAATGGATGCGAAAAAAGACGGTTCTTTATCTGAGTATAAGGACGTTCTGGAGTATATGCTTCAGAAAGGCTGCAAGGTAGAACAGGAATCGATGATGGCTCTTGATCTGGCGGAGAGAATGAAACAATCAGAGGAGAACATACTTTGAGCATTAACAATAAGATATAATCTCACCAATGGCTTTGAGCCTGATTTCAAAGCAGGCAGAAAAAAGAGGACTATGTAAAGTGTGGTGGGATGGTGGAATTTGTAATTGGCATTGCAATCCAAATTGGAGGATATTTTATCAATTCGGGAAAAAACGCTTGATTTACAAAACGAAGAGCTTTTCTTTGTCACCTTTAACTGTTTCTGGGGTGTATCGGATATTGTTGCGCAATTTCTTACGGAAACCAGGTTTCTTCATGCCGCAAAAATCACGATAATCATATTCTGTGGAGGCTGTTACCGCGTTTCTGGAAGGAAATGACTTTGAAGAGATGATCCGGACTGCGATGACTCGATTTGACTTCATTGTCGAGTGTGGAGCAGCTGGCGGCGGATATTTCGCCGGTGGAAAGGATGAAAACAGGGGTATGCAGTATATTTATGATTTTGTCAGAAAGGATACTTTAATTAGGTACAATCGCGAGCTTCTCTCATTTGAAATTTTGAAAAGGGGGGATAAAAAGTGGAGAGTGCTGAAGCCTCGACCGGATTACAAGAATGAAGGATATGCGCGGGCAGTTTTTTTAGGAGAGGGGTATTTCATGGATCTTGAGAGCATCACGAAGAAGGAAGCTGAAAAGATTTTAGAGGAAAGGGGTTATACTGAGTCCGTTTCCAAAGACCGAGTCAAAGAGCCGGAAGCGATGGAAAATAAAAATCATAGTGGAGGAAGAACATGAGGCGGTGTGATTGGGCTGAATACAGTCCCTTGGAGCAAGAATATCATGATACAAAATGGGGCATACCGGTTTTGGATGATCATACACTGTTTAAAATGCTGATGCTGGAGGGAATGCAGGCGGGTTTGAGCTGGAATACGATTTTAAAGAAGATGGATTCGCTCTGTAAGTCATTTGATGACTTCGTTCCGGAGATTCTGGCGATGTACGATGAGGCCAAGGAATCGGAACTGATGCAAAACGAAGGGGTGATCCGCAACAGATTAAAAATCAGATCCGCTGCAGTCAATGCAAAGGCGTATTTTAAGATATGTGAGGAATTTGGCTCCTTCGGTCAATACATCTGGGGGTTTGTGGATCAGAAGCCGATTGTCAACACTTGGGCATCGATTGAGGAGGTTCCGGCCAGAACAGAACTTTCCGACCGCATCAGCAAGGATCTGAAGAAGAGGGGATTTAAATTTGTCGGTTCGACCATTGTGTATGCTTTTATGCAGGCGGTAGGAATGGTAAACGATCATCTTTTGGACTGTGCATTCAGGCGGGTGTAGACTGCTTTGAGAAATTATGAATACGGAGGAACGGAAATTTTGTTTACCTCGCAGGAAGATTCCGTGGCAAAAATAAGCAGATTGTGGGAGGAATAAGCCGGGGTTGTGGGAGCAATGTTTGAGCAGCTTCAAAGCTTTCCTTCGAGAGTTTCTTTTGTTCAATAGCACCTCCTAACATATCCTTATCGTTTGCAATGTTTCAAAACTGGTTTCATTCGTTGATATCTACATTACAATATTCAGACAATACAATTACAAGGATAAAAAGGATATGTTTTTTAAAGGGATATGGCTTGGAAAAACTGAAAATAAAATCTCGTCCCTGACTATCAGACAGCTGCCGGATGCACGGATGAAGAGATTGCATTACAGGGAATCGAAGCTCTGGAAGCGTATTATCGTGAAATCAATATGCCGACAAGCCTTTGTGAGCTGGGCGTGGATGAAACGGATGAGCAGCTGGCGGAAATGGCGCACAAATGCGCGCTGGGTGTCGGAGGAAGCGTGGGAACGGCGAAGCGGCTGGAGGAGCAGGATATGCTTGCGATCTACAAGGCAAGCAGATAGGAGAAAACATGAACGAACAAAGCTTCAATGAAAAAATCCTAAGGCTGAACCGGATGGTAAAGGAGTCGTCCTATATCGTATTTCTTGGCGGAGCAGGGGTTTCCACGGAGAGCGGCATTCCGGATTTTCGCAGTGCAAAAGGGCTGTACAACCGAGAGAGCGAGCTTCCTTCCCGCGAACCGGAATACATGCTCAGCCATGACTGTCTGCAGAAGTATCCGAAGGAGTTCTTTGCATATTATCGAAAACATCTGGATGCGCGATCCGCACAGCCCAATGCAGCGCATCAAAAGCTTGTGGAAATGGAGAGGGCAGGAAAGCTCGAAGGAATTATCACGCAGAACATTGATGGATTGCATCAAAAGGCCGGAAGCAGGAGGGTAATCGAAATCCATGGCAGTACATTGCGCAACTATTGCATTTCCTGCCGCAAAGCATTTGACCGGGATTTTATTTTCGACAGTAAGGAGAATGTGCCATGCTGCACTGCCTGCGGGAAAATGGTTCGTCCGGATGTTGTCTTGTATGGAGAGCTTCTGCCGGATTGTTACAGGGAAGCTGTCGCATTGGTTCAACGTGCCGATCTCTTGATCATTGGCGGGACTTCTCTGGCTGTAGGGTCTGCCGCACAGCTGGCATATCTTTATCGGGGCTTATATCTTGTGATGATCAATATGGGACGGACAAGCATGGATAAACGTGCCGATCTTGTTTTTCACGATTCCATCGGAAGGGTTATGCGGGAAATACATGTGCAATAGCAGTCGGATGGAAATGGGGTTGATTTGCATTCAGTTGGAACCGATTGCCGCATGGTGGATCACTACATGAAAATGGAGCAGCGATATTTTGATACGGCTTACATCTATCATGGAGGAAAATCGGAATCGATCGCAAGGGAAGCGATCGTGAAGCGCTATCCGAGGGACAGTTTCATGCTGGCGACAAAGATGCCGGCATGGGAGATCAAAGAGGAGCGTGATATCGAAAGAATTTTCAACGAACAGCTTGAGAGAACCGGCGCAGAGTATTTTGATTTTTATCTGCTTCATTCGATCGAGGACGGATCAAATTTTGATACCTATGTGAAATACGACTGTTTTCAGTGGGGAATGAAAAAGAAGGCACAGGGAAAAATCAAGCATTTCGGCTTTTCCTTCCACGGCAGTCCGGAGCTTTTGGAAGAGGTCCTGGATACACACCCTGAGGCGGAATTTGTGCTGATACAACTCAAATATCTGGACAGGACCAATCCGGTTGTCCGCTCCCAAAGGCTGTACGATATTGTGTATGGAAGAAATATACCGATTATTGTCATGGAGCCGGTAAGGGGCGGTATGCTGGCAAGCATGGAGCCGGAGATCGAGGCAGGCTTTAAGGCAAAGAGACCGGATGATTCCGTTGCTTCATGGGCGTTTCGCTTTGTCGGTTCCCTTCCGGGGATCATGACGATTTTGTCCGGTATGTCCAATGAGGAACAGGTTCTTGACAATATCAAGACTTTTACGGATTTCGAGCCATTGTCCGAAGAAGAGCTGACTATCATTGATGATGTTACCCGTAAGCTGCTCAGCATCCCGCAGATCGGATGTACGTCATGCCGGTACTGTGTTCCCGGCTGCCCGAAGAGCATCAGCATTCCGGATGTGTTTCGCACAATGAATTCCCTTCGCAGACATCCCGATGATTGGCGTTCCAAGAATTTTTACAAGGGAATTACAAACCGTTTTGGAAAGGCGGCGGACTGTATCGCATGCGGACATTGTGAATCCGTATGCCCGCAGCATTTGCCGATCATCAAGCATTTGAGGGAAGCGGCAGAGACTTTGGACCGATAGGACTTCGTCTGCCGGATTGCAGACAGAGCTTGGTTTTTTGGAGAGGAGTGATCCTCTCCATTTTTTGGTTGACAATATAGCGATTTGTATTTAATATATCAATATATTAAGATATTTGAATGTTTTAATATTCGGATATCACAGAATGACTTTTAGAAAGGAGAACGGGAGAGAGAATGGAACAAAACATCGAACAAAGCATGGAACCAAGGGAATACGGCAGGGATGAACTGCGTCTGATTTCGCTTTCCAATTTGCTGAAAGCGGTATCGCATCCGGCAAGGCTGTGCATCGTCAAAAAGCTCTATATGGAAGGAAGCTGCAATGTCGGGTATTTTTCGAATTGTATGGGGATCTCGCAATCGGGTGTGTCGCAGCACCTGGGCAAGCTTCGAGATTTGGGAATTGTCGAAGTGAAAAAGCAGGGGGCGGAAGCCTATTACAGTTTGGTGGATGAAGACATGATTCGGATCGTGAAGGTGCTGTTCCCCAAAGATGAAAAAAAGTGAGAATCGGAGCAGGATAAAAGAGGGGCAGGATTGCCTGTAAGGAATGAATTGAGAAAAAGTATACAGTTTACGGAGGTTTGAAATGAGTAAGAGAATCGTGATTGTCGGAGGCGTTGCGGGGGGAGCGACGGCGATTGCAAGACTTAGAAGATTGGATGAGAAGGCAAAGATCGTGTTGTTGGAACGCGGCGAATATGTGTCTTTTGCAAATTGCGGATTGCCGTATTATATCGGCGGTGTTATTCAAAACAGAAATGCGCTTTTTGTATCGACGCCGGAAGCGATCATGGGAAAATACGATGTAGATATACGTGTACGGAGCGAGGTGACGGAGATCTGTCGTGAAAAGAAGTCAGTCATGGTCAAAGACCTGAGAACGCAGGAAAGCTACGAACTTCCTTATGATTATCTGCTGCTGTCGACCGGATCGAGCCCGATAAAGCCGCCTGTGGAAGGGTTTGATGGCAAGAATGTGTTTACACTTTGGAATATTCCGGATACGGATAGAGTGTATTATTTTATCAATGAAAAAAATGTGAAGCGTGCAGTGATAATCGGCGGCGGGTTTATCGGACTTGAGATGGCGGAAAATCTTTCGCATCGAGGAATTGCGGTGACGGTTGTTGAAAAAGCGAATCAGGTAATGGCGCCAATGGATTATGATATGGCACAGATCGTACACAATCATTTGCGGGAAAAAGGCATTGACTTGATTCTGGAAAATGGTGTATCAAAGATTCGTCATACGGATGAACATTCAACAATGGTTTTGGAAGACGGTCGTGAAATCGCGACGGATATGGTGATTTTGTCGATTGGGATTCGTCCGAACAGTGAGCTTGCAAAAACAGCGGGCTTGAAGGTAAACCAACGCGGAGGGGTTATTGTCGATGAGTATTTGAGGACGTCCGATCCGAGTATTTATGCGGTGGGAGATATGATTGAGGTGGAAGATTTCATAATGGGACATCGCACGATGGTTCCGCTTGCCGGACCGGCAAACAAGCAGGGGAGAATAGCTGCGGACAATATTATTTTTGGAGAAAAGGAAGCCTATCAAGGAACACAGGGAACCAGCATCGCTAAAATCTTCGATCTGACGGTGGCGGCAACGGGAGTGAATGAAAAAACGCTTCAAAGAGAGGGCAGAGAATATGGTCGGGATTATCGTGTCACACTGATTCATTCCAATTCTCATGCCGGCTATTATCCGGATGCGGCAACAATGACCTTGAAATTGATTTTCGGCACAGACGGCAAGGTGCTCGGATCACAAATTATCGGATGTGACGGCGTGGATAAGCGCATAGATGTCATTGCTGCTTCGATTCGCTTTGGGGCAGGTGTGGAGGATCTGACAAAGCTCGAACTCGCATACGCTCCGCCATATTCCTCGGCAAAGGATCCGGTCAATATGGCGGGCTATGCGGCAACGAATCAGCTGCAGGGCTTGGTTGATGTGGCAAGGGTGGAGGAGCTGAAAAGCTTGTCCGATGACACAGTGGTCATTGACGTACGCGAGCCGATCGAGCGTTCTACGGGATATATTCCGGACTCGGTCGGCATTCCTCTTGCCCGGATTCGTTCCAAATTGGCGGAACTTGACAAAAGCAAAATGTACATCGTCTATTGTGCCATTGGCCTGCGAGGGTATATTGCAAGCCGGATCTTAAAACAGAACGGATTCAATGTAAAAAATTTGATGGGAGGACATCGAACTTATGTACAGCAGCATCCGATCGAAGATGTGATCGGGAAGAATCGGCCGGGAAAAACCACGACGGAGCAAGTGGATGACAGTGGCTTCCGGCTGACGGAGAAAAGCGGTACCCCGATGGACCTTGATGTCTGCGGACTTTGCTGTCCCGGCCCGATTGTTGAAGTTTCCCGGGCAATCGATCGTCTGAATCATGGGGAAGTATTAAGAGTCGTTTCAACCGATCCGGGTTTTTACAAGGACATCAGCAGCTGGGCAAACAGTACCGGCAATGAGCTCATTGAGAAAAATGCGCAAAACGGAAAGTTTTTTGCCACCGTCCGAAAGAGATCGGATGGCAAAAATCAAGTATTGCCTGCATCGCCATGTAAAAAGGAAAAGACCATGATCGTGTTCAGTGGGGACCTGGATAAGGCGATTGCTTCGTTCATTATCGCGACCGGTGCGGCAGCCATGGGCAATCGGGTCAACATGTTCTTTACATTCTGGGGCTTGAATATTTTACGTAAAGGTCAATCGTCTCCGGTAAAAAAGGATCTGATTTCAAAAATGTTCGGAAGCATGATGCCAAGAGGAAGCAAAAAACTGGGCTTGTCGAAGATGAATCTGTTCGGCATGGGAGCGGCAATGATCCGCTCGGTAATGAAGAAGCAAAATGTGTATTCGCTGGAGGAGTTGATCGCACAGGCGAAAGCTGCCGGGGTGAAATTTACAGCCTGCCAGATGTCTATGGATGTCATGGGCATTCGGGTGGAAGAATTGATCGACGGTGTTGAAATCGGCGGGGTGGCTGCGATGCTGGAAGACAGTGACAGATCCGATATGAACTTGTTTATTTAAATCAAACCATACCTGTGGTTGTATATAATCCGGAACAGACGGATCCGATTATACGAAGGCAGGGGCGAAACAAAAAGTGAAATTGCGGTTTTCCAAAGATCACGTGACGAATGGCTTCGAATGCATTATACTGTATTTATAGTGAATGAAATGGAGGCAGGAAAATATGAAGAAAATAACTTCCGCATATGCAAGCAAACTGATCCGGAGTCTGGAAGAGGATAAGCTGTTCTGGGAAAACAAGGAGCGAACCTCCTGTACCTATGTTGCGGCTGTCAATGAAGAACCCGTGATTCCGGAGTACGATTATTCCGAGGTAAGCGCCATGATCGAAAGGATCGATGAGAAGATCGCGATCATCAAACACGCCTTGAATCTGTCCAATGCCACAGCGAAAGTGCCGGTCGGAGATATCGAAATGAGCGTGGACAGCATTCTGATCAAAATGGCGCAGCTTAACAATCGGAAAGCCATTTTGGACACGATGCGCAAACAGCTGCCGAAGACCAGAACGGCGCAAAGCACTTATAATTCGCGAAACATCGTGCCGGAATATGAGTACATCAATTTTGATCCGGATCTGATCAAGCGTGAGTATGAGAGAGTTTCCGGGATGGTGCTGGAAATGCAGATGGCTTTGGATAAATACAATCAGACGGTGGAATTTGAGGTGGAAATCTAAGCGACTGCCGCAAATCCGTGCAGGTTTATAATGTTAAGCAAATTGCTTATTTACGGAATCGGTTAATGTTTAAGGTTATGGATTATGAGATTATTCCTTATTGTGTATCTGTTAAAGTTTAAGGTCAAGAGAAGATATGGAAAATAGAAACCTGCAAAAAACCTGCGGGAAACCGCTGTGCCAAGGTTCGGTTTCAGGCACGGGCTGTGAGAGAACAATGTTCTTTCACAGCTTTTTTTTCTTTAGAAGCGGCGCTTTTCGCGGGATATGGCATGGCGCACATGCTGTCGATCTTACGGTTAGGGCGTAAAGAGCGCTGTAGCGGATCATTTTAAAACACTTTTCAGGGATAGAGGAGATTAAACGTTCTGTAAAATCCATGACAGGGATGATTTCTTCTGCATAGACGACAGATTGTATGTGTAAAAAAACAAAGCGAATACCTATTAACCTACTTGACAAGTATGTTAATAGGTATTATGCTCTATGCATATCTCAGACAGAGGAGATGTCATTTCAGAGCTTAAGGGTATGAAATTTCTCAACGAACAGAATGGGAAAAAAGCAAAGAATGAAATCATAATACGAGATTCGCAAAGGAGAAGACATGAAAAAAACGGGTTTTGTACGGGTACTGGCAAGTTTGTTAGCAGCGGGGATTCTGGCAGGATGCAGTGCCGGACAGCAAGCGGGGAGCAATGCAACGGACACGATTAAAATAGCGGTGGCGGCTCCGATGACAGGCGACAATTCGGAGTATGGCCTGGGATTTTATGATGCGGCCCGGCTCAAGGCGCAGGAGTGGAATGAAAAGGGAGGCGTATTGGGCAGACAGATCGAAATTCTTCCGTACGATGACAAGAATACGTCCGAAGAGGCGGTGACCATTGCCGGAAAAATTGCCTCGGAGAAGCAGGTGGTCGGCGTGATCGGTCATTTTTCATCCGGAGTGAGCATGACGGCGGCGCCGATCTATCAGGAAAACCAAATCATTGAGATTTCTCCGTCCGCATCGCATCCGGATTATTCGGGCATCGGAGATTATATTTTCAGAAACAATACCATCATCTCCAAGGAGGGAGCCGCAAGTGTGGATATTGCAGTCAATACGCTTGGTAAGAAGAAGATCGGGATTATTTCCATCAAAACGGATTGGGGCACCAATACCTCGGGGATCATTAAGGATCTCGTTGCCAAAACCGATGCCACGGTCGTGGCTCACGAGGAGGTGATGGAGGGATCGGATGATTATACCTCCGCCATCACGAAACTGGATGAAGCCGGCGCGGATGTGATCATTGCCGCAGGAATGTACAATCTGGTGGCTCCGGTTGCCAGACAATACAAGCAGATCAATCCGGACATTGAAATTGTCGGTTTTTCCAATGCCTACAGCCAGCAGCTGTTGGAGCTTGGCAAAGAAGCGGTGGAAGGGGTGAGCTTTCCCGTGATCTTCTTTGGGGATTCCGAAGATCCCGAGATTCAGTCCTATGTGGAGCGTTATACGAAGGCATATGGCAATCCGCCGTCCGCACTGTCTTCACAGGCCTATGATTCGGTGGGGATTTTGCTGACGGCGATTTCGGAAGCGGGAACCACGGATTCGGCAGCGGTACGGGAAAAGATTGCGCAGATCGAATACGAGGGTGTAACGGGAACAACGAAATTTGATGCCAATGGAGATGTGGACAAGGACTTTATCAAGGTGACCATTAAGGACGGCAAATTCGTGAGGATGGATTAGAACATCTGAAGTTTCGACTTCCGAGATGGAGAGTGAAGGGGGAGCAAATGCTGGTTCAACAACTTTTTAACGGCTTTACACTGGGAATGGCATATGCATTGATTGCCGTAGGGTATTCTCTGGTATTCGGAATACTGAGGCTGGTCAATTTTTCCCATGGTGCGATCTATGCTTTCGGCGCCAAAATGGCGATGATATTCATCGGAATGCAGTTCGGAGTGATTCCCGGCATTGCAGCTGCCATGCTTTTGACCGGAATACTTGGGATGCTCATTGACAAGGTGTCGCTGGAGCCCCTGCGGATCAAAAAATCGCCGCCGATCGCGTCCTTGATCACGACCATCGGAATCTCGAACATCATCACGAATCTGCTCATTGTATTCAATGGTTCCGAGAAAAGGAATTTTGATTCTGTCTTCAGCGACAACAGTGTGGCGATCGGAGAGCTTTCGATTTCGATGACGCAGATCATGATCTGCGTGGTTTCGCTGGCGCTGATGGGGATTTTTCTGCTTCTTGTGTTCAAAACCGGGATCGGATTGGCGATGAGAGCCTGTGAGCAAAATGCAAAAACGGCAAACCGGATGGGGATCAATGTAAACTTCATCATATCGTTCACCTTTTTTCTGGCGGGGGTTTCGGCTGCGATTGCCGGGGCGTTGATCGGAAGCTATTACCGGATCGTATATCCGGGTATGGGGTTTATGGCCGGACTGAAAGCCTTTGCGGCGGCGGTGCTCGGTGGGATCGGGAGCCTGCCCGGGGCAATGCTCGGCGGTTTGGCAGTCGGAATGTCGGAGAGCATGGCAGCCACAATTTTCGGCTCCGCGTACAGGGATTCGGTGGCATTCATCATATTGATCATTGTGCTGATCGTAAGACCGCATGGTCTGTTTGGCAGAAAAGGAGTAAATAAGGTATAAAATGGAGAAAAACAGCGGCTTACTCAATAAATCGGAAGAATGGATCCACGCGAACAGGCACTTGCTTTTGGCGCTTGCCACGGGCATCTTTACAGCATTGCCTTTTTTGCTGCGGGATCGGTATTTGTTGACGGTAATCGTGAAAATCGGTGCCTACGTTATTCTGGGATTGGGTCTGAATATTTTAACGGGCTATACCGGGCTGGTATCCCTTGGACATGCCGGCTTCGTGACCATCGGTGCTTACACGGCATCCATTCTGATGACACGGCTTCAGGTCAATTTCTTCCTCGCCCTTGTGGCGGGAATGTCGGTTGCCGGCATGGTCGGCGTCTTGCTCGGATTGCCGACGCTGCGGGTGAGCGGCACATATCTTTCGATCATTACTCTGGGCTTTGGTGAAATCGTGAAAATGATCGCAATGAATCGGACAAGTGTAACAAATGGAACGCTTGGAATCAAGAACATTCCGAAGCCGTCCTTGTTCGGCTACACATTTACCATCTCCAATTATGGTCTGTATTTTTTGATGCTGGTGTTTGTGATCCTGGCTTCGCTGTTTTGCCATGCATTGTATCAATCCCGAACCGGAAGAGCGCTTCGGGCGGTCAAGGCCGATGAGCTGGCGGCCAAAATGATGGGGATTGACATTACCCGGTTTAAGATCCTAGCATTCTCACTGTCGGCGGTGGTTTGTGCCATGGGCGGAATACTGTATGCGACATTGATCAGCTACATTGACCCGAATACCTTTAATTTTGATGTGTCAACCATGATGCTGAGCATCGTGATACTCGGCGGAATGGGCACGATACGTGGAATGTTTGCCGGGGCAGCGATCCTGATCGCATTTCCCGAGATGTCCAGATTTTTGATGGAATACCGCTTTGTGTTGTATGGTGTGATCCTGGTTGTCATGATGCGCTTTTGCCCGCAGGGGCTATTGGGCTGGAAATCCGGTCTGCCCTTTGCAATCTCCGGGAATGTAAGACAAAGAGTCCGGGAAATGGATGAGGAGGGGCAGATCCGAGTCCGGAAAGCAGGAGGTGTTTGAGATGAGCGAGAAGGTATCGATTTTACAGGTGAACAACATCACCAAGAGGTTCGGCGGAATCGTTGCGGTGGATGGCGTGGACATTGAGGTGAACAGGGGAGAGATCGTCAGCATCATCGGACCGAACGGTGCAGGAAAGACCACGGTGTTTAATCTGCTTACCGGAATGTATGAGGTGGATGCCGGCAGCATTGTATTCAAGGGGGAGGAGATTCAAAATGCAAGTTCCCCGGACATTGTTGCAAGGGGGATTTCCCGGACCTTTCAAAACATCCGTCTTTTTCATGACATGAGGGTTATTGAAAATGTTCTGGTCGGCGCGCATATCAAAACCGGGTATTCGTTTTTCGATTCCATTTTCAAAACCGCGCGATTCCGGGCGGAAGAGGATGAGAAGGTGCTGGAGGCGATTGAATTGCTGAAGTCCATCGGGCTTGATCATCGCAGAAATGATTATGCGTCGGAGCTGCCCTACGGGGAGCAAAGAAAGCTTGAGATTGCACGTGCCATTGCGACCGGTGCGGAATTGATTCTGCTGGATGAACCGGCAGCGGGAATGAATCCGCAGGAATCCGGCGAATTGATGGAATTTATCAGGCATCTGACGCAAAGAGACTATACGATCTTGATGATCGAACATGATATGAGCGTTGTGATGAATGTTTCGGACAGGATCTATGTGATCGATCACGGAAAACCGATCGCAAACGGTCTGCCGTCGGAAATTGCAAACAATAATCAGGTTATTGAAGCCTATCTGGGAGGTGTGTGTGCTTAGCGTTCAGGATCTACATACGTATTATGGGGCGATCCATGCTCTTCAAGGAATCAGTCTGGAAGTCAGACAAGGTGAGATCGTTTCCCTGATCGGCAGCAATGGTGCGGGAAAAAGTACGCTATTAAACAGCATAACCGGTGTGGTGAGGTCTTCAAGGGGAAGGGTGTTTTTGAACCGAAAGGACATTACAAATATTGCGCCGTTTAAGCTGACGAAGCTGGGGGTCGGAATTTCGCCGGAGGGCAGGGAGGTGTTTCCGGATCTGACCGTGGAGGAAAATCTGCGGATCGGGGCATATGTTTTAAAGCATCCCGCAAGGATTCGGGCGGGATTTGAAAGGGTCTACGATCTGTTTCCGAGATTAAAGGAAAGGATTCGCCAGCAGGCCGGTACGCTTTCCGGCGGAGAGCAGCAGATGCTGGCGGTGGGACGAGCCTTGATGTCGGAGCCGAAGATGCTGTTTCTCGACGAACCATCGCTTGGACTGGCACCGAATCTGGTGGCAATGATCTTTGAAATGATCCGTGAGATCAACAAACAGGGCGTGACCATTCTGCTGATCGAACAGAATGCGAACATGGCTTTGGCGGCGTCGGACCGTGCGTATGTGATGGAGAACGGCGTGGTTACTTTAAGCGGAGATGCCAAGGAGGTTGCCGATAATCCGGCTGTAAAGCGGGCATATCTGGGCTTGGGATAACATGGCGAAAGGGTGTATATTTGCCGTTTTGGAAATGAAAAACGACACAGGGGCAGAATGGAGGAAAAATGTCCGAAGACAGAAGACGTTTGTTGAAAAGAGCCTTTGACAATCAGGAAAATCATCGTGTTTTGATAGGATTTTGGCATCATTTTATTTTGGGGAAGGAACAGTTTCAAGGCCTGGAAAATCCTGAAATTCTGCAACGTGCCATAGACGGACATTTGCAATATTTTCGGACCGTAAATCCCGATATGATGAAGCTGATGAACGAAGGGTTTATGGGATATCCGCCGGTCATGGAGAGCAGATTGGAAACCGGAGAGGACCTGCGGAATATAAAATGCATCGGTGCGGATCATCCGTGGATCACCAGGCAGGTGGAGCATGTGAAGAAATTGGTGGATTTATTCGGAGATAAGGTCATGACGTTTTACAATGTTTTTGCACCGGTGCAGGTCATTCGGATTCGACTGGAGTTTTATGATATGGATTTCCGACGCTTTGTATATCTTGCGGAGCATTTTCCAAAAGAGCTCAGCCATGCGGCCGGTGAGATCCAAAAGGATCTGGAAATACTCGTGAAAAGACTGTTTACCGAAACGAGGCTGGACGGAATCTATTACTGCGTGCAAAACATTCAGAGCAGGATTTACAATAAAACGGTGTATGATGCTCTGATCAAGCCGACCGAGCTGCCGCTTTTGAAGCTGGCAAATCGATACAGCGATTACAATATTCTGCATATTTGCGGATATGCACATCATAAAAACAATCTGGAATTTTATTCGGATTATGAAAGCAAGGCCTACAACTGGGCGACATTTACGGAAGGGCTTTCACTTTCCGAAGGGAAAAGGTTTTTTAAGGGCAAATGCGTGCTGGGCGGATTCGACAATAATCCGGACACGCTGATCGATACCGGAAGAAAGCAGGAAATCGAACAATTTGTGCATCGGCTCGTCAAAGAAAACGGTTACCGGGGATTTGTGCTGGGGGCGGATTGTTCCATCCCCAATGCCATTGATGACAAACGGATACACTGGATTTCAAAATGTGTAAGAGATCGGTCCAATCAAAAAAAGGAATCGGATGATGGAAATGAATTTGCTGCCGGAAAATAAAGAGCTGAAGGAAGCGGATTCATTGCCGGAAAATAAAGAGCTGAAGGAAGCGGATCCACTGCCGGAAAATAAAGCGCTGAAGGAAGAGGATCCACTGCCGGAAAATAAAGCAGTGAAAAAAGCGGATTGCCTGAATGAAATAAAAACGATGAACGGTGCGAATCCGCGGCAGGCGGTGATCCCGCCAAGGAGGAAAAATATGGATCGAAAACAATTAATAGATGATTTACTGGCAAACAAAACGCCGTCGAGAGTTCCGGTTGCTTTTTGGCACCATTTTGTATCCTTTCATGACCATTATCACGGCGACAAGCCTGAAATCTACCGAACGGTGTTAAACGAACAGAAAAAGTATATTGAAGAGGTGAAGCCGGATCTGGTGAAGATCATGTCCGACGGTTTTTTCGGGCATCCTTCGGTGTGCGCGAGAGAGATCGAAAGCGTGGAGGATCTAAAAAAGATCACTTCCGTCGGAGAGGAGCATTCCTGGATTCAAAAGCAGATCGAATATGTAAAGGATATCTGTGACAATACGGATCGGGATGTTTACAAGTTTTACAATATTTTTTCACCTTTGCAATACATTCGGCTTCGGTTTGAGGAATTTGATGAGGATTTCTCGAAATTCGTCCGACTGTTTCAAGAGGCTCCAAACGTGATGATCGCCGCGGCCGGTGCCATTGCAAAGGATACCAAAATTCTGATCAGAAGATTGTTTGAAGAAACAAAGATAGACGGAATTTATTACAGTGTGCAAAGTGTTCAGGATCCGTCCTTTGATCATCCGACGCACCAAAGACTGGTGGAACCACTGGATTTGGATGTATTGCATTGGATCAATTCCTTTACCGACAAAGTGATCCTACACATTTGCGGATATGGAAAATATAAAAATGAACTGTCATGGTACAGGGATTATCCGGTGAATGCATTTAACTGGGCGATTTATTCGGAGAATGTTTCGCTTGCAAAGGGAAAGGAGATATTCAACGGAAAACCGGTGCTCGGAGGCTTTGACAATGGACCGGACTCCGTGCTGTACAATGGCTCGGAGGCGGAGCTTCGCAAGGAAGTGCATCAAATCCTTGATGAGACGGGCACAAGGGGTGTGGCTCTCGGTGCGGACTGCACGATTTCTGCCGATATTTCGAGGGAGAGACTGGAACGGATCAGAGCATTTGCCGCGGAGTACAGGGTGTAAACACAATAGTTCGATGCCTTGGAACGATTCAAACCGGACTGTGGTTTTATTTTTTGACCAATTATGGTATTCTTATGAAAAGAGCTTCTGAACAGAGAGAGCTCCTGCAAGGTGGAGAATCCCATAAAGAAGCAAAGAGGAGGTAAGATGAAAGTGCATTGTTATAGCGCAAGCGGTTTTGAGGAGGAGAAGGACAATGCTGTCTTGCTTACCCGGTTTCAGATCAAGGAGCTGGCGGATAAGGCATTGGAGTACATTCCCCGAAGAGTCGCTTATTATTCAAAATTGATGGGCGTAGGCTATGGGAGGATCACCATCCGAAATCAGAAAACCCGCTGGGGAAGCTGCAGCGGCAAAGGGAATCTGAATTTCAACTGTTTGCTGATGCTGACTCCTCCTGCCGTGATCGATTATGTCATTGTGCATGAGCTGTGTCATCGAAAGCAGATGAATCATTCCAAAGCGTTTTGGGAGGAAGTACAGAAGGTTTTGCCGGATTATAAAACGCAGTCTGCATGGCTGAAGAACCATGGAGGCAGGATGCTGCGTCGGATGGCGGTCGGCGGGAAAACAGATTAGGTAAAAACAGGCTTGTTCAAAGCGGTCATGAATGACATGGATCGCTTCGGACAAG